>JAQVWR010000002.1 GCA_028709605.1 Proteiniphilum sp.
ACATATACCGCTGAACGAAAAATAGAAACTCCCGCCAAATCGTATCTTATTAAAGTCGAATACGAAATCAGACAACCCGGCTATTTGGAACGATTAGGCATTCTGACCATTGTGTCTGTCATTGCGTCCGCTATCATTATCGGCGTATTGTTTTATCTGATACGTGTCCTTCGAAACCGATATGACGAAATAGCCAATATGAAACATTCGTTTCACGGCGCCATTCACGATTTGAAATCGCCCTTGGCATTCACCTTTTTCACCTTGTCATCATTAGAGGAAGACGAAACAGATGCACGCAAAAAAGCAGCATTGTCCGCAGCCTCGGATAGAGTCTCTTATTTAACCGACAAAATTATGCGCTTGCTCCAAACGGGTAGAAATATCGAAAAAATTAAAGAAAAAGACAAGGAAACGGTTTTTCTGTATGACGTGTTAGCATTGATTGAAACCGAAATGCGCACGATGTTCCCAAACAAAGACATCCGATTTGAAAACAGTGTTGATGCCGATTTATTCGTTCGCGCGATGCCCGATTTAATGGAAGCAGCCATCCGCATCCTTATCGAGAATGCCGTAAAATACAATGACGATAAGCCCGTAATAGAAATATCTGCTGTTAGGGAGTCGAACACGGTTAAAATAGCTATTTCCGACAACGGTATCGGTATCACAGAGAAAGAACAAAAATACATTTTTGAGCCATATTACACTTCCGACCAAAAACACGGTACTGGTATAGGGCTAAATTACGCCCAACGCATCACCAAGGCTCACAATGGCAACATATCGGTGCAAAGCGCCCACGGAAAAGGCTCTACATTTATCATCACAATACCCATTTCATAAATATGAACACATCAAAAATCAAAGTACTGCTTGTGGATGACGACACCTTGTTGGGAAACACAGTAGCCGATGAATTGAATAAAAGAGGATATGAAACAGTTTATTTGAGCGCCGTGTATGGCGTTTCGGAAGCTATCCGCCAATTTTTGCCCGATGTATTGGTGTTTGACGTGGAAATAGGAAAAGAAAACGGCATAGAAACGGCGATCAATTTGTTTAAAGGAAATCCCTCGTTGCCAATTATTTTTATCTCGTCCCACCACGAAGACGAGATGAAAGAAGCCGGATTGATGGCGGGTGCCGTGGCGTATATCGATAAGCCGTTTACCGCAAAGTTACTGATAGCCCACATCGACCGCTTTACGAGAATGACAAAAAACGCGTCCGACACTTCAGCAAATCTATTTCCTATCAGTTCTATGCAGCTTGATATGAAAAATAGGGCTTTAATCTTTGAAGACGGCTCCATTGTCGATTTACGTCCGATGGAGTTTAATATTCTGCGGGAGTTGACCATCCACGTGAACGAAATTGTATCGAGAGAAGATATGTACGAAGTCGTATGGGATAAAGACACTTCATATTATAATGAACAAAGCCTGAATAATTATATCCGCCGACTTCGGAATATTTTAGAACCGGATAATAAAGTGGAAATTTCATTGCATCGGGGATTGGGGTATAAGTTGAAAGTAAAGTCCGAAGATTAGTTTTTACATCTTCATCCCTTTCCGCTCTTTTTTATCCGTCCAAGTTATCCCCACACTCCTCTGAAACTCCTTATATTTCAACCGAAACCATTCGATAATATCCACTCCGTCAATAGCAAGGCGAAACTTACCCTGTTGTTTCGGTTCCGGTCCCATTTGGGCAACGGAATGTTCGGTGTTAAATTTCCGCTTGTATTCTGCTGAATACCGATTGCCTTTGAAACCGACTTTGTCGCCCGTCAATATCCGTTTGGTCAGATCTTCCGAAAAACCGACAAACCGGCACGTTCCCTCAATGGAAAGTAACTCCCGAAGATTGGGAAATAAGTCGTAAATTTTTCTGACTGAAAATCCCGCTCCATTGTAACCATATTGAAGAAACAACAGCCATGGCAAAAAGGATTATAGCAATTCAGTTAAAAAAAAGCGAAACGGTCTACCTCGATGAGGATGAGTCATACTGGAACAAAGAAAAGGGTTACTCGACTCACAAGCGCACCAGTATCGGCAAACTCGGCCCTGATGGAAAACCGATCTATAATGAGTACACTAAGACCCGCAAAATGATACGGGAGTTCATCGACAGCGACAGCTGTTACTGGGTATTGGCCTCGGCCTCGGCTAAAACGGCATCTGATGCTCTTGCGCAATATCGTGAGCGAAATGGAGTAGAGCAGTACTTCGATGACGAAAAGAATCTTCCGGACTTGAAGCGTTTGAAGAACCATAACGATCAGACAGTCACGGGAAAGGACAAGGACGGTGCAGCTGCAGGCAATCAGCTGTAGATATGGTTACAAAAGGGTGGAATTTTCGGTAACCTATTTGTCGCGATTTAGCCTGCGATTACTGCCATTAAAAGAAAAAACAATGGATATTTCCTCAAGTTACTCCGCATAGACACGGATGATCTTCGCATCGCTGATGGGACGGCTGTTGCCATCTACCGCCAGGGCGGCGATCCTGTCAATCACCTCCAGTCCCTCGGTCACCTCCCCGAAGACGGTATACTCCCCGTCGAGATGATGCACACCGCCAATGGTGGTGTAAGTCTCTTTCAACCCTTGCGGCCAGAAGAACTTACCCGGTGCGGCGGCGTAAAGTGAATCCACAATGGCCAGCACTGAGTCGAGCAGGGTGTTGAATCCCCGCGGATCACTTTCCTTGAGCCTGGCCAGCTCCTCCTTGTGGGGGGAGTAGTGGGTGCGGATGATCTTATTCTTGATGGGGATGTTCACGCTCATCTCGGTGCTGTCGAGACGTCCCTCTGTGTAAACTCTCCCGTGTACAATATAAAACTGGGAGGCATCCGATTTCTTTTGGGGGTTCTCGTTGTCGCCTTTCCGCGGAGCTGCCAGCGCCCCTTTCTTGTGAAAACGGTGCTCCCTGAATTCCGGCATCAGCTCCATATCGGTGCGGCCGCTGCCGATCTGTGCCCCCGGAGGAGCATTGCGGGAGTCCTGCGCCCCACCTTGGATCACGAAATTCTTCACCACCCTGTGAAAGAGGGTGTTGTTGAAGTAGCCCTGGCTGATCAGCTGCATATAGTGGTCGCCATGACGGGGGGTGTCGTCGTACAACATCGCCTTCATGACGCCGTAGTTGGTCTCGATCACGATGGTAGGGTATTTTGTCTGTGCCTGCAGCATAACCGCAGTTGCCAGAAGCAAAGAGAGGAGGAACGTTTTCATTGTTATTTGAAAATTTATTTACCGGGGACCTTGCAAAACATCGGAATGTCTCCTGTTTAGTTGCATACGTTATGAAATCAATCTGCGAAACTTGCACTACTTGGTAATTGACCGCTGCCGTTAGGAATCTTGCTCCTAAAAGAGCTGTAAGCTGATCGCTGATCGCTGATCGCTGATCGCTAATTCGGTGCCTTCCGGTAGAGGACCATGGCGATCAGAATGAAAATGATATTAGGGATCCAAGCGGCGACAAAGGGGCTCATGCCTCCTTTTACCGCAAAGGTGGAACTGACGGTCATAAAGAGGATATAAGCCATGCTCAGGCCGAGTCCGAGTCCGATATTGAGCCCCATGCCCCCTTTTACTTTCCGTGCCGAGAGGGAAGCACCGATCAGGGTGAGGATAAACGCGGAGAAGACGTTGGCGAAACGCGAGTGGTACTCGATCTGAAAAGCCTGTATGTTCCCCATTCCTCTCTCCTTCTGACTTGTCACATATCGACGCAATTGCGGGGAGGTCATCATCTGCTGATCGCTTTTGGCGATAATGAAGTCGTTGGGAACGATCCGCAGGACGGTGTCGACAGCGCTTCCCTGGGTGATGGTCTCTTTCACTCCGTCGAAGTCTCTCACCTGGTAGTTTTGGATGGTCCACTGGTAGGCCGAGTCGTACCGGATAGATTGAGCCGTGAGCCGTGACACCAGCTGCAGATTGTTGAAATGGTCGATGGAGAAGTTGTATCCCGTTTTGCTCGTCATGTCGAAGTTGTCGAAGTAGACGATGGTGCCCGGGCCCACCCGGAATTGGATATCGTGGTCTCCTGTCTTTCGTTTTCTCGGATCCACATAGGTCTGTTCAAACTTGATGCGGGTGGCATTGGCGGGCGGGATCAGATAGCCGCCGAAGATGAAGGTGATGAGGGCGATCACCAGTGCAGCGATCATATAGGGTTTCATCAGTCGTTTGAAGCCGATTCCGTTGGAGAGGATGGCAGTGATCTCTGAGTTGTTGGCCATCTTGGAGGTGAAGAAGATGACCGCCAGGAAGACGAAGAGGGGACTGAACAGGTTGGTGTAGTAGGGTATGAAATTGAGGTAGTAGTCGAAGATGATCTCTTTGAGTGACGCATTGTTCGTCATGAATTTGTCGATCTTCTCATTGATGTCGAACACCACGGCGATGGAGATGATCAGCACGATCATGAAGAGATAGGTGCCCAGGAACTTGATGATGATGTACCTGTCCAGCCGTTTCAGATGGAGAATGGAAGTTCCTTTTTTCATAATCTTCTTGTCACATTTTCCAGTATCTGTGGTTTCCATATGGAGAAATCGCCGGCGATGATATGTTTCCGTGCCTCCTTTGTCAGCCAGACATAGAATGCCAGGTTGTGGATGGAGGCGATCTGCAGTCCCAGGATCTCGTGGGTGTTGACCAGGTGACGCAGGTAAGCCTTGCTGTAGAGGCGGTCGACAAACGACTCGCCCTCCTCCTCGAGGGGAGAGAAGTCGTTTTTCCACCGTTCGTTGCGCATATTCATGATGCCCTGCTTGGTGAAGAGCTGGCCGTTGCGGCCGTTGCGGGTGGGCATGATGCAGTCGAACATATCCACGCCGCGTTCAATTGCCTCCAGGATGTTCTCCGGTTTGCCGACGCCCATCAGGTAACGGGGTTTGTCCTTCGGCAGGATCCCGTTCACCAGCTCCACCATCTCATACATCTTCTCTGTGGGTTCCCCTACCGCCAGTCCCCCGATGGCATTGCCATCCGCACCCAGTGCTGCCACCTTCTCTGCCGCATGCCGCCGCAGGTCGGGATAAACGCACCCTTGCACAATGGGAAACAACGCCTGGCTGTGGCCGTAGGGACATTCTGTCTCCCGCATGTGGCGGATGCAACGGTCGAGCCACCGTTCGGTGAGTGCCAGCGATTTCTTTGCATAGCCGTAGTCGGCGTTCCCCGGGGTACATTCATCGAATGCCATGATGATATCGGCGCCGATGATGCGTTGGATGTCGATCACCTTCTCGGGGGTAAAGAAATGCTTTGACCCGTCGATGTGCGACTGAAAAACAGCTCCCTCCTCGGTTAGCTTTCGGTTCTCGGTTAGCGAGAAGACCTGAAAGCCGCCGCTGTCGGTCAGCATCGGCCGGTGCCAGCTGTTGAACCGGTGCAGTCCCCCTGCTGCCCGGATGGTCTTCAGGCCGGGACGCAGATAGAGATGATAGGTATTGCCCAGGATGATCTGTGCTCCGATGTCTTCTTTCAGCTCGCTGATATGCACTGCTTTTACGCTGCCCACCGTGCCCACGGGCATGAACACCGGCGTTTCCACCTCTCCGTGGTCGGTTTTGATGATCCCTGCGCGCGCGCTCGACTTCGGGTCGGTATGTAGTAGCTGGAAATCCAAATTGTTTCAGTTCTTCTGTTTAAAGCGCAAAGATAGTTTTTTTGGCTTTATAAACAGAATCGTAACGGTTTAAAAATAGTTACGGGGAAAAGAAACGGAATGAAACGGTCTGATTCGTTTATCCCCGAAGAAAATCGTATTTTTGTACGGTCTTGACATCTATTATATCCAATTCGCTTCGTTGGCAGCTGCCCGCAGAAGCAGGGTTGAAACGGACCCGGTGGGTAACGGCCTGCAAATAAGATAACATGATGGAGAAAAAACCGGAAATGATGCAACGAAAGCCTGCATGGCTGAAAATATCATTGCCCCAGGGCAAGCAATACCTCGATGTAAAGGAGATCATCTCCAGGAAGAAGCTGCACACCATCTGCGTGAGCGGTAAATGTCCCAATATGGCAGAGTGCTGGGGCAGAGGTACCGCCACCTTTATGATACTCGGTGAGATCTGTACCCGCTCCTGCCGTTTCTGCAATGTCAAGACGGGCACGCCCCTGGAGGTGGACCGTGATGAGCCGGTGCGGCTGGCCGAGACGATCGAGCAGATGAACCTGCAGCATGTGGTGCTCACCAGTGTGGACCGTGATGACCTGGATGACGGAGGAGCCGAGATCTGGTCGCGGACGGTACAGTGTATCAAAGAGCGCTGTCCGCAGGTGACCATCGAGACGCTGATCCCCGATTTCAACGGACAGGAGGAGCTGATTCGCAAGGTGATCGATGCCGGTCCCGATATTGTGTCACACAACCTGGAAACGGTGCGGCGGCTGACACCCAAGGTGCGCAGCCGGGCGAAGTATGAGGTGAGCCTGAAAACCATTGCGGTCATTGCCCGCAGCGGGAAGGTACGAGCCAAGTCGGGAGTGATGGTCGGCCTGGGTGAGACAGAGAAGGAGGTCTATGAGACGATGGACGACCTGATTGCTGCGGGGTGCAGCGTGCTTACCGTCGGACAGTATCTGCAGCCTACGCGCAAGCATCTGGCGGTGAAGGAGTATGTCACGCCGGAGCAGTTTGCTGCATACCGGGCCGTGGGACTGGAGAAAGGGTTTCGTTTTGTGGAGAGCGGGCCGCTGGTGCGTTCATCCTATCACGCAGACAAACATGTATAGAGAAAATGAAATGAGCAGGAAGGTGCTTTTTGAAGATCTGGGTCGCATTCGTTATAAGAAGGCGTGGGATTACCAGGAGAAACTGTTTGCAGCGGTCATTCGCGACAAAATGGAACAGAAAGAAGACAAAAATCAGTATCTGCTCTTTTGTGAGCACGAGCCTGTGTACACGTTAGGGAAAAGAGGAAACCGGCAGAACCTGCTCATCACGCGGCAGATGTGCGAGAGCAGGCAGATCGACCTGCACGAGATCGACCGGGGAGGGGATATCACCTATCACGGCCCGGGGCAGCTGGTGGCCTATCCGATCATCGACCTGGAAGCATTCGGGTTCGGCATCAAACGTTATATCTCCCTGCTGGAGGATGTGGTGATTGAAACATTGAAACCATACGGTATTCGCGGGGAGAAAGATGAGAAGGCGATGGGCGTCTGGATCGACGCTGCCGACCCCGCACGGGCGCGTAAGATCTGTGCCATCGGCGTGAGAGCCAGTCACTTTGTCACCATGCACGGCTTGGCGCTCAACATCCACAATGATCTCTCTTATTTTAATTTTATTCATCCCTGCGGGTTCACCGACAGGGGGGTCACTTCCATGCAACAGGAGACGGGCAGGAAGATCGATTTCGGGGAGGTCTCTCTCGGCATGAAAAAGGCCTTCGGAAAGCTGTTTGCCATGGAGTTGAGCGCTCACGGAAGCCTCTTCGGAACCGGAGAGAAAAGCTTTTGTACTTAAACATTTTTAACGGCGTTTCCACTGAAAACCAATTTAACGTTTCTATTTTTGTATCCCATATCAATGAAATCCATTCTTAACAATCAAACCAATGAGCCAAGTAGTCGATATTAAAGAATTAAATGATAGAATAGAGCAGAAAAGTGCTTTCGTTCAAACACTGGTCACCGGGATGAACAAAGTGATCGTGGGTCAGAAACATCTGGTGGAGTCGCTGCTGATCGGGCTCTTGTCCGACGGACATATCCTGCTGGAAGGGGTGCCGGGACTGGCAAAGACGCTGGCCATCAAGACGCTGTCCCAGCTGATCGACGCCGACTACAGCCGTATCCAGTTTACCCCCGACCTGCTGCCGGCCGATGTGGTGGGAACCATGATCTTCAGTCAACACAACGAAGAGTTCCAGGTGAAGCACGGGCCTATCTTTGCCAACTTCGTACTGGCCGATGAGATCAACCGTGCGCCGGCGAAGGTGCAGAGTGCCCTGCTCGAGGCGATGCAGGAGCGGCAGGTGACTATCGGAGAAGAGACGTATCGCCTGCCCGACCCGTTCTTGGTGATGGCCACCCAGAACCCGATCGAGCAGGAGGGTACCTATCCGCTGCCCGAAGCGCAGGTGGACCGTTTCATGCTGAAGGTGGTGATCACCTATCCCTCGCGCGAAGAGGAGAAACAGATCATCCGGCAGAACATCTTTGAGCCGGTGACCATCGATCGGCCGGTGATCACTACCGCGGAGATCTTAGAAGCACGCAAGGTGGTGCGGGAGGTATATATCGATGAGAAGATCGGTCGGTATATTGTAGATATTGTTTTTGCCACCCGCTTCCCTGACCAGTTCGGGATGGCGCACCTGAAAGAGATGATCGGCTTCGGTGCTTCACCGCGTGCCTCCATCAACCTGGCGTTGGCAGCCCGCGCCTTCGCGTTCATCAAACGACGCGGCTATGTGATTCCCGAGGATATCCGGGCAGTCTGCCACGACGTACTGCGTCATCGCATCGGACTCACTTACGAGGCGGAAGCGAACAATATGACCTCCGAGGAGATCATCAGCGAGATCCTTAACAAGGTGGAGGTACCCTGATCGACCGACAGCGCCGCACAGAATATTTACCCGACTCTGTAATCAATATTTTCCTACGGGAAAAACGCAATTCTATGGAACCAACCGACCTGATCAAAAAAGTACGTCACATCGAAATAAAAGCACGTGGCCTCTCGCGAAATATCTTCGCCGGTGAGTATCATTCCGCTTTTAAAGGGCGTGGCATGGCTTTTTCGGAGGTGAGAGAGTACCGCTACGGGGATGATATGCGCGACATCGACTGGAACGTCACGGCACGGTACAACCGACCCTATATCAAAATCTTTGAAGAGGAGCGGGAGCTGACCGTGATGCTGATGATTGATGTGTCGGGGAGTCTCGGCTTCGGTTCCCGATCGGTGCTCAAGCGCGACATGGTGGTGGAGATCGCTGCTACGCTGGCATTTTCGGCGATTCAGAACAATGACAAGATCGGCGTGATCTTCTTCACCGATAAGGTGGAGAAGTTTATTCCCCCCCAGAAAGGAAGAAAGCATATCCTCTTCATCATCCGCGAGATCCTGGGTTTTACGCCGGAAAGCAGCGGTACGGACCTGAATATGGCGCTGCGTTATATGACTAACGCCATCAAGAAGAGATGCACCGCCTTCCTGATCTCCGATTTCATTGATCCGAACGATTATCAGAAAGCACTGCAGATCGCCAACCGCAAGCATGATCTGGTGGCCATTCAGGTCTATGATGTGTTAAGCACTGCCCTCCAGCCCATCGGACTGATGAAGGTGCGGGATCCGGAGACGGGTGGGGAACGATGGATCAACACCTCCTCCAAGCAGGTGCGCGAGCAGTACCGCAGCTGGTGGAACACGCTGCAGGAGAAGAAGCTTACCGCTTTCCGCCAAAGCGGGGTGGACAATATATCGGTTTCTACCGAGAGTGATTATGTGAAGTCGTTATTACAACTATTTCAACAAAGAAGATAAGCTTGACTACCAAAAGAGTATATATCGTACGGGTGCGCACCGGGGTGTTGGCAGCTCTTGCCCTCCTCCTTGGCGGCACGCTCCATGCGCAGCGGGCATCGGTGCAGGCTACCGTGCAACCCACCGAGATCCTGATTGGCGAGCAGGCGCTGATCAACCTGAAGGTGATCACCCCGAAAGATAAGATCATCCATTTTCCGGTGTATGAGAAAGAGATCATCCCCGGCATTGAGGTGATAGCCATGCTGCCGCCCGATACCACGGTCGAGAATAATGTGATGACCCTCAATTTTAAATACCTGGTCACTTCGTTCGACTCAACGCTCTATTATGTACCGCACATCCCTGTTTTTGACGGCAGGGATACCATCTACTCCAACTCATTCGGGTTGAAGGTCTCCTCTCCCGCGCTCTCCGATTCCACGCTGGCCTATCTGGATCAGATCAACAAGGGAGAGACCGACTCCATCGATTTCAACCGGCTTCAGCTCAATGACATCAAGGCGGTGCGCAAAGCCCCGTTTGTCTGGACCGATTATTTGTGGCTGCTCTGGATCGTGTTGGGGGGGATGCTCCTGCTCGCGCTGATCGGAGTGGTGATCTACCTGGTGCTGCGGAAAAAGAGAACGGGTTTCTTCTTCAAACCACCCGAGGTGCTGCCGGCGCATCTGCGTGCCATCAGGGATCTCGACAGGCTGAAGCAGGAGAAGATCTGGCAGCAGGGAAGAGAGAAAGAGTTTTACAGCCGCCTGACGGATATTCTGCGTTCTTATATCTGTGAGCGGGAAGGGATCCAGGCTATGAAGATGACTTCGGGTGAGATCCTGAAGGAGATTCGCAAGGTGTGTGAGACCGACTCAGTGTACGACAACCTGAAGCAGATCCTCTCCACTGCCGACCTGGTGAAGTTCGCCAAATACAGGCCGTACCCCGATGAGAACGACCTGAGTATGGTGAACGGTTATTTCTTCGTGAATCAGACAAGGGAACATGATCCGTTTCCCGATCAGAAACAAAAGGAAATGAAAGAGAACCGAAATTTTTCGGAAAACAATTAAGTGTGAATGGGCATGGAATTTTTGCATCCTCAATATCTTTATCTGTTGCTGTTGCTGATCCCGCTGATAGTCTGGTACGTGGTGCGCCTTTCCCGTACCCAGGCTTCTTTCACGCTCGCTTCTACCCATGCGTTCAAAGAGATGAAGCCCGACTTCAGGGCATATATGCGCCACTTCCCGTTTCTTTTGCGACTGCTTTCCTTGACCCTGGTGATCATCGTGATTGCACGCCCCCAGTCGGTGAGCAGCTGGGAAGAGTCGGAGACGCAGGGGATCGATATTGTGCTGGCTCTCGATGTCTCCGGCTCCATGCTGGCACAGGATCTGCAGCCCGACCGCCTGCAGGCGGCCAGGAAGGTGGCCGCCGAATTCATTACCGATCGCGGCAACGACAACATCGGACTGGTGATCTTTGCCGGTGAGAGCTTCACCCAGTGTCCGCTCACCACCGACCACAAGATCCTGTTGAATCTGCTGAATGAGATCAACTTCGGCATGATCGACGACGGAACGGCCATCGGACTCGGACTGGCTACCTCGGTGAACCGACTCAGGGAAAGCCAGTCTCAATCGAAGGTGGTGATCCTGCTGACCGACGGAACCAATAACAGCGGGCAGATTGCACCGCTCACGGCAGCCGACCTGGCACGATCGTACGGGATACGGGTCTATACGGTAGGCGTCGGTACCAAAGGAATGGCTCCCACACCGGTAAGTACTCCCTTCGGCATTCGGATGCAGAATATGCCGGTGGATATTGATGAGAAGACGCTCACCGAAATTGCAGCCATGACCGGCGGACAGTACTTCCGTGCACAGGATACGGAGGGGTTGCGACAGGTATACAATGAGATCGACGAGATGGAGAAGTACCTGATCAGCGTACAGAACGTCACCCGCCGGCAGGAGCTGTTCCTGCCCTGGGCACTTGCCGCCCTGGCATTGATCTTGCTGGAGCTGCTGCTCAGACGCACCTGGTTAAGGAATGTCCCCTGATCTTGGCTTCGGGGGATGAGAGATAGCTGGAATAATTGAACAAAGAGAATCGCAAGGATCATGTTTAGATTTGGAAATCCGGAATATTTATGGCTGTTTACGGCCATGCCGCTGTTACTGGCTGCTTACCTCTATCTGAATATCCGAAAGAGAAGGGATGTCCAGAAAATGGGCCGGCTCTCCACTCTCAGGATGATGATGCCGGAGCTCTCGCTGAAGCGTTCCTATCTGAAGTTCTGGCTGATCTTCGTTGCACTGTGCACCGGCATCTTTCTCGTTGCCCGTCCCCAGTTTGGCACAAAGGTAGAGACGGTGGAGAAGGAGGGGATCGAACTGGTTGTCGCCATGGATGTCTCCAACTCGATGCTTGCCCGGGATCTCTCGCCCGACCGACTGACCTGTGCGCGACAGATCCTCTCCCGGCTGATCGATGTACGCAAGAACGACAAGGTGGCTCTGATCGTTTTTGCCGGTGAGGCATATGTGCAGATGCCCCTCACTTCCGATACCCAGTCGGCAAAGATCTTCCTGCACACCATCGATCCCTCGCTGGTGCCGGTGCAGGGAACGGCAATCGCGCAGGCTATTCGCTTGGGATTGAGCTCGTTCTCGACAGACAAGGAGGTCAGCAAGGCAATGGTGATCATCACCGACGGGGAGGATCATGAGGGTAACGCATCCGAGGCGGCTGCTGAAGCGGCTAAGGCGGGTGTGATGATCAATGTGCTGGGGGTGGGTTCACCCCAGGGCGCTCCTCTGCCCGACAACAAGGGCAGCAACAATTATCTGGCCGATAACGAAGGGAACGTCGTAGTGTCGCGCCTCAATGAAGAGATGTGTATGGAGATTGCCCGAAACGGGGGGGGGCTCTATGTGCGTGCCGACAATTCAAACAGGGCGATCCGTGCACTGGAGGCGCAGCTGAATGAACTGGAAACCACCCGTACCGCTTCGCTCTCCTATTCCGAATACGATGAACAATTTCCTCTGCTGGCCTGGATCCTGCTGGTGATCCTTTTGGCAGAGATTCTGATTTATGACAAGAAAAACAGGTTATTCAGAAACGTGAGGTTATTCAAATGAACAGAACGATGATCAAACAGGGCTTGTTTTTCCTGATAATGGCCTGCATGCCATTGTCGATGATGGCGCAGAAAGAGGTCAGGAAAAACATCCGAAAAGGCAATAAGGTATATCAGCAACAGAAATTCTCCGAGGCTGCCGGCTTTTATGAGCAGGCGGTGAAAGAGAATCCTGCTTCCCGTGAGGCTCTTTTTAATCTGGGGAACACCCTCTACCGGCAAAAAGAGTGGGTCAAGGCGGCCGAACAGTATCGGCACTTCGTCACCCTGGAGCAGGAAAACCCGGTAGAAGCTGCTGCCGGCTGGCACAACATCGGCAATACCCTGTTGCAGAAAAAAGAGCTGCAGCAATCGATGGAAGCCTATAAGATGGCGCTGCGCCTGAACCCTCAGGACAACGAGACACGTTATAACCTGGCAGTGGTGCAGAAAATGATTCAGGATCAGAAGAATAAACAGAACCAGGATCAGAACCAGGATCAGAACCAGCAGCAGCAGGATCAGCAGCAACAGCAACCGCAGCAACAGCAACCGCAGCAACAGCAACCGCAGCAACAGCAACCGCAGCAGGATCAGCGGGCGGAACAACCCAAACAGCCCGAACAGATGTCGCGCGACAATGCCCGCCAATTGCTGCAGGCCATCGAACAGGATGAACAGCAGACACAGCAGAAGGTGCAGCAGATCAAGGCAGAGGAGAGGGAACAGAAAGCTGAAGAGAACAAACGAAACAACAGAAACTGGTAGGGTGGAGTAGCAGATGAAAAAAAACAAAAACATACAACCGCATCTACTCCTTTTTGGGGTATTGCTTACCGCCTATGCCGCCATGGCTCCGGCCCAGGTGACCTTTAAAGCTTCCGCTCCCGCAACGGTGGTGGAAGGAGAGCAGTTCCGGTTAAGTTATGTGCTCAACAAAGAGGGCCGTGACCTGCGCCTGCCCGATCTTTCCGGGTTCGATCTGCTGTTTGGCCCCAGTACCTCTACCAGCTACAGTCAGCGTACCATCAACGGGAAGACCACCTCCGAGACGTCGGTGGCTTATACCTATATCCTGATGGCAAAGAAGGTGGGGAGCTACACCATCCCTGCAGCCTCCATCACCGTCGATGGCAGCAGCTATCACTCAAACACCCTGCAGATCAAAGTACTGCCGCCCGATAAGAGCTCCCCGCAGGCTTCGGGAGGAGGAAACAGGCAACAGGAGAGTGCTGCCTCCGCGGGAACAGGATCCGCAACGGTATCGGCCAGTGATGCCTTTATCCGGGCGATCATTTCGAAGAACACGGTCTATGAACAGGAGGGTTTTACCGTCACTTTCCGGCTTTATACCACCCTGCAGGTGATCAATTTCGGGAAGATTCAGTTTCCCGAGTTTGAGGGATTTATGGTGGAGGAGATAGATCTTCCTCAGAATAAACAGCTGCAATTAGAGCGTTACAACGGCAGGAACTACTATACAGCCGATCTGCGCAAGACACTCCTCTTTCCACAGCGTCCCGGTAAGATAACCATTCCTTCAGGCAGCCTGGAGATGGTCTTCTCTGTCTCCTCCGGCAAGCAGGTGTCTACTTTCTTCGGCCCGCAGGAGGTGATGGTGGATGTGAAAAAGGAGTTGAGAACCAATCCGCTGGATGTGCATGTGAAGCCGCTGCCTGCCGGCAAGCCGGCAAGTTATGCCAATGCGGTGGGGAGCTTTACGCTGAAACCGACGTTCAATCCCGCCGAAACAAGGGCTAACGAAGCCGTCACCCTGCAGCTGGAAATATCGGGTACCGGAAACCTGAAGCTGATCCGCAATCCGGAGGTCTCCTTCCCGAAGAACTTCGAGGAATATGATCCTACGGTGGACAATGTGTTCAACGTGGCCCCCAACGGACTCACAGGGATGAGGCGAATAGCGTATATGGCCATTCCGCGCAACGAAGGTGATTACACCATTCCACCCGTGGAATTTACCTATTTCGATCCCGCGGCCGGAGCATACAAAACCCTTACCACACCCGCGTACCGGCTAAAGGTTACCAAAGGTGAGCCGGGAAGTGCACCGGCTACCCGTTTTGTCAACCGTCAGGAGGTAAAGGCGGAACAGGATATCCGTTTTCTGAAAACAGAAAAGCCGGATTTTCAGCTCCGAGGCCGTTTTTTTGTGGGTTCTGCCGGGTACTGGATGTGGTATCTGATTCCTTTGCTGTTGCTGATCACCTGTACCTTGATCAACAGAAAACATGCCCGGGAAAATGCCAATGTGGCGTTGATGCGTAACCGGAAAGCCAACAAGATCGCCATCCGGCGGTTGAAGCTGGCGGAGAGATATCTCCGGGAGCATCAGAAGGAGAATTTTTATGAAGAAGTCCTTCGTGCCCTTTGGGGCTATTTCAGTGATAAGCTTTCCATACCGGTAGCAAGGTTGTCACGCGACAATGTAGAGGCGGAACTGAGAAATTACGGCATCGGTGAGGAGTTGATATCCCGTTTCCTGCAGATCCTCGACAACTGTGAGTTCGCGCGCTATGCACCGACCGAAAGCGACACCCGGATGGACCAACTCTATCAGGATACGCTGGACGCCATCGGAGAGATGGAAAACCGATTAAAGAAAACAAAATGAGGCGGATGAAAATAATTCACTTTTTGACCCTTAGCCTGTTGTGTCTGCTTTATCCCACAACGGAAACAAAGGCACAGGATAGTACCCGTACCGCTCCGCAAGATACCCCCGGGAGGGGCACCGACACTGCTCCGGGTTCGTCGTTATCGACCGCTGAAGCTGCTGCGCAGGCATATCGGGAACAGGACTATACGAGAAGCATAGCGCTTTATGAAGAGTTCGTGGCTCAGGCCCTCGCAGAGAACAAAGAGTCGGCAGAGATCTATTACAACCTGGGAAATGCCTATTTCAGGGACAATCAGCTGGGCAGGGCTATCCTGAATTTTGAAAGGGCTCTCCTGCTGGATCCCGGTGACGGTGACATCCGACACAACCTGCATTTTACGCAGAACTTGACGGAAGACAGGATTGAACAGGCCGGGACTTTTTTTCTGCAAAACTGGTTCAGGGGTGTGAGAGATCTCAACAACTCCGACCGATGGGCGGTGATCGGTATCTTTGTCTTTCTTCTGTTCCTCTCCTGTGTGGCTCTCTTTTTGTTCGTGCGGCTTCTCTGGGCAAGGAAGACCGCCTTCTATAGCGGTATCTTCTTTTGCCTACTGATGATCGCCGCCAATATTTTTGCCTTTAGCCAGAAACAGGAACGAACCCGCCGCGATGGAGCCATTGTGATGGTGGGGGCTGCTTCGGTAAATGCTTCGCCCGACGAGAACAGCAACCGCCTGTTTGAACTCCATGAAGGAACAAAAGTGAGGATCAGAAACAGTGACGGAAACTGGTATGAAGTGGCGATCGCCAACGGCAGCGTAGGCTGGACAAAGAAGCAGAATGTGGAGATTATTTAAACAAGGAGGACGCGGCAGCAGACCACCCCTCTTTTGCTGCCGGCACTACCTTCCCCGAAAAAGCAAGATGCTATGAGAGAAGCTATTGAAAGCCTTCTTCCCCTGGAACGGAATCTGTTTTTCGCCCTGAACGGTAGCGATTCCCTGTTTCTGGATCATTTGATGTGGACCGTGAGCGGCCGGTTGATCTGGATCCCTCTGTTCCTGGCAATCATCTTTCTTTTTTTCTACCGGACACCCCGTAAGGAGGCATTCTTAGTCACTTTTTTCTTCGTTCTGGTTTTTGTCTTAAGCGATCAGGTTTCCTCCTCCTTTTTCAAGCCACTTTTTGAGCGGTTCCGGCCTACCTATCATCCCGCCTTTAAAGATCTGGTGGATATCGTCAACGGTTACCGGGGCGGCAGGTATGGTTTTATCTCCGGACATGCCACCAGCAGCTTCGGACTGGCTGTTTTCCTTTCCCTCCTGTTCCGGCATCGCGGATTGATCCTCACGGCGCTCTTCTGGGCAACACTCAACAGCTATACCCGGATCTACCTGGGGGTGCATTTCATCTCCGACATTGTGGCGGGCATGCTGGTCGGCACCCTGTTGGCCTTTCTGCTCTACCGGCTGATGAAGATACTCGAAAGCAGACTGCTTGCCGTCCATACCGCTTCCGGCGACCATTGCTACAGCCATAAACAGGGGTATTGCCTGACCTTGTTTATTCTCTTGTATCTCTTTCTTCTGATCGTTTTCAGCCCGCTGCTGGCCTCTCTGCCTCATTAGAAAAAACGGCCACGACAGAATCGTCGACATTTCACAAAGATTTTGTAGAAAAAGTTTGGGATATCTTTTTTTTTCCGTAAGTTTAAGGCATCAAATAAATCTTCAACGGATTATCAACATAAAAATAAAAAGCCATGGCAAGAACAATTACCTTTAATGAGCTGAGAGATCTGAAAGACAAACTCCCTAACGGCAGTATCCACCAGATAGCCGCGGAGTTGGATATGAAACCCGAGACCGTTAGGAACTATTTTGGTGGATACAATTACAAGGAAGGCAAGAGTGTGGGAATACATATTGAGCCGGGACCGAATGGTGGAATTGTCGTACTCGACGATACCACCATTTTTGATAAGGCCTTGAAGATTCTGGGATTGGAGGATTATCCCGAACCTGATCACGGAACTGTTGTGAAGGAAGAAGAAGTGAAGTAAAAAAACCGATGACCATTTGTCTGAATGTACGTGATCGGTGTTTTTGAACCGTTACACCGCACATCTGTAGCCCTGTGCTGCAGATATCTTAACTGAAAGCAGTATGGAAAAAGATCATAAACAGCACGACGAGAAGATGGTCACGGTGGCCATTCATACCTATGAGAAGGCACATATCCTGAAATCGATTTTAGAGGAGGAAGGGATCCCGGCAGTGATCCACGGCATCAAGATGATTGAACCGGTCATCCCGGGCAACGTACGGGTGAGGATCAACGAAAGCGATCTGCCCCGCGCACTGCGGATCATCGAAGAGGTGGACTTCACCTCACAAGTGGAAAACAGGGAGGTGAACGAGATCAAAAAAGAGATCCTGGTACCGGTCGATTTCTCCGATTATTCCCTGAGTGCCTGTGAATTTGGTTTTCGTTTAGCCCGTGACCTCGATTGTGAGGTGAAATTGATGCATGCATTCTTTACTCCCTTTTATCCGGCTTCGGTACCGTTTGGCGATTCTTTTACCATACAGCCGGCAGACAAAACAATCTATCAGGATGTAAAGAGCAAAACGGAGAAAGAGATGAAACATCTGGTCTCGAAAATTGAAGGCCAGATAACCACCGGGATCCTGCCCGAGGTATCCTTCCAGACCTTGTTGGTGGAAGGACTCCCCGAGGAGGAGATTATCTCCTATTCCAGGAAGATCAGGCCCACGGCGATCGTGATGGGTACCAGGGGCCGCAATGCCAAAGATCTGGACCTGATCGGCAGCGTAACCGCTGAGGTCATGGACGGGTGCCGGACACCGGTATTTGCCATTCCAGAAGGTACACAGGTAAGAGGGCTGGCGGAGATGAAAACCATCGTCTTTCTCACCAATTTCCAGGAACGCGAGTTCAAGGCGTTCGACATCATGATGCAGTTCCTGAAACCTTATCCCGTGAAGGTCTACCTGACTCATATTGCCAAGAAAGAGGATGTGTGGAATGAGATCAGGCTGTCGGGCCTTCAAAATCGGTTTGCCGAGTTGTATCCGCACCTGCAGACCGAATACCGGCTGATTGACCAGAACATCGGACTGGAAGAATCACTGGAAAAGTTCGTGAAAGAACATCAGATCGATATGATCTCCCTTTCCAGCTCGCGGAGGAACATCTTCGCCCGGATGTTCAATCCCGGCATCGCCCGCCGCATGCTGTTCCACTCCGATACCCCTCTGCTGGTGATCAAGGGAATGTAGCTCCTGCTGCAGGGTACATCAAAAAGGGCCTCTGTTTACAGAGGCCCTTTTTGGGAGGTGTTTGTGCTGGCAACTTTTACTTGATTCCCAGTTTGGTCTTTACCTGTGAAGTGATGTTTACTGCCGTCGGGCTCACATACACAATGGGTGATTGCATGGTGGAGACATCGAACACAAAAGTGTAGTTGTTTGTATCCCCAATCGCCTTGATTGCATCGGCGATCCTTTTGTTCACAGGCTCCAGTAACTTCTGCTGTAATTGCTGCATCTCCTGCTGGCTGTTCTGCAGATAGGTTTGATATCTCTGCTGAATCTGGGTCAGTTGTTGCTGTTGATCTTGCTTCACGGCTTCGGATGTGGGCTTATTCTTGTCGAACTCCTCTGCTTTTTTGTTGAACTCATCCACCAAAGCTTGTCCGTTCTTGGTGATTTCTTCCTGTTTGCTGTTCAGTTCGGTCTCAATACCGGAGAGCTCCGGCATGGCGGAAAAGATCTCCTGAGCGTTGACGTACGCAATCTTCACATCTTGTGCAACTGCCGCGATGGGAGCAAGTGCAATCATACAGATCAATAATTTCTTTAACATGGTTCTATGTATCATTTTTAATTTATAATGCTGCAATGAAATCGGCTACAAAGTTACTCTTTTATTTTTAATAGCCTAATCGGGCGAGTACCAGATCACTGATATCAATTGAAGGGGACGCAAAAATCACCGATGTGGCAGAAGCACGATCCACTACCAGGGCATAGCCCTGCTCAGTGGCGATCTCCTTGATCGTTTCGTAAATACTGTCCTGAATGGGTTTGATCAGCTTCTCCTGTTGGGAGAACAATGCCCCCTGGGGTCCGAAGTACCGGTTACGCAACTCCTGGATAGCGTTCTCTTTCGTCACGATCTCGTTTTCGCGTTTTGTCTTTTCACTCCCCGCCAGGAAGACCAGATCGGCCTGGTATTTCTTGTACAGGGCATTTACAGTCCCCACCTCCTGGTCCACTTCTTTTTGCCACTCCTGTGAGAGTGATTCCAGCTGCTTGTTGGCACTCTCATAGGCGGGTATCTTCTTCAGCATATATTCCATATCAATCAGCGCATATTTCTGTGCATAGCTGTTCCCCATGGAGATCGTTATCAAGAAACCGAAAATAAATAATGCTCTTTTCATATCTTTTTTTTTAGATGTTTGAAACAGGTGATCCTGTCAGGTAAGACGATTCTAAGGATCTAACGTTTAGCATGATGTACGTAAAAATTGTTAAAGAGCAATAAACAACCCATGTCCGGCAGAAGTGGGTTGTGATGCAGTTTTCATTCTTCCGGCTCTTCCGTCAGAATTCCTGGCCGATGATGAAATGGAACTGACTTCCGCCTCTTTGCCTGCTTCCTGTACCGAAGACGGTATCAAAACCGTAGGCCCAGTCAATCCCCATCAATCCGATCATCGGAAGGAAGATGCGTGCACCCACACCTGCAGAACGCTTCAGATCGAAAGGGTTGAGATCGTTCACCTTTTTCCAGGCATTCCCCGCTTCTAAGAAAGCCACCCCATAGATGGTGGAGTTGGGTTCCAGGATGAAGGGATATCGCAGTTCCAGCCCCAGTCTTGTATAAGCCCTCGCCTGCTGTGCAATGGAGTTGTTCTCATACCCTCTCAGGGCAACATTCTCCGTGGCAAACGAGTTCGAATATCCGCTCATGCCGTCACCTCCCACGTCGAATGTCTCAAATGGGGTTTCCTTGTTCTTGTTGTAATGGCCCAGCACCCCGAATTCTACCCTTGTTGCGATCACCGGCGTGCGTTTTACCGTGGAGGGGGTGAGCGGGGTGAAGGTGCGGATCTTCAGTTTCCATTTGTGGTATTCGTTCCACCGGTATTTTTCCGGATTGTTGTATGCCATTGCACCGTAATCATTTCCGTCCCACAGGGAGAAGGGCGGTGTGGCACTCACACTCAGGGTAAACTGTGATCCGGTTCGGGTATAGATCGGGTTGTCGGTAGATATGCGGGAAAGAGTGAGCCCGAGCGTGATGCTGTGGCTGACACCGGTCTGAAAGGGAAACTGGTTCCAAGACCAGTTTTTCAGTCCGTAGCGCTGGAACCCGAGCTCGGCCATAAACTGGAAATAATCGTCGGGCCACTCCAGTCTCTTCCCGTAACCCAGAGAAAAGCCCAGCATGCTGAATACCTGGTTCGGGTCATAGGCATATTCTGCCATATCCTGATAGCCTCCATAGCCTCCATAGCCGCCATATCCTCCGTATCCTCCATAAGGGTATCCTCCGTATCCGCCATAACCGTACATATATGGGTTGTAATAGCTGTTCTGTGAATAGTAATCGCTGTTCAGACCGGTATATCGGGAGTAATAGGCATTCAAAGAGAGGTTGTTGGGCCTTTTTCCGCCGAACCAGGGCTCCATGAACTGGAACTGATAGGATTGGTAATAACGGCCATTGGTTTGGGCACTCAATACCAATGTTTGTCCTTCCCCCTGCGGGATGATGCCCCGGTGCATGGACGGGTTGAGCAGGTTCTGCAGGGAGAAGTTGTTCAGTTTCAGACTCAGTTTGCCTACCAGTCCGGTTACCCCCCATCCGGCGGAGAATTCGATCTGGTCATTTCCCTTCGATGTCAACGGATAGGTGATGTCTACCGTTCCATCTTCCGGATTGGGATTGATTCCTCCTGAGATGTCGGCAGAGAGGGCCTCCGGATCAAAGTGGCCCGTCTGGGCGATCTCACGTACCGAGCGCAGGAGATCCTCTTTGCTGAAGACGGCTCCCGGTTTGGTTCGCAATTCCCGGCGGATCACATCTTCATAGAGACGGTCGTTCCCTTGAATGATCACCCGCTTGATCGTGGCTTTGGGCCCTTCCACCACGCGCAGCTCCAGGTCCACCGAGTCTTTCTCGATGTTGATCTCTACCGGATCAATGTGTGAGAAGAGGTAGCCGTTGTTCTGGTACAGGTTTACGGCTGCATCTTCATCGCTGATCAGTCGCTCCTGCAGCTTCTTCTGGTTATAGACATCGCCGGGTGCCATATTGAGCAACCGTCCCAGTTGGACAGAGGGATACTGGGTGTTGCCCACCCAGTTGATGGAGCGGATGTGATATCGGGGTCCCTCCTCTAAGGCAATCTCAATATTGACCGTTTTATCATTGTGTTTGTATACGGTGTCGCGGATGATCTCTGCATCGCGGTAGCCCTTCTCGTGATATTTGGTGATCAGGTTTTTTTTATCTTCTTTGTAGAGGTCTTCCACAAATTTCTTTGACCGGAACAGGTTGCGGATTTTTCCTTTCTCGTTGGTTTTCTTCATCGCCCTTTTCAGCTGATTGTCGGTGAGCGCCTCGTTTCCTTCGATGAGAATACTGTTGACTTTCAGCTTTTCTTTCTTATCGACGTTGATCTCCAGTATGACCTGATTGTGCTGGGTGGTGTCGGGGCGCTGGAAGATTCGTACTTCAGCATCCCCGAAGCCTTTTTCATCAAAGAAGCTCTTGATGATGGTTTCCGCGCGGTCAATCTGGGGAGGAGTGATCTGGTTCCCTTTTACAAACCCGATCTTCTTTTCGATGTCATCCTGTTCGCTCTTCTTCATGCCGAAATAGCGGATGTTGGTCACCCTGGGACGATCGGTGAGGTGGATCTCCAGCCATACGCTGTCGCCCTCAATCTTTGTCTGCAGGATCTTGACATCTGAGAACAGCCCCTGGCGCCAGAACCGTTTCAACGCTCCGGTAATCTCTTCCCCCGGGATCTGTATCTGCCGTCCCTTGGAAAGGCCGGAGAAGCCCACCAATACAAACTTCTGGTCCTCATACATGGTGCCTTCCACACCGGTCACGTCGATATCGGCGATGGTATACTTCCGGGGGGGGGCCGTATAATTCACATTCAGCTCCGTAGGCAGGGGGGCGGATAGGGTGTCATTGGTCTGCGCCAGTAATGCTGCCTGTGAAAGTATGGTGGCTAATAGAAGTAAAGGGAATGTTCTCTTCAACATTGTGATATTTTTCTTTTCGCTGATTGTCAGTGGTTCAGTGTAGATTCATTTTTGATCCGATTCGATCTGTTCGCTGATCATGCCATATCGCCTTTCTCGTTTCTGATAATTCAGAATGGCTTTGTAAAGCTCCTCTTCGTTAAAATCAGGCCAGAAGGTCTCCGTGAAATAAAATTCCGTATAGGCACATTGCCATAAAAGGAAATTACTGATTCTCTGTTCACCTCCGGTACGGATCAGCAGATCGGGATCGGGAAGATCGCGGGTGGTGAGATACTGGCTGAGGATCTCTTCGTTAATCTCCTCTTCCCGCAGGGTACCGGCTTTTACATCACGGCTGATCTTTCTGGCGGCTTCTGTCAGCTCCCACTTGGAGGAATAGCTGAGAGCGATCACCAGGGTGAGCCTCTCTCCGCCGGCGGTCTCATGAATACACTCCTGAAGGGTCTCCCGTACATGGCCGGGTAACCGGTCTACATTGCCGATACAAACGATCCTTACGCCGTTCTTTTTCAGCGCTGCTGTCTCCCGTGTGAGGGCATAGACCATCAAATCCATCAGCCCGTTCACCTCCTCTGAGGGACGACGCCAGTTCTCCGTGGAAAAAGCATATAGCGTAAGGTATTGAACCGATGCCCTGGAGGCGGCTTCCGCCACCCTCCTGATCGCTTCTACACCTTCTTTGTGTCCTTCGCCTCTGTCTAAACCCCTGGCTTTTGCCCAGCGTCCGTTCCCATCCATGATAATGGCTATATGGGCAGGAAGGCGGTTATGGTCCAGTTTGTCTATCAACGACATCTTTTGTTGGCTGTTTTTTATTAGTTACCGTAACAGGGATCCTCGCGTAAGCTGAAATCCCATGTAAGGTAGATCATTGTGATTGAATACCAGTCCTGATTCTTCAGGCGACTTCCCTGAATGCCGTAGGGATGTTGCAGGTTTCATTCTGCCCCATTCTGTGTGACATCGAAGTCGTCACTGAACAGCTTCCTCATCGAAAATTCAATTCCGATATTCATCCTGTTTTTAATTTTATATTTCAATCCCGCTCCAAAAGGGATGTTCGCATTCAGGAACGATCGTTCCCCCGTGGCATATGTGAGCCCCGCACCAGCTAGCAGATAGGGGTATAGCGCTTGGTATGCTGGTATTCATACCGGTCGCTGTAAGGCAGAAAATTGAATTCTACCTGTGAACCCACTCCTGTAAAGGTGCGGCGGAAAGCGCTTTGTGACCCGAACGGGAAGGAGTTGCCACTTTCTGCCGTATTGCCGGAGACGCTTCCTGTCAATATGTTCGCTTTCACAGCCCAATGGAGGCTGAGGTTGTAGCGCATCAGGAGACCCCCTGCAATGCCCGGATGCAGAAAAAAGCAGCTCTTGTTGGCATCACCCATGTAGGAAGAAGTGCCTGCAGCCCCTCCTATCTCGTATCGGTACTCCTGAGCGTGGAGGCCTGCGGATACAAAGAGGCAGCATAGCAGGGAGAGCCATAATGAGCGCATCTTACATTCCCGTAAATTTATTGAGGCATCCCCTCCATACATCCGTAATTTGAGCCTGATCGGAAGATATTCCGCCGAATATCCATATATGATTTTTCGTATCGGTAAGAACCGATGCGTGTGTTCGCTTTGGGAAGCTGGCGGGAAAAGACTGATTTTCTTCCGCTTCCTGCCAGTCCAGTCCGAAATTGTCGGAGAAGTACAGGAGGTTCTTTCCTGCAGACGCCGCCATCAGATAGGGTTTGTTGTCATAATAAAACAGACTGTTCCCTTGCAGGGTGAGCGATGAAGGTACCCTGGAAAGGATAGAAGAAATAACACCCTCCTTTTTCTGCAGGATCCAGATCTGATTGGAGGGGATGTTGTCTGCTGTGGTTCTTCCCGCCAGCAAAATGTATTTTACCGAGAAGGATGTGGGGTTATCCACTTTCGTGGCAGCAAAATCCCTGACCGGGATGTTGTCGGGTACCTTGTTCCTCATCACTACCTGCGTGAAATCGGTTGTCTCCGCAAAACGGAGGCTGTTGTCGTGATCGATTGCCACCAGCAGAGCGCCCCCCACAGTCGCGGGAAGGGTGCCATAGATCGCTTTTACGCTGTAGGGTGCGGAGACGGCACTCCACACGATGCCGTCCGGCGAATGGTAGACCGTATTGCTTGTGTAGTCCAGGACAAAGATCCCCTTGTCGGAAACGGTGAGGGTAGAAAGATCGGTTGTTGTGGGCAGTCCCTGGATATTGAGTGAAGACCACTCAACGCCGTCGTCTGTCGGTGTACAGACTGCCTCAATCCTGTCAACCGTCCGGTAGTAGGTGATGAGACGCTCCCCGAGGGCAACGGTTTGTTGTGATAGGGGGGCCACAGGAAGATAGTTCGTTTTCAGATTCTCCCAGGTGAGGGTATAGGGGTCCTTCTGATAGATATGTAATTCGAAGGTGTATGTCCTGGTTGATTTCCCGTCCGGGGCGGTGGTGGTGATCTTTTGCAGCCGGTTGACCGCCACTGAGTCAGACGCTCGCCAGAGGAAGGTGCTGTCCGGATGCAGCGTAAGGGTCACCTGGGCGAAAGGGCTGTAGGTGCTGGCTCCCCTGATCGACAGTAACACGCTGTCGACATGAAACTGATAAGGCAGCGGTTTTTTGTTGAATATCCTGCCGTTGATCTGGTCAATGGTGAATTGTGTGGCAGATAAAAGAGCGGCGGTGTCCGTTTTGGATGAGATGGAGAACGCATATATCTGCGCATCAGGCGAATATTCCACATTGTCATTCGATGAATTCAGGCAAGAGGAGAGGGACAACAGGGTCATGACAAGCACCGATGCCAAGGAGAAATATTTAGATATCATTTGTTTCAAAAATATTGTACACCAGGTTTAAGTAGTGCAAAAGTAGAAAGATTTTTCGCTATAACCATATTAAAATGAATATTTAAAGAAAATTTCGAGTTCTTTTACTCTTTAAATGAATTTGGAGCGAGCAGGCATATTTTTCGGCAGTGATGATTTCTCCCTGTATATCAGGTGCTTCCACCCCTTTGTGGAGAAGCATTTCAGACCTCTCCACATACGCTTCGTCCCATAGATCGCTGTCGATAAAAGTAGATAACAGGCGGGATCCTCCCTCCACCAAAAGAGAGTGGATGTGCTCTCTGTAGAGGTGGTCAAGGATCTGTGTATTGGTATCTTTGTCGAAGTCTATCACGATCTCTTTTACCTGGCGGGAGAGTGGGGGTTGCCTGCGGAGAGAGGCGGTAAAGACGATGGTGGGAGCCATCCCGTTGAACAGGGCCGCATGAGAAGGGATTCTATGTTCCCGGTCAATGACGATCCGGGTAGGGTGAGGCCCGAACCATTTCCGGGAGGTGAGCTGTGGGTTGTCGAGCAGGGCGGTATGGGTTCCCACCAGGATGCCCTGTACCTGTGTACGCAATTTGTGCACCATGCTTTGTGTGAGGGGGGTGGAGAGAATTGCCGGGGCTTTTTCTTCGAGCGATGTGCGCAGGTGGTCCATAAACCCGTCGCGGCTCTGAGCCCATTTCAGGATCACATAGGGCCTCTTTTGGAGCTGGTTGACAAAAAAGGCCCTGTTCAGCTCTCGCGCTTCTTCCTCCAGCATGCCTACCGTTACATCGATGCCGACCGCTCTCATCATGGCAATGCCCTTGCCGGATACCCCGGGGTTTGGATCCGTCACCGCCACGACTACCTTCGGTATTTTCCGTGAAATAATCAGTTCGGAACAGGGCGGTGTTTTGCCGTAATGCGCACAGGGTTCGAGTGAGACATACAGGGTGGCTTCGGAGAGGAGCGACGGCTCTTTGACCGCAGCAATGGCGTTCACCTCCGCATGCGGCTCCCCGTATCGGCGGTGATATCCCTCGCCAATGATCTGGCCGTGGTGCACGATGACGGCTCCCACCATGGGATTGGGGGCGGTATAACCCTCCCCCTTTCGGGCCAGCTGAAGACAACGCTCCATATATTTCGGAAGTACACTCATTTTTTTCTATCTTTGTTATGGCGATGATCCGCCGCTCACTGCCGGAGGATCCTTTCTTTCAAACATTCATTCGTTATGCAGCACATCATTCGGTATATCCGGCAAGAGTTGGGTGAACGTTATTCTCTCTCGGAGAGAACCACACTGGCCCGTATCATTCTGGAAGAGGTGAGCGGCCTCACATTTGCCGGCATAGCGACAGGCAAAATTAGCAATTTATCCGATTCGCAGGCCCGTGAACTGGAACAGATTCTCTCTCGACTGAAAAAGGGGGAACCTTTTCAATATGTGCTGGGGAAAACCTGCTTTTATGGCATGGAGTTCCGTGTGGGGCCCAGTGTGCTGATCCCCCGTCCCGAAACGGAGGAGTTGGTGGAGTGGATCATTGCCGGGAATGGGTGCGAACCATGCACTGTACTGGATATCGGCACCGGTAGCGGTTGTATTGCTGTTACCCTGGCCGTGAAAATGACACAGGCCCGGGTAGATGCCTGGGAACTCTCGGTCGGGGCATTGCAGCTGGCAGAGGAGAATGCCCGCCGGAACCATGCGGCGGTGCGCTTTTCACAGCGAGATATCCTCCAACGGTTTGCCTGTGAGACGCAATATGATCTGATCGTGAGTAATCCGCCCTATATCACGGAAGCTGAAAAAGGGTCAATGGAGCCCACGGTAGCCGCATTTGAGCCGGGGGAGGCGCTTTTTGTGCCGGACCGGGATCCGTTGCTTTTTTATCGCAGGATAGCGGAGCTGGCAAACGGATTGTTGAAGGAGGGCGGGAGATTGTATTTCGAGATCCATCGCAGCAGAGGGGAGATCGTTTGCAGGATGCTTCGGGAGAAAGGGTTCGGGGAGGTTGAGTTGAGAAAAGATCTCTCCGGAAATGACCGGATGGTCAGGGCGGTTAAAAAATGAAGAAAGATGGACGGGCCAAAGAAGATGATTACCCCGGAACAGGCATACGCACGCATGTCGCGGATATGCGCACAGAAAGAGTATGCCCCTTACGACATCCGGCAGAAGCTACTGCGGATGGAACTCCCTGCCGATGCGGTGGAAACGCTCCTGAGTCGTTTGAAGAAAGAGAAGTACCTTGATGAGAAACGCTATGCAGAGAGCTATATCCACGATAAGCTGCATTTCAACAAATGGGGCAAGAGGAAGATCGAGCTGCATCTCAGTCAGAAGAAGATCCCTCCCGCAGTGATCCGTGATGCATTTGCGCGTTTTCCCGACAGCCTGCTTACCGACTCGCTGCAGACGTTGCTGGAAAAGAAACGGAAGAGCGTCACCGGGCACTCTGCGTATGAGCGGAACGGCAAGCTGATTCGGTATGCCCTAGGGAGAGGTTTTTCCATGGATGAGATCATCCGGTGTCTGAAGAAGATCGATATTGATTTTTTCCCCGATGAGACGCAATGATTTGCTCAGTGAGTTTTCTTATCTCTTCTTCCCGAATGTATGTGCCGTTTGCGGCGAAGAGCTGCTCTCTTCTGAGGAGTGCATCTGCCTGCGATGTCTTTACAAGTTACCCCGCACATACAATTTCCGTGAAAAGGATCATGCCGTGGAAAAACGGATGGCCGGCCGGATCCCGTTTGAGCGCATCGCCACCTTCTGTGTCTATGCCAAGGGAGGTGTCCTGCCTCCGCTGATCCATCAGCTGAAGTATCACCAAAGGAGTGAAATTGGTATTCTGCTGGGGCGATTGTACGGTGAGGACCTGCGGGGGAGTGATTTCCTTTCACCGATCGACCTGATAGTGCCGGTGCCGCTGCATCCTGGAAAGGAAAAACAGCGGGGATATAATCAGGCACATATGATTGCACAGGGGCTCTCGGTTGCTACCGGCCTTCCGCTGTCGGCTGGCAATCTCATTCGTGTGGTCTACAATCCTACCCAGACGCACCGTTCTCGTACCCAACGGTGGGAAAATGTGCGCGATATTTTCAGGGTCAGGGAGCCGAAGGCTTTTCAGGACAAACACCTCCTGTTGGTGGATGATGTGATCACCACCGGCTCTACACTGGAGGCCTGCGGGATCGCATTGATGAGTTGCAAAGGCGTGAAGATTAGCATTGCCACCCTCGGAGAGGTGTATTAAACAGTTTTTTTCCCGGAAATAAAACTGACTTATGAAGGAAAAGCGTACTTTTGTGCTTCATCTGAATAAATGAAAATAATATGCAAACCGTTCGAAAACTGACGGCAGAAAAACTGCTGCGAATAAAGGCAATCAAGTTGCAGCCCTCCAATCCCTTCACCTGGGCATCAGGCTGGGAATCTCCCATATATTGTGATAACCGGAAGCTGATGTCCTATCCGGCCGTTCGTAATTTCATCAAGGTGGAATTTGCCCGGCTGATCCTGGAAAAGTATCCTCAGGCAGATGCCATCGCCGGGGTGGCCACCGGAGCCATTGCTCCCGGCGCACTGGTGGCGGATATCCTAGGGCTCCCGTTTGTTTATATCCGTTCCACCCCGAAAGATCATGGGTTGGAGAACCTGATCGAGGGAGATCTGAAACCCAAACAGAAGGTCGTAGTCATCGAGGATCTGGTTTCCACCGGAGGCAGCAGTCTCAAGGCAGTGGAGGCCATCCGCCGCGACGGATCGGATGTGCTGGGCATGGTGGCGGTCTTCACCTACGGTTTTCCGCAAGCCTTACAGCGCATGCAGGAGGAAAGAGTGGAGCTGACTACCCTCTGCGATTATGATGCGATTCTCGACGAGGCGCTGGCAACCGATTACATCGATGAGTCGGAACTCAGGATGCTGCAGGACTGGCGCCGGGATCCCGAAAATTGGGGACAAACGTCTAAAAAAACCAAGAGATGACCGAATTTGTCAGTGATACAAAAACTATCTTATACAGTGATTCTGATGTTTTCCGCGTTCTCTCAGATCTTCGCAAACTGGAACGGGTGAAAGATCGGATACCGGGTGATAAAATCAGCGAATTCTCGTTCGATCAGGACAGTGTTTCCTTCCGGGTTGATCCGATCGGAAAGGTGACTTTTCTTGTGGAGGAACGGGAGCCTAACAAGCTGGTGAAGTTTAAATCCGACAAGCTGCCATTCAACATGTTCTTATGGATACAGCTGGTGGCGAAGGGGGAGAAGGATACCAGACTGCGCATGACTGTGCGGGCCGACCTGAATCCGTTTATAAAAGGGATGGTCGAAAAACCAATGAGGGAGGTGGTAGATAAAATATCGGATGCTCTGGTTCAACTTCCTTATGACCGGCTGTGACTCAGTTGAACCTGTCGGGGGGAAAACAGCAGTACCTTTCCGGGCTGTATGCATCTGTAATGGTTTATTCTTTCGCCAATTCTAATTGAATTCTGTCTCCTTTTTCCATGTTTATCGAGGCAAATCCGTCTTCGGTACTGATCTTTTTCCCGTTTTGTTTTACTGTTGAGGCATATGCGGGTATTTTTAACCTGATGCTGCCGGTTGTTTTGGCTGTCAGGGTCAGGGTAGTGACCTTATGCTCTTTCCACTCTGCGCTTACTTCAGCGCCGCCGCGTACGCACAGCCCTTTAAAACTGCCCGAAGCCCAGTTATCGGGCAGGGCCGGCAGCAGGTGGACATAACCATCCTGACTCTGGATCAGCATCTCCGCGATGCCGGCCGTGCCCCCCAGGTTGCCGTCGATCTGGAAAGGGGGATGGGCACAGAACAGATTGGGGTAGGTGCCCGCACGGCTGTTCCTGTCGGCTTCACTCTCCCCGGCAGGTTCCAGTAGGCTTTTTAGCAGCTTGTACGCCCTGTTGCCGTCATGCAGGCGGGCCCAGAAGTTGATCTTCCATGCGCGTGACCATCCGGTTCCGGCATCGCCGCGACGGTTGAGGGTTTTCCGTGCCGCCTCGGCCAGTTCGGGTGTGGTGACGGGTGATATCTGATGAGAGGGATACAGCCCGTAGAGATGGGAAACGTGCCGGTGTGTGGGATCTTGTTCCTCGTAATCCTCCAGCCACTCCTGCAGATACCCCCTGGGGCTGATTTGCAAAGGAGGTAGTTGAGGCAGGGCTTCACGTATCCCGGCGGTAATTTCATCTTCAACTCCCAGTATCCCTGCTGCAGAGAGAGTGTTGGTAAACAGCTCTTTCACCAGTTGCACATCCATCGTTGGGCCCATACAGATGAATACTGCGTCCCGGCTCCCGGGCAGATAAAATGCATTTTCCGGTGAAGAGGAAGGGGCTGTTACCAACCAGCCGTTTTTTGGTTCCCTGATCATACTGTTGAGGAAAAACTCTGCTGCACCGGACAGTACCGGATAGACAGACTGCAGATAATCTTTATCCCTTGTAAATGTATAATGTTCCCAGAGGTGTTCGCACAACCATGCGCCACCGGTGTTGGTGGCACCCCACGAGGCATGTTCGCCGGGAGCGGTAAAACTCCACGGATTGCTCATCATGTGGGCTACCCATCCGGGTGCTCCGTAGAATGTTCTGGCGGTTGCCTCTCCTGATGGTGCGAGTGACCTGGTAAAGTTGATTAGCGGTTTGTGCAGTTCCGGTAGGTTACATACCTCTGCGGGCCAGTAGTTCATTTGCATATTGATGTTGAGGTGGTAGTCGCCATTCCAGGGGGTCTGTACCTGATTTGCCCACAACCCCTGCAGGTTAAGCGGCAATCTTTTTTCATTGGTCCCGCTAATCATCAGGTAGCGGCCATATTGGAAATAGAGTGCGGCAAATGCCGGATCGTCGTCTGATTGAAATAAAACAAGGCGCTCGTCGGTGGGTGTGGTATTTTCCTGTTTTCCCAGATTCAACTCCACCCGGTCGAATTTCTCTCTGTATGCAGCAATATGATCTTGCTTCAGTTTTTCAAACGAACTTTTGTTTGCTGCTGCAAGCAGATTGTCAACCGTTGAGAGGTAACCCTTATCCAGCATATCGGTGGAGGTTGATACCAAGATAACCACCTCATCCGCATCAGAAATAATGAGTGATTTCCCTGCTGATCTGATTGTTCCCCCTTTATTGACAATCTCGATCTTCGTGAGGTAGCGCACTCCTTTATCACCGTTGTGGCCGTCATTCAGCTGGCCTTCCATCCATATGCAGTTCCCTTTCAGCGTGACAGTAGCCCTTTCAGGGCGGCTTATCTCCATCTCAAACGTGACAGATTGTTTCTTGTTGGCTGAAATCCTCATAGCCAAGAGGTCGTTAGCATGTGAGGCAAGATATTCCCGGGTGTAGGTTGTGTTGCCAATACTGAATTTTGTTGAGGCAACGGCTTTGCTCAGTGAAAGCGTACGTTCGTAATCACGGATGTTGTCTGCCTGGGGATAGATGTAGGTGATATGCAGATCTCCCAGCATCTGAAAACAGCCATAAGGCGCATCTTTTCCGTTCCCGAAGGCAGAGCCTTGTCCGCCACAACGGAATTGTTTGTACATGAGGTTTTGTGCATCAAGATTCTTGCCTTCGATCAGCAGCTTGCGGATTTCAGGCAAATATTGGATAGCATGAGGGTTGAGAGCTTCGGCATCTTCACTGCCTGACCACATCGTGATATCGTTCAGGATAATATGCTCTGTATGCACACCACCATCCGGCATCATTCCAATACGTCCGTTACCCAGTGGGAGGGCCTTCTCCCATGTGTCAGCGGGGAAATTGTAACGTAAAACCAGTTCCCGGTTGCTCTGAGCTTTGTTGCAGGAAAGCAGCAAGATTGCTGCGAATGGAAGTAGTAAATTGTTTATTTTCATTTGTTGATGGTTTTCAATTCCTACATTGTTTACCCGTTCAAAGAAGAAAGGATGTTTGTTCCCAGGAAACGGTTCAAATTCTGTATTATGTGGGATAATGTTGTTTCTGATTCACTGAATCGAGTTGAGATGTCCGCAAGCCGTACGTCAGGACCATGACAAAACAGATGAAGGGCAGGATAAACGAGGCATTCACGGCCGGCAGCCAGCCAATGTTACCCAGATCGATAATAGCTCCCTGCAATGGCGGCATCAGCGCCCCGCCTACAATGGCCATTACCAGTCCGGCTGCACCCAGTGTGGCGTCGTCGCCCAATCCTTTCAGCGCGATCCCGTATATGGTGGGGAACATGAGCGACATAAAAACAGAGGTGGCCACTAAACAATACAAGCCGGTCATCCCGCCGATAAAAATAATCCCCAGTGTGGTTGCTATCGCCCCGACGGCAAAAAGAGCGAGCATGCGCGACGGTTTTAAATATTTCATCAGGTAGGTGCTGATAAAACGGCTCGACAGGAACAAAAGCATCGCTAAAATATTATAGCGTTGTGCCGCTGCTTTTGGAATATTAATATTTTCAGCATACTGGATAATAAATGTCCAGCACATGATTTGGGCAGCTACATAGAAGAACTGTGCAATGACTCCTTCCCGATAGTTCCGGTTTTTCAACAGTCTTTTTGCGGCGTCTGCCGCCCGGATGCTGCTTCGTTCTGCCGTCTGTGTTACCGGCATCCTGACGAGTGCGATGATCACGAACATCAGGAGCACCACCCCGCCGATGATGACATACGGGTTGCGGATAATGGCCAGATCGTGTGTGCGGATAACGGCTTTCTCCGCTTCGCTCAAAGTCGGGAACAGCAGGTTGCCTGCTGCGTCTCTTCTTTCCGAGTCGAGGGAGGTGAGCACGTAGTTCGATGCCACGAACATACCGAGGAGTGAGCCCAGCGGGTTGAAAGACTGTGCAAAGTTCAATCGACGTGTAGAGGTGGCTTCGTCACCCATTGAGATGATGTAGGGATTGGCGGTCGTTTCCAGAAAAGCCAGTCCAAAGGTCAGGATGTAGAGCGATAAGAGGAAAAAGGAGAACGTCTCGAACCGGGCTGCAGGGATAAACAGGAAAGCGCCGGTGGCATAGAGCGCCAGCCCCAGCAGGATCCCCTTTTTATAGCTGTATTTCCTCACGAAAAGTGCTGCCGGGATGGCCATGGTTCCGTATCCGCCGTAAAATGCGAATTGGATCAGCGCCGCTTCAGAATTAGGAATCTCCATGATTGAACGGAACGCGGCTACCATCGGGTTGGTGATGTCGTTGGCAAATCCCCATAAAGCAAAAAGGCTGGTGATAAGGATAAACGGAATAAGGTGTTTTTGATCGATAACCTTGCCTCTCATACGTCTGTTCTCTAAGATCATTTGTAAATCGATCCGAAATTCGCACAGGCGCGGTAGTCGGCACCTTCCTTGTCCATACCGAAGGCGTTCCAGGCTGCGGGGCGGAAGATGTCACGATCATCTATGTTGTGCATAGAGACAGGTATGCGAAGCATCGCGGCCAGCGTGATCAGATCTTTTCCGATATGTCCGTAGCTGATGGCACCATGGTTGGCTCCCCAATTGTTCATCACCGAGTAGACATCCCTGAATGCCGGCTTGTCGGTCAGGCGGGGTGCGAACCAGGTGGTAGGCCATGTTTTGTCGGTTCGTTCGTCAAGAATCCGGTGTACGTCCGTATCGAGCTCCACCGTCCATCCTTCCGCGATCTGCAGCACGGGGCCGAGATTCTTTATCATGTTCAGCCGGCTCATCGTGACCGGCATGCCGCCTTCCGAAAGGAAGTTGGAGGAGTATCCTCCTCCCCGGAAGTAGTCACGATTGGCCGGATACCATGTGGTGGCGGCCAGGCAATCTTTCACCTCTTGTTCGGATATTTCCCAGAAAGGCTTCATCGAAGGAGCTCCGTTGCAGCGTTGTTTGCCGGTACCGTCGAGGGTGGTGGACCCGGAGTTGATCAGGTGGATAATCCCATTCGATGCTTTTCCGGTAAGGGTCTTCCCGGCAACTTCCCGTATCGCTTCAGGACTCCAGTAAGTGCGTACGTCGGAGAAGATCTGCGCCCTGTTGGTGAGCAGGTGCCCGAAAAGCATCGCCACGCCGTTCAAGGCATCGTTCTCCGTTGCTACTACGAAGGGCTCGCGCAATCCGTCCCAGTCGAAGGAGCTGTTCAGTACCGCTTCCGAAAAATCACCGTTCGGGAGAAAATCGGTCCATTGGCGTTGTCCCTGGAACCCGGCGGCGATAGCGTTGTGGCCGATCGCCTCTTCTTTGAAACCCATTGCCTCCAGTCTTTTGTTGCCGGTCATCAGGTCGCGGATGATAAGGGTCATTTTTACCACGAATTCCCAATCTGCATCCATCTCGGTCCGTGATTTTCGTTTAGCTTCAGAGTTGAAGTCGGTTCCTTCATTCGGCTTGCAATATTTTTCCGTCCAGGCCAAGGCTCGGGCATACTCCTCCCGGTCGTAAATATCCTCCCGGATGCGGCGCAGTATTTCCGTTGAATCCACCGATTCGTTGCGCATACCGAGGTAGTTCTGAAAGAAATCGGGGTTCACGATCGATCCGGCAATACCCATGGAGACACTGCCGATGGAAAGATAAGAGCGCCCCCGCATTGTAGCGACGGCTTGTGCTGCCCGGGCGAAGCGAAGTATCTTTTCGGCCACATCTTCCGGAATGGTATTGTCGGATGCATGCTGTACGTCCCTGCCGTAAATGCCGTAGGCCGGTAACCCTTTTTGGGCGTGAGCTGCCAGTACGGCTGCCAGGAAAACCGCTCCCGGGCGTTCTGTGCCGTTGAAACCCCAGATCGCTTTGGGATAGTAGGGGTTCATATCCATCGTCTCGGATCCGTAGCACCAGCATGAGGTCACCGTAATGGTGGCGCCTACTCCTGAGCGCTCAAACTTTTCGGCACAGGCGGCACTTTCCCCTACGCGCCCAATGGTAGTATCGGAAATCACACACTCCACAGGGCTCCCATCCCCGTTCTTCAGATTGGCACTGATCAGTTGCGCAACCGATTTGGCTAAGTTCATGGTTTTCTCCTCGAGGCTTTCTCTTACACCTCCCTGCCGTCCGTCAATTGCCGGACGGATACCGATTTTTGGATACTTGTTCATTGTTGTGTCTCTTGCTGTCCGGCAGCAGCAACATTCGTTTGCTGTCATCGGCTCACATAGTTGTTCTTACCGGAGCTTCGTGATTTTCCTGTGCAATATCAGCATTCAATTAACTGTTCTGAACTATGCTGATGCAAAGAAATGATAAATAAGCTAATAACAAAAATTTGCGGGTATGTTCTTCAACATGTTTTCCTTGTGATTGAAAAGTTACCGGCCGGACTCTTCACAGGGGCCGGCCGGTTTTTGGAAAATCAAAAAGTCATATAAGAAATAGAACTAATTTTAAGTGGTCTTCTGTCTGTTAATTGTATTCGTTTGAAGAGATCACAGGGATTGGCATCTCCGTGCGTGCATTCACGGCTGCCTGGTTATACCGGTAAACCACATCATATGTGACATCCCCGTCGTGGTCTTTCACCTTGACGGACAACTTCAACGAGTCGGCATCATGTGATCTCAGAGGTTTCAGGTCGAAACAGACAAAGCCTTCGTAGAGCTTGGTCTGACTGCTTTGATAGGCGTTGTGTCGGAATTCGAGGTCGACGGCATCCGCCGAGGCCTCCGACGAGAGGGTGTTCTTTACCAGGTTGATTGCATGCGGTCGGATGCCTCCGTAGTTGAACATAAAAGAAACGTTCAGGTAATCTCCCCCAATCCAGATGGCGTTTGTTTTCACCGGATCGTTCCCGATGCTGTCCGCATTCTGGGAATTCAGTTCGATCACCTGTTTGGTGAGAATATTCCAGATATCATTGACCTTGATATAGTGGTCGTATCCGCTTTGTGCGTCCGATAAAAGGGTGTAGTTCAGAAATACCCGCTGATTATAGGAGGGAGAATAGCGCACGGTACTGGCTGCCGGCCAGAGCCTTTTGCCATTGTCGAGCAGCAGGGAATAGGCAGTTTCCCCTTCGGGAACCACCGTGGCGATGTCGATGCCGAAATTTCCGAGCGAATGGGCGTTGTCGTCGCATGCAACAATCCCCATCAGGATTCCGACCGTTACCAGATAGCATGTAAAAACCGTCTTTTTCATTCGATATCTATCTTGCACTTTATACTTGATAGATGGATAAAATGCAGAAACGCTGCATCGGTAAGAGAAAAACAACAATAATTAACATAGATTAACCATTCTGCCGGTTATTCCGGTCGTTGACCGCTTTTGTCGGAAGGGGGTCATCCTTTCGGGTAGAGCTTGTGGATCAGATCCTGGCGGTTCATCTTTTTCAGGGCACGAATGATGCTCTTTTTGTTTTGCCCGTCGTGCCAGAAGAAGAACTGCCGTTGTGCATTTTTCTGTTCGCTGGTTCTTGCGGTGTAAACAGGCTCCAGGGTGTAGGGGTGGAAGCCGGTGTAATAGATCTCTGTGGCCAGCGTCATTGGGGATGGAGTGAAGTCCTGCACCTGTTCCAGTTTGAGGTGCAGCTCCTTGGTGATCGCGGCCAGCTCGGCCATATCCTCTTCACTGCACCCGGGATGGGAGGAGATGAAATAGGGGATCAGCTGCTGGTTGAGTCCTTCTGTGCGGTTCAGTGTATCAAAAATGCTTTTGAACCGGTAGAAAAGGTCGAAGGAGGGTTTACGCATGATCTTCAATGTGGCGTCGGAGGTGTGTTCCGGAGCGACCTTTAACCTTCCGGAGACATGTTTGGTAATGACTTCCCGCAAATAGCTTTGTGTAGCCGCGTTGGTTGCGTCATTGCTGCTGGTGTGTAGCAACATGTCGTAGCGAATGCCGCTGCCGATGAATGATTTTTTCACGCCGGGGAGGGCGTCCACCGAATGATAGATATCCAGCAGGGGGGCATGGTCGGTGTTGAGATTGGGGCATACCTTCGGGAAGATGCAGGAGGGGCGATAGCATTTCTCACAGAGAGAGAGCTCTTTCCCCTGCATCCGGTACATGTTGGCCGATGGGCCTCCCAGGTCGCTGATGTATCCCTTGAAGCCGGGCAGGCGGGTGATTTTTTTCACCTCCTCCAGGATGGATCTTTTCGATCTGGAAGCAATAAATTTTCCCTGATGTGCCGAGATGGTGCAGAAGGCGCAGCCGCCGAAGCAGCCGCGATGCAGGTTTACGGAGAATTTGATCATCTCATAGGCAGGGATTCGCTTCTCCTTGTATTTGGGATGAGGCAGACGGGTGTAGGGAAGGTCGAAAGAAGCATCGATCTCTTCCTCTTGCATCGGCGGAAAGGGCGGGTTCACCACGAGGGTGCTGTTTTCCACTCCCTGCAGGATGCGGGCCGCGTGGAGGCGGTTCGACTGCTCTTCCACCATTCGGAAATTGCGGGCCTGCTTGCGTTTGTCCTGCAGGCACTCTTCATGCGCGAAGAGCGTAATCTCTTCCGGAAAGGAGTTGGATGGGACGGCCTCCGGTGCACGGAGAAATGCTGTCTGGGGTATCCCGGTGATTTCGTCGATGCTTTTTCCTTGTCTCAGCTCGGCGATCAGTTGCTTCAACGGCTGTTCTCCCATCCCGTAGATCAGCAGCTCTGCACCGGTGTCGGCCAGGATGGTTTTGTGCAGCGCGTCATCCCAGTAGTCGTAGTGGGTCACCCTTCTCAGGGATGCCTCCACCCCTCCCAGCACGAGGGGCACCTCCGGATAAAGCTGCTTCAATATGCGGGAGTAGACTGTAACCGCCCGGTCGGGACGCATATCGGAGCGCCCGTCGGGGGTATAGGCATCATTCGAGCGAAGCCGTTTGTTGGCCGTATAGCGATTGATCATGGAATCCATCACGCCCGACGTCACGGCGAAGAAGAGACGTGGCACACCCAGTTTCCGGAAGTCACGCAGATCATCTCGCCAGTTGGGCTGCGGTACGATGGCTACCCGCAGTCCCTCGCTTTCCAGCAGACGCCCGATCACGGCGGTACCGAAAGAGGGGTGGTCCACATAGGCGTCACCCGAGAAGAGGATCACATCGGCCTCCTCCCATCCGCGAAGAGCCATTTCTTTCTTCGTCGTGGGCAGCCAGTCGGTCAGTTGCAGTGATTTCTCTTCCATACGCATCCCGCTTTTAACAGCGGAGCTTTTCTTTTTTGCTCATCATCTCCTCTTCGATGGCATGTGCTCTTTCAATCGCTAAGCGGATATTGGGGCAGATATTCTCCTGTCCGACGATTTCGGGGATCTTTGACCGGTTCAGGTTTTTCCGCAGGGTGTCACTGACACCCGACAGGATGATCCGTATCTTCTCTCTGCGGGAATTACGGCAGAGTGTCTCTAAGTTGTTCAGGCCGGTGGCATCGATGAAGGGCACCTTGCGCATGCGGATGATGCGGATCGGGTGGTGTGCGCCAATCTCCCGCATCAGTTCATCGAACTTATTGGCCACGCCGAAAAAGAAGGGTCCGTCGATCTCGTACACTTCCACGCCTTTCGGCAGGAAGAGCACCTCTTCCTGCTGATCCGCGGAGTAGGATTCTATCTCTTGGGTGATCTCTATCTTTTCCGTGATATGCCGGATCTGTGTACTCTCGTTCATCCGTTTCAGGAAGGCAAACACCGCCAGCAGCAATCCTATTTCAATGGCGATGGTCAGGTCGAAGATGACGGTGAGCAGGAAGGTGGTCAGCAGGATGGCCAGGGTCGATCGCGACTGTTTCATCAGGGCGACGAAGGTGCGCCACTCACTCATGTTGTAGGCTACCACCACTAACACGCCTGCCAGGCAGGCCATCGGGATATGTTTGGTGAGATCGCCCAGAAAGAGCACGATCAGCAACAGAACCACCGCGTGAATAATGCCTGCCACCGGGGTGCGTCCTCCGTTGTTGATATTGGTCATGGTGCGGGCGATGGCCCCTGTGGCCGGAATACCTCCGAAAAGAGGGGTGATGAGATTAGCGGCACCCTGTGCTACTAGCTCCATGTTGGCATTGTGTTGTTTGCCGGTCACCGCATCGGCGACGGTAGCCGAGAGCAGCGACTCGATGGCTCCCAATATCGCAATGGTGAAAGCTGCCGGAAAAAGCAACCGGACACTTTCCATGTTCAGGGAGATCTGTTGCATCGCAGGCAGCTGATTGTTGATCATAAACCGGTCGCCAATGGTTTCAATGCCGCTGATGCCCCCGTATTTCTTCATCAGCCAGGCTGCCACTGTCATCCCGATGATGGCAATCAGCGAACCGGGTATCTTCTTCGACATCTTTGGCGTAAGCAGGATGATGGCCACGCTCGCGAAGCCAATGAGCATAGTCCACCAGTGGACGGTGCCGAAATGCTGAAAGTAAATGGTCCATTTCTGCAAAAATTCGGAGGGGAGCTTCGGGGTGGTCAGGCCGAACAGATCTTTGATCTGGGTGGTGAAGATGGTCACCGCGATACCGCTGGTGAAGCCCACCACAATTGGGTAAGGGATGAACCGGATGATCGTGCCCAGCTTCAGGAACCCCATCAGAATGAGCATTCCTCCTGCAAGCACCGTGGCCAGCGTGAGCCCTTGCACGCCATACTGCTCAACGATGCCGTAGACGATCACAATGAACGCACCGGTGGGTCCCCCTATCTGAACCGTGCTACCGCCCAGAAAGGAGATGATGAATCCGGCAATGATCGCCGTGTAGATACCCTTTTCCGGGGTCACCCCCGATGCGATACCGAAAGCAATGGCCAGGGGCAGTGCCACTACTCCTACAATCAGGCCGGCCATCAGGTCGGCCATGAACTTCTCCTTGTTGTAATGCTTAAGCGTTTGAAAAAGAACAGGCTGAAAATCAGTTGGAAAATTTATTCGCATAACCTAAAATAAAAACAGTGCAAAGATACACAATTCATTCCGTATTTTCAGCCAGGAACACGGATTTTTGGAAAACATCCCGCAGTGTAGGGCAGGAAGTGCCCGGAAAAAGAATGGATCCTTATATTTCTCCCTGTTCTACCAGCACACAGACCTGTTCCGTGATGCGATCTTCCCCGTAAGGGTTATAGCGAGTCTTGAGGCTGTTGCCGAACAGGCCGGCGAATAGGTTGTAGCTCCAGGCTTTGAAGCTTCCCATAAAGGCATCAATGATGTGATAGGAGGAAGAGTTGGTTTCCCGGTCCACCAGTTTCATCAGCAGCTGTCCCTGAGACCGCGTCAGTTTTTTCATTTTGGGGGTGTATTCATCCATCAGGTACTTCTCCATCCGGTTCAGGTGCTTTTGCCTTGCTTTGTCGTCGGGGAGTGTCTCCATATATTCGTAGGTCTCCGTGATGATGCAGGCGATCTGTTTGGCGAAGGGCAGGGTCTTTTTCACGTCCCGGACCAGTTTGCCGTAGGCCGCCTGGTCTTTTCTGTTGCGAAAGGTGAGAGGTGAGTATTTGATGAAATCGGTCAGCCACATACAGGCCACCGTGTCGCCATTGAGAATCACGGCCGGGTAGACGTTCGGCATCAGAAAGACCGATGGCACGGGGATGTCGGTTTCCGGATTCATGTTGGCGGCATCATACACCTGTGCCATGTTTTGAAAAGGCATCAGCGCAGATATCAGCCCAATGAGTATATGCAAACGTATCTCCATTTCGTCACAAAGATAAACGCATTGTTTTATTCTGCCGCGTGAAAACACGTTAACTGTCGTTAATTAAGGCCCGTGTTTTTAGATTGTTAAGAAGGATATTCCCCCGAAAAAGATTGTGATCACCGGCTCTTATCATTAAAAAAACCGGGAAATCAGCCGCCGTTCCGTGGAAATGCTGTACATTTGAGCACACCAATTCAACGGACAATGGCATATCATCATTTAGGAGAGGTTATTCACCAGCAGGCTCGCAAATACAGGTACAAAACGGTATTGAAGTTTCAGGCCCCAGGAGGGGCATGGCAGAAGATGTCCTGGAAAGAGTTTTCCGGGAACATCATGAAAACCGCTCAGGCCATGGCCGAGATGGGTGTCAAGCCGGGTGACAATCTGGGGGTTTACTCGCAGAATATGGAGCAGTATCTGGTCACCGATTTTGCTGCTTATGCCAACAGGGCGGTGATGGTGCCCATCTATGCCACCGCTTCCCCCATGCAGGTAAGCTATATCGTGCAGGATGCAGGGATCCGGCTCCTGTTCGTGGGCGAGCAGTTTCAGTATAACAACGCCTGGAAGGTGCAGCAGGAGAACCCGCTGCCGGTGAAGCTGATTATCTTCGACCGAAGGGTGGTGCTGAAGAGCAATGACCATACATCCGTCTATTTTGATGATTTCATTGCCACGGGTGATAATTCCGAATCGATGGCGCTGGTGAATGCCCGTCTAAAGCAGCTGAAGGAGAGTGAGCTGGCCACGATCATCTATACATCGGGCACTACGGGTGAGCCCAAGGGGGTGATGCTCACCCACGCCAATTATCTGAAAGCGATGGAGATCCATGACCTGCGCATCACCGGCATGTCGGAGAGGGATCTCTCCATCTGTTTCCTGCCGCTTACCCATATCTTTGAGAAAGCCTGGACCTACTACTGCCTGCTCAAAGGGGTGCCTGTCGTCATCAACCGCGATCCCAATGAGATCCGTAAGAACCTTCGGGTGGTGCGCCCCACTCTGATGAGCAACGTGCCCCGTTTCTGGGAAAAGGTGTATGATGGGGTGCAGGACATCGTCGGTCATCTGCCCGCTGGATTGAAGTGGCTCTTCCATGATGCCGTGAAAACAGGGCAGAGGCACAACCTGGCGTATGTGAATGAGGGGAAGCGGCCCCCATTGACCAATCGGCTGAAGTTCTTCATCTATCGCCATTCCGTCTTTTATTTGATCAAGCGGGTGGTGGGGATCGACCGTGGTAACTTCTTCCCGGTGGCCGGCGCCCCTCTCTCCGACACCATCAACAGCTTCATGCAGTCGATCGACGTACACCTGATCTACGGCTACGGTCTCTCCGAGACCACCGCTACGGTAAGCTGTTATCCGGCACAGGGGTTCCGGATAGGTACGGTAGGCAGGGTGATGCCCGATGTAGAGGTGAAGATCGGCGAGAACAGCGAGATCCTGGTAAAGGGTGACACAGTGATGAAGGGGTACTACAATAAGCCGGAGGCCACACGGGATGCATTTACGGCAGATGGTTATTTCCGGACCGGCGATGCCGGCTTATTGACGGAGAACCATGAGATCATTCTCACCGAACGGATCAAGGATCTCTATAAAACATCGAACGGGAAGTATATTGCTCCGCAGATGATCGAGACCCGCATCAGCGAGGACAGGTATATTGACCAGGTGGCGGTGATCGGCGATGAGCGCAAGTTCGTGAGTGCCCTGATCGTACCCGATTACGAAGCGCTGAAAAGCTATGCCCGTGAGCAGCAGATCTCCTTTGCCTCGGTGGAGGAGTTGGTGCGCAACAAAGAGATCAACGACTTCATCTTCGGGCAGATTGAACTGCTGCAGTCGCAGTTTACCTCCTACGAAAAGATCAAGCGGATCACCCTTCTTCCCCAACCTTTCAGCATGGAACACGGCGAGCTGACGAACACCCTGAAGCTGCGCCGGAAGGTGTTGCTGGAGAGGTATTGCGATCAGATTGAAGCGATGTATGCCGGGTAGAGACACCGGCTTTCCGTTGTCATTTCCGGCTCTTCGCTCCTTTGTAAAACCCTCCCTTTAAAGGCTGTTCTTCAGAACTTATTTGCTATCTTTGCACCGTTTTCTTAAAATGGCAAGGAATGGAATATAATTTCGAAGAAATTGAAAAACGGTGGCAGCAGTATTGGGCCGACCATCAGATCTACAAGGTGTCGGAGGAGGACGCAAAACCCAAGTATTATGTGTTGGATATGTTCCCCTATCCCTCGGGAGCGGGTTTGCATGTGGGGCATCCACTGGGATACATCGCTTCCGATATTTTTTCGAGATTCAAGCGTCTGCAAGGCTTTAATGTGCTCCATCCCATGGGATACGATGCCTACGGGCTGCCGGCAGAACAGTACGCCATTCAGACCGGACAGCATCCGGCCGTTACTACCGAGGAGAACATCGCCCGCTACCGCGAACAGATGGATAAGATAGGCTTCTCCTACGACTGGGACCGCGAGGTGCGCACCTGCGATCCTGGTTACTATCAATGGACCCAGTGGGCCTTTATCCGGATGTTTCACTCCTACTACTGCAACCGGGCCGGGCGGGCACGTCCCATTGCCGAGCTGGAGGAGCTCTTCTCCCGGCAGGGCACTGAAGGGTTAGATCCGGCATGCAGTGAGCCGATGAGCTTCACGGCGGCGGAGTGGAACGGCAAAACCAAGACAGAGCAACAGCAGATCCTGATGAACTACCGCATCGCCTATCTGGGCGATACGATGGTGAACTGGTGCCCGAAGCTGGGAACCGTGTTGGCCAACGATGAGGTGAGTGAGGGGCTCTCCATCCGGGGAGGCTATCCTGTGGAACAGAAGAAAATGCGGCAGTGGTGCCTGCGGGTATCGGCTTACGCACAGCGACTGCTGGAGGGACTGGATCGCGTGGAGTGGAGCGAGTCGCTGAAGGAGACCCAGCGCAACTGGATTGGGCGCAGCGAAGGAGCCGTGATGCATTTCCACACCACCGAAGGAGTCTCCTTCGATATCTTCACCACCCGTGCCGATACCATCTTCGGTGTCACCTTTATGGTGCTGGCTCCCGAGAGCGAGCTGGTGGCACAGTTCACCACACCGGAACAGCACGCGGCCGTGCAGGATTACATGGAGCAGACACGGAAAAGAACCGAACGGGAGCGCATTGCCGACCGATCGGTGACCGGCGTCTTCTCGGGAGCCTATGCCTCCCATCCTTTTACGGGTGAGCCGTTGCCCATCTGGATCTCCGATTATGTGTTGGCCGGCTATGGCACCGGTGCCATCATGGCCGTGCCGGCGCACGACAGTCGTGACTACGCTTTTGCCAGACATTTCCATCTTCCCATTGTGCCGCTGATTGAGGGGTGTGATGTCTCCGAGGAGAGCTTCGACGCCAAAGAGGGGGTGATGATCAACTCTGCCTTCCTCAACGGGATGTCCGTGAAGGAGGCTATCCCTGCCGCCATCGATGAGGTAGAGAAGCAGGGCCTCGGCTACCGCAAGATCAACTACCGCCTGCGCGACGCCATCTTCTCCCGCCAGCGTTACTGGGGAGAGCCGTTCCCCGTCTACTACAAGGATGGAATGCCCTATACCCTGGGAGAGGAAGAGCTGCCGCTCGAGCTGCCGGAGGTGGATAAGTTCCTTCCCACCGAAACGGGCGAGCCGCCCCTGGGACGGGCAAAAAACTGGCACACCCGGGAGGGTTACCCCCTCGAGCTGAATACCATGCCCGGCTTTGCCGGCTCGTCGGCTTACTATCTCCGTTACATGGACCCGCACAATGAGGAGGCGATGGTGTCGGAGAAGGTGAACCGCTACTGGCGCAACGTGGACCTTTACATCGGAGGTACCGAGCATGCCACGGGCCACCTTATTTATAGTCGTTTTTGGAACAAGTTCCTGTTCGACATCGGTGTGTCGTGCGAGGAGGAGCCATTCAGGAAGCTGATCAATCAGGGGATGATCCAGGGACGCAGCAACTTCGTCTACCGCATCAAGGGTACCAACCGTTTTGTGTCGCTGAACCTCCGCGATCGGTATGAGGTGACTCCCATCCATGTGGATGTGCACAAGGTGCACAATGATATCCTCGACATCGACGCGTTTCGCAACTGGAACCCGGAATACAAAACTGCCGAGTTTATCCTGGAAGATGGCAAGTATATCTGCGGATGGGCCATCGAGAAGATGTCGAAGTCGATGTTCAACGTGGTGAACCCGGACGATATCGTGGAGCAGTACGGTGCCGATACCCTGCGCCTTTATGAGATGTTCCTGGGGCCATTGGAACAGTCGAAACCATGGGATACTAATGGAATTGATGGTGTTCATCGCTTTCTGCGCAAGGTGTGGAACCTGTTTTATCGGGAGGAAACGCTCTCCGTTACGGATGAAGAGCCGTCAAAAGAGGAACTGAAAGCGTTGCACAAGCTGATTAAAAAGGTGACCTCCGATATTGAGCAGTTCTCGTTTAACACCTCCGTGTCGGCGTTCATGATCTGTGCCAATGAGCTGACGACTCTCAAATGCCGGAACAGAAAGGTACTGGCTGAGTTAGTGGTCTGTCTGGCTCCTTTTGCACCGCACATCGCGGAGGAGCTGTGGCACGCCCTGGGCAACGAGACCACCGTGTGCGACGCCTCCTGGCCTGCATGGAATGAGGAGTACCTGAAAGAAGATGCTTTCCCCTATGCGATTTCCTTTAACGGCAAATCCCGTTTTGTGCTCGAGTTTGCGGCTGATGCCACCCGTGAAGAGATTGAACAGACGGTGCTGGCACATCCCGGTTCGCAGAAGTGGCTGGAAGGCAAAACGCCGAAGAAGGTGATCATTGTTCCGCAAAAGATCGTGAATGTGGTGATCTGACCCGATTGTGATCTCAGGCAAGTGTAATCTATCGTTTGATCAATACCCTATATGCCGAAAGAGGTTCGTTATCTGAAGTCGTTTTACTGGAAGGACTACTTCGTCATCACGGTGGGACTGCTACTCTTCGTGGTGGGCTTCACCGGTTTTATCATACCCAACAAGATCGTGGTGGGGGGCCTTGGCGGCGTGGGGCAGTTGTTTAAGTATGCCTTCGGTGTACCCCTCTTCATGACTTTTCTGTTGGGGAATGGTATCATGATGGTGGTCGCCTGGTTTATCCTGGGCAAAGGTTATGTCTTCAAGTCACTCTACGGTGTGGTAGGAGTCACCCTGCTGATGGGGGTGGCTGAGAACCTGATCACCGAGGCAATCATCCATACCGACCCGCTGATCGCCAGCATCATCGGAGCGGTTTTCAGTGGCAGCGGACTGGGGCTTATTTATACCCGCAATGCCAGTACCGGCGGCACCGATATCCTGGGTGCCATCATCACCAAGTACCGTTATATCAGTATGGGTCGCGGATTGTTGTACATTGACCTGATCATTGTCAGCAGCTCCTATTTTTTGTTCCAGAGCTTCGAAAAGATTATCTACGGGTTGATCGTTGTCTCCGTAATGTATTACACCGTGGATCTGGTCATCAATGGTGCCCGTCAGTCGGTACAGTTCATCATCTTCTCCACCCGCTACAACGAGATCGCATCGCATGTCAACTCGGAGCTGCACCGCGGGTGTACCGTGCTGGATGGCGTAGGCTGGTACTCCAAGCAACCGCAGAAGGTGCTGATTATCCTGGCCCGCAAGACCGAATCGACCTCCATTTTCCGCTTAGTGAAGCGCATCGATGAGAATGCCTTCATCTCGCAGAGCAACGTGGTGGGGGTGTACGGTAAGGGGTTCGATCAGATCAAGTGAACAGGTCCGGTGGTCGCCTTGTCCACCAGGTAAATGACTGATTGATAGATGATTCCGCTGTGCATCGAGAGGCCAATCTCGCAGGTGCGGCTGTTGGAATATCCTTCCTGAGCATCTTTGATGCCCTGCTGCAACGAAGCGAGTGCCGAACGGTTCAGCTCGGGATAGAAAAACCCCCGATCACCGGCCCATCCGCAGCAATGCACATTCTCCGGAACCACCACTTTTTCGGCGCAGCGAGAGGCCACCGTCACAAATTTTTCTGCCAGCTGCATCTTTGTGGAGCTGCAGGTGACATGCAGGGCAATGGTGAGAGGCAGTCTCACAAACTGAAGCCTTTCGAGCAGGAAATCATGGATGAATGAGACCTGGTCATAGAGCTTTAGTCGGTGATCCAGTGTTTCCCGCATATGCAGCAGACAGGGGCTCATGTCGCAGACAACAGGGATTGCCCCGTTATCACTTGCTTTCAGCAAAGCTTCGTTCAGCTCTTTTTCTTTCATGCGTGCCTGTCTCCTGAACCCTTTGCTGCTGAAAGCCATTCCGCAGCAGAGCTTCTCATGCTCCTCCGGGAGAATCACGGTGTAACCTGCTTTGCGCAGCACCGACAGCATCGTAGATGGCAGATCGCCCGCTCCTTTATACCCGGCAGAGGGCCCTCCCATGGAACGGGTAATGCAGGAAGGGAAATAGACCACTACAGGGGCATCCGCTTCCGGTGCCGGATATCGGCTGGCGGTGATGCGTTTGCTTCCCGAAGGGGTATGGCGTGTCCAGAGAGGAAAAAGGCCGTCCCCCACTCTGAAGAGGCCCCTCATGATGCTCTCCTGCAGCGCATACCCGGTCAGTCTGGCGACCACATGGGGAATTGGCAATACTGCTCTCAGCAGTGCCGTCACCCCACCCATATGACGGGCGATGATGCCGGCAATGGCATTTGCCACGCTGCTCTGCTGTTGCCATCTCAGCTCCTTCACCAGCAGTCCGGTGTCGATTCCTACCGGACAGGCGATCCTGCATAATCCGTCGGTGGCGCAGGTCTGCTCCAGGGGGTAAGAGATGGCACGCAGCGCTGCAGGTGCGATGTTTTTTCCCCCGGTTTCACTCTCCTTTCCGGCAAGATACCGATAGGCAACGATACGCTGCCGGGGTGTGAGGGTGAGGTTTGTTGAGGGACAGGTCGCCTCGCAGAAGCCGCACTCGATGCATTGGTCGATGAGCGGATGTGCTTCCGGAAACTGTTTCAGGTTCTGTATAAACACTTCAGGGTCATCGTTGATCACCACACCCGGGTTCAGTACACCCTGCGGATCGAATACCTGTTTGATCCGTTTCATCAGATCATAGATCTCGCTTCCCCACTCTTTCTCCACAAATGGAGCCATGTTGCGTCCCGTACCGTGTTCCGCCTTCAGGCTGCCCTCGTGCTTTACCGCTACCAACCCGCACAGCTCCCGCATAAAACGGGCATAATGCGCCACACCCTCCGGTGTGTTGATGTCGGGAAAGACGGTGAAGTGGACATTGCCGTCGAGCAGGTGCCCCCACATGACTGCATCCTCATACCCCGTTCGCACCAGCAGGCTATGCAGGTCCTCCAGGGCATCCCCCAGGATCTCCCCGCGGAAGGCCACATCTTCAATGATACAGGCAGTATGCGGGGGGCGTGTGGCGGCAGCGGAGGTGAAGAGCCCGTTGCGCACGTTCCAGTAAAGGTTGTAGAGATGGATATCGGTGGTGAATGCGATGGGTGCCAGGGTGGGGATGTGTGCCAGTTTTTTCTCGATGTCGCGGATCTGAAGCGTAAGGGTCTCCGGGTCATCTGCCGCGGTATCGATCAGCAGAGCGGCCGCCCCTTTCGGGAGCTCCTTCAACCCGGCGGGCATGCCCTCCAGGTTCTCTACGGCGTGCAATGCGTTGCGGTCCATCAGTTCGGCCGCATATACCCGACAGCTTCGCAGGGGGAGAATGGTGTCGCAGACATCGCGCAGACTGGCGAAATAGACCAGGGCGGTGGCTTTCAGCGGTGCATCGTGTACCGTTGCAAAGGTTGCCTGTGATACGAAGCCGAGGGTTCCCTCCGAGCCGATCATCAGGTGTTGCAGAATATCCACAGGATCCTCAAAGTCGATGAGCGCATTCACCCCGTAGCCGCAAGTGTTTTTTAGTTCGAACTTGCGGCTGATGCGGTCGCGGATCTTCGGGTTGTCGGTGGCTTCCCGCCGCAGACGAAGCAGCGCCTCGCACAGTTCCCGTTGCGAGGTCATGAATGCCTGGCGGCTGCCGGCATCGGCGGTGTCTAACAGGGTGCCGTCGGCCAGGATGATCCGCATCGATTGTACGGTGTGGTAGCTGTTGTGGAGGATGCCATAACTCGATCCGCTGGCATTGTTGGCGATGATCCCTCCTATCTTCGCCGCGTTGATCGATGCCGGTTTGGGGCCCAGTCGGCGTGCATAGGGTGCCAGCAGACTGTTTGCCACGCTGCCCCTGACGCCGCAGCCAAAGGTGGCGGTGTGCCCATGGTCGCTGATGGCAGAGCACTCAAATCCGGGCCCTGTTTCCATCAGGAGGGAATCGGAGATGGCCTGTCCGCTCAGGCTGGTGCCGGCCGCCTTGAAGGTGACGGCGATTTTTTCACGGTGGCAGAAACGGAGCAGACGGATTACCTCTTCCTCGTTGTGGACCCTGACAACTGCTTGGGGGATCAGACGGTAGAGGCTCGCATCAGTTCCCTTGGTGAGTCGGGACAGCTCATCGGTATAGAGCTGTTTCGCCGGGAACAGTTGTGACAGGCTTTTGTATGGTCGGGTAGCGTTCAATTCCTTCTCGCGATGAAATAGCCTCGTTAGATTAATGAAACGAAGAGCTCTTTTCCTTCTTCTTCGATCACTATTTTGCCTTCTCTGCCCAGCCATCCGAGGGCAGCATAGAGATCCTTGTCGGTCAGCCTGGCTGCTTTCTTGACCTCTTTCACATTCTGGCGTCCGGATTCATCTAAGATGGTCCATACCTTTCCGGCGTTGATTCCAATTTTTTCAATCATTTTTTTCAATTTTTCGGTCTAACCCAAACATGAACGGCTGCAAAGATAGCGTTAATTTTAGAAAGGGCAACTGTTTTCCGATCAAAATAGCTCAATAATCAGCTGAATAATATGGGTTTATTGTTGTTCGCCCATCTTCCGGAGTTTCTCCAGAATGTCCGCTGTCTGCCGGATGAGTGAATGACGGTCGTCATTATAAATCACAAAACCGGACCGTTGCATTTTTTCATTTTCCGGCAACTGGTGCTTCATCCTTCTCTCCACTGCCTCCCTGCTGCTGTGGTCGCGATGCATCACCCTCTCCATACGGATCTCTTTCGGTGCAAAGACCGTCACCACCTGATCCAGATACCGGTGAAAACCGGCCTCGAAGAGAACGGCCGCATCAATCATCACCAGCCGGTGATCTGTATGAAGAGCGCACCACTCTGCAAAATGATTTGCCAGCACGGGATGGATGATGGTGTTGACGGTAGCCAGAATTTTCTCATCGTGAAACATGAGGGAGGCCAGCAGGGGGCGGTTGAGGGAGCCTCCCGCATACAGATCACCGCCGAAATGATCTGTAAGCTGTTGCCGAATAGAAGGGGAGGTGTCGTTCAGATATTTCGCTTCCCTGTCGGCGTCGTAGACCGGAACGCCGTGAAGCCGGAACAGTTCACTCACAACCGATTTGCCGCTTCCAATCCCGCCGGTGATGCCTGCCCTGATCATTCGCTTTTCTTGTTTTCAAACAGGAATTCGACAGAGGAGGGGGAGATTCGGATATTCTGTGCTGCCACAGGGCTCTTGCTCAGTTCCAGCTCCACCCGGCCATCTTCATTCTGGTGGAACTGGCGGTAGTCCAGTTCGATTTCAAAATCCTCGGGTGAAATCTTTCGGTATTCTTCCAGGGTTACCGAGAAGGAGACGCTGGCACGTGAAGGGAAAAACTTCACATCCAGCCCTCCGGGAAGACGCACTGCCGTGACGGGGATCTCAAAGGTGCGTTCCGTATACTCCTTGATGGGGATGAAGATATCCACCTGATCGGGTACAAACTTCACTCCTTCCGCCCGGTTGATTGCTATGGGAAGCTGGGAGGTCGCTTTCAGGTTTTTGAAGATCGTGTATTCGGTATAAGCTTTCTCTAACTTGTCGAGCGACTGACGGGAGCCGTAGGCAGTGACGCTCTCCGGTAAAAAGGTGACACTGTCGGCAATCAGGTTTGCCCTGTTGGTGGTGATCTCCCCGTCAAAAGCAACCTTCAGCTCTCTCCTTTGCAACTTGGAGGTGGAGAGGTTGATGCTCATCGGGTAATACCCCCTGATATTGGTGCTCGAGAAAAGCCGCGATCGGATCAGCTGACGGTATTGATCACCCTGCAGGCTATTGTTTCCTCCTTCCGTGAGCTCAGCCACATTGATCTCGAGCGAGTCTTTTTTGCTGATGTCGAGCCGGAAGATCGCGGCTCCGTTGTCGGTGATGCTGACCTCCACATATTCGGGCAGCGGGTTGTCGAAAACTACATCATCCGGAATGTGGATGTATTTCAGTGGCAGGCGATATGTGCCCTCCACATTCTCTTTCTGGAAGAAAAGCATCAGCCAGAAGATAAAAGCCAGTAACAGGAAAAACAAAAAGAAGAGCGTATTTTTCCACGGGAATGTGGAAAAAAACGCTTCCGCTTTGGGTTTCCATTTTTCGAGGATGGCTTTTCCGTCCATGATCAAAAAAGGTTAGTTGATCGTCACATCGGCTGAAGAGGCAAAGACGGAGGATTTCTCAAATTTGATTCTCACACCGTCGGCTACCTCTATCAGGAACCAGGTCTCTCCCACCTCTTTGATCCTGCCGTGTATGCCACCCGAGGTGATCACTTTGTCGCCCACTTTCATTGCTTCGCGGCTTTTCTGTAGCTCTTTTTGTTTCTTTTGCTGGGGACGGATCATGAAGAAGTAGAATACGGCAATAATGGCTACCATCATAAAAAGGGTGCTGCCCATACCCGACATGCCACCGCCCTGTGCTGCTTGTAATAAAATATTCATACGATTCAAATTAATGATTTGTAAAGGGATCGGATGGAACTCGCTTGAATCATCTACTGGTGTGCGAATGATTGTTATGCTCGTTTCATACGAACGTTCTTTTTGGGGTGTGTAATAAAAAAAATTAATTTTTAAAGATACGATTTTCTTCTTTAATTTCCTGTACGATCGCATCTAAAATACCGTTAATAAAAGTACCGCTCTTGGGGGTGCTGTAGGATTTGGCGATCTCTATGTATTCATTCAGCGACACGCTGGTGGGGATTGACTCAAAGGTACAGATCTCACAGAGTGCTACCTGCATGATAATAAGGTCCATGAAAGCAATTCGGTCGAAATCCCATTTCTCGGTATGCTTCTCGATGAGATCCCGATACTGTTTTTCGTTCAGGATGGTGTTATGCAGCAGCTTCAGTGCAAACTCCCGGTCTTCGTCATCCTTGAACATAGGCATCAGCGGCTGCTCTGCGCCCTGTTTCTCCGAGAACTTTTTAATCGTTTTCAGCACGAAGCTCTGGACGATCTCCACATCATCATTCCAGTAGATACATTCATCCTCCAGGATATCCTCCAGCTCTTCATTGAGATAGATAAACTGTTTGAAACTTTTTCTCCAGAATTCCCGATCCTCCTCATAGGAAGGTGACTCTATTGCCGCATACTCCTTATAGGTGTCGGAATCAAGAAGGGTGTCGAGCAGATTTTTCAGGAACGAGTTGTCGGCATCCCAGATCAGGGGACGCTCGGTTAAATGTTTCTGCAACTGTGTGTTGCTCCTCAGTTGCATTATAAACTTGTTTTGGATGAGATGGGTGTTGGGGTTCAGATCTTCGTAAGAGGGGAGATGTTTGTTCTTTTTGGCCTCCACCCTGTTTTCATACGCTTTGGTCAGTTCCACCATCAGCAACAGAAGGTAGAAATAGAGGTCGTATGATTTCTGCAAGCCGAAAAGGAGCTCTTTTTCGGCGCTGCGCAAATCCTTATTCGTATTTTGGTACCATGAATAGACTATCTGTACGATCCGGATACGAATTAAATTTCTGTTTATCATTGTTTAAATGAACTTATGTTTGAACTGCAAAAGTAGTTATTATTTTTGGTTTTTAAATGCCGAAAGGGGAAAAGTGAAAAGAATGAACGGAAGACGATCCGTTTTGTTGGCGGCATTCCGGCAGATAATGCGTAGATTTGCACGGGCGACAGCATCTCTCTCGCTCTTCCCGTGCCGCTCCATGCCTATGTCATGCACATCATCCCTTGCAGGGATGCTCAGCCGGCAGACAGGAGGATGCCCCTACCGATGGAGGATCCCCAAAAAAGAGCTCGATAAAGGTTGCACAATAAAAAGAAAATCACTATCTTTGCGCCGCTTTTTTGAGAGCTCCCGCGTGTGATGGGAAATAAAGAAAGCAGCTTTATTTTGAGTAACACAAACAACAGTTAAAGAATGAAAACATTTGAGTTAAAAGGAGAGATCAGAGATGATTTTGGGAAAAAGGCGGCCAGGGCTTATCGTAGCGAAGGGCTGATCCCCTGCGTAGTGTATGGTGGTTCCAACGAACAGAATCTGAACTTTGTAGTGAAGAACGGCGATGTCCGCAACCTGATTTACACTTCAGACGTATTTCTGGTACATCTTGATCTGGGAAAAAAGAAAGTGATGGCAACCGTGAAAGAGATCCAGTTCCATCCGGTAAAAGATACCATCCTTCATATCGACTTCCTCCACGTATTCGACCATACACCGGTGGTGATCGAGATCCCGGTACGGCTGGAGGGACTGGCTGCCGGTGTGAAAGCCGGTGGTAAGCTCTCGCTCGACATCCGCAAGTTGAAGGTGAAAGCCTTGCCGGCCAACCTGCCGGAAGAGCTGGTGGTGAATGTGGATAAGCTGGAATTGGGCAAGTCGATCCAGGTGGGACATCTTAACTTCGAAAACCTGGAGATCCTGAATGCAAAGAACGCAGTGATCTGTCGCGTGGATCTGACCCGTGCTGCAAAAGGTGCGGCAGCCAAAGCACAGTAAGCTAAACAGGGGTTTAGATGAAGTACTTGATTGCGGGATTGGGCAACATCGGGCCTGATTATGAGCAAACCCGCCACAATATAGGTTTTATGGTGTTGGACGCTTTTGCAAAAGCGTCCAATGCTGTTTTTGAGGAGCGTCGTTACGGCTTCGTGGCGGAGATGCGGCTGCGGAATAAAATGCTGGTGCTGCTCAAGCCCTCTACCTTTATGAACCTGAGCGGCAATGCTATACGCTACTGGCTGCAGAAGGAGAAGATCGAGAACCGGCAGCTGCTGGTGGTGGTCGATGATCTTGCATTGCCCTTCGGGACGCTGCGGCTGAAGTCGAAAGGCAGTGATGCGGGCCATAACGGGCTGCGCCATATCCAGGAGCTCATCGGGCAGGACTATCCCCGGCTGCGGTTCGGCATCGGCAATGCTTTCCCGCGTGGCAGCCAGGTGGATTATGTACTGAATGCGTTTTCCGATGAGGAGCAGAAGCTGCTGCCGGAGCGTATTGAAACGGCGGTAGATATGATTCGCAGCTTCTGTCTGGCAGGGGCGAATGTGACCATGAACCAGTACAATAACCGGTAGGAGCATCTTTTTTATGGAGGAGGTTAGGATAGACAAGTGGCTGTGGGCGGTGCGGATCTTCAAGACTCGTACCATTGCTTCCGAGGCATGTAAGAAGGGGCGCGTATGGATTGGAGAGGCGGCGGTGAAGCCCTCCAGGAATATCCGTGCGGGGGAGGTGATCCAGGTGAAGAAACCGCCCGTGACCTATTCATTCAAGGTGCTTGCCCTCTCGGAAAAACGGATGGGAGCAAAGATGGTCCCGCAGTTTATGGAGAATGTGACGCCGGAGGAACAATATGAATTGCTGGAGATGAACCGGATCAGCGGATTTGTCGATCGGCAGCGCGGCATGGGGCGCCCTACGAAGAAAGAGCGGCGCGACCTGGATCAGTTTGCCGGCTCCCTGCGCGAGGATGCGTTCGATTGGGATGAGTAAAGGGTTTTCGTTAGCGGAAAGCCCTTATTTTTTTGTCGGCACGGTGGTATACCGGTACCACTGAGACCGTGTCGGGGCTCAGGCAGTAGGCGGCATCGCCTTCCGCTCCGTTGGCGAGGAGACGCGCATAATGGTCGCTCGCCTTCAGAAAAACCGGTGGATCCGCTTTCGCCCGTTGCCAAAGCAACTGGGCAATGCGCACGGCATCCGAACCGATGGTGACATCACTTTGTGCGGAGAGAAGCTCCGCAAAGGCACCCCCGAAGAGCGTATCTTCTAAGTTGATCCGGTTGTGCCACCCGGCGCAGAGGATGACAATGCGGTTGGTTGTGTGCAGGCAATGGCGGGTCAGCGCCCCGATATTGGAAAAGGATCCAATGAGGAGTTCTCTGGTATCCTTTCCCTGCTCAATGGCCCTGGTCCCGTTGGTGGTGGTAAAAACCACCTCTCTGCCGTGCACCCGTTCCGGTGTGTAATCGAAGGGTGAGTTGCCGCAGTCGGCGAAATCGCATTTCCGCGTGTGTCGTTCCGCACCCACCAGAAACCCTTTTTCTTTATATGCGCGGGCCTGATCGATATCTGCTACGGGAATGATGGCAGCGGCTCCATGGTGCAACATGGCGCACATGGTGGTAGAGGCGCGAAAGATGTCGACCACGATCAGGGTGTCGTGCTCCTGCCGATAGAAAGGGTAAAGAGCCGGGGAGGGACAGATGTCAAGTATCATCATGCTGTTGTTTGACGACAAAGATAGAAACGATTTGTGTTACCGCAAAATGTGGCGAAAGAGGAGCGAGGTCTTGACAATGTTTTCGAAAATGGTGGATGAGAGCTGTAGCAGCCGTTTTTTTTTGTATCTTTCGGCCCGAAAAATCATACGTGGACATTTCAAATCAGAGACATCCGATGAAGATCACTGACTACCGGATCATTTTGGCATCTGCTTCACCAAGGCGGAAAGAGCTGCTCTCAGGGATTGACCTGGAGTATGAGCTCCGCACCCTGCCCGATATTGACGAGACCTACCCGGCTGAGCTCCCGCATGAGGAGGTAGCCGAATTTTTGGCGCGCAAGAAAGCGTCGTCATACCTGTTTGCCCTGAAGCCGGATGAGCTGCTGATCACGGCCGATACGGTTGTGTTGCTCAACGGTTTGATACTGGGCAAGCCTGCCGGTAAGGAAGAGGCGCGCGGGATGTTGCGCATGCTCTCCGGCGCGCGACACCGTGTCATCACCGGCGTCTGTTTCACCTCTCTGTCAAAAGAGATCTCCTTTTCCGATACCGCCTGGGTCACCTTTGGTGACCTCACCGACGAAGAGGTGGATTATTATCTCCATGCCTACAGCCCGATGGACAAGGCGGGGGCGTACGGGGTGCAGGAGTGGATCGGCTATGTGGGGGTGGAAAAGATTGAGGGCTCCTACTTCACTGTGATGGGTTTTCCCATATATCAGGTATATAGGGAGCTGAAGCGGTTTTGAGAGAAAAAATAATCCCCTATCTTTGTCGTAGAAAAGATTCAAATCGATTAATTGATAATAGCCCTATGCTTACTGTAGAAAAAATCGGCGGTACTTCCATGTCACAGTTTCAGGATGTATTGCAAAACATCATCCGGGGAAACCGAAGAGGAGATCAGCTGTATAACCGTATCTTTGTGGTATCGGCCTACAACAATGTGACCAACTGGTTGCTGGAACATAAGAAGACCGGTGAGCCGGGGATTTATAACAAGTTTCTCAACGGAGAAGATTACAGCAGTGCTCTCGACTCGTTCTGTCAGCGTCTGTTGCTCATCAACGACGGATTTGCCGATATCGGGCTGGACCTCAAGGAGGCGCGCGATTTTATCCGTTTTCGTGTGGACCAGGCCAAGACGGTGCTTTACAGCCTGGGGAAGGTACTTGCCTCGGGCTACGTGAACCGCACCGACATCCATCTGGCGGCACGCGAGATTCTGGCCTCGATCGGCGAGGCACACTCCGGCTGGAATTCGGTCAATATCCTCAATAACAATGGAATCAATGCCCGCTTTGTCGACCTCTGCGGGTTTAACGACAACGAGCCGCTGACCATCGATGAGCGCATTCACAAAGAGTTCAGCGGCATTGACTTCAGCCATATTCTTTGCGTGGCTACCGGCTACACGAAAGGAACGGAGGGTATTATGCGGGCATTTGACCGGGGCTATAGCGAGGTGACCTTCAGCAAGATCGCCGTGGAGGTGAAAGCCAAAGAAGCAGTGATCCACAAAGAGTTCCATCTCTCCAGTGCCGACCCGAAAATCGTGGGAGTGGAAAACAGTATTCCTGTTGGGCATACCAACTATGTGGTTGCCGATCAGCTGGCGGACATCGGCATGGAGGCGATTCATCCCAAGGCGGCCAAGCCGCTGGAGCTGGCCGGCATCGACATCCGCATCAAGAACACTTTTGAGCCGGAGCATCCGGGCACCCTGATCTCGCACGATTTTGTCTCACCCGAACCAAGGGTGGAGATCGTTTCCGGCTCCCGCAAGGTGATTGCCATTGAGGTGCACGACCCCATGATGGTGGGAGAGGTTGGCTTCGACGGGCATATCATGAACTATTTTGTGAAATATGGGGTGAGCTATATCCTGAAATCGACCAATGCCAACTCCATCACGATGGTGGTGTGGGACAATGAAAAAAGCCATGAGCTGATCAGGGTGCTCAAAGAGGTGTTCTATCAGGTGAATGCGCTGCCGATGGCTATTGTATGCGCAATGGGTTCCAATATTGCCATGCCCGGGTTCCTCTATTATGCCACCAAGGCGCTCTATGAGCAGGGGATCAACGTGGAGAGCTTTGCCCAGTCGCTGATGCAGGTTAACATGCAGTTCGTGATTCAGCGCGACCGTTACGAGGATGCAGTGATTGCGCTCAATGAAATGTTGTGCAAAAGAATGGATGCCGGCTCCTAAAATCCTGGAAACAACCCTCTTTCAGGAGGGTCGTGATCTCTCCTCTCCTTCCTGTGTTTTTTCCTCTTCTTCATAGGTTTGATAGAGGAAGTCGTTGTAGGGAAAGCGGGTGATATGAATCTCTTTCACCTGCTTATAGATCAACTGTTTCAACGCCTCGATGTTCTCTCTTTTCCTGGCTGAAATGAAGATGCAGTTCTCCCTGATCTTGTTCAGCCACGACTGCTTCAGTTCATCCAGTGTGTAGTTCTCCTGTTTTTTCGGGGTGAGATCATCTTCCTCTTTCTCCACATGCGAGAAAGCATCGATCTTGTTGAAGACCAGGATCACCGGCTTCTCCGTGTTGTCGATCTCATAGAGGGTCTTTTCCACCACATCGATCTGTTCCTCAAAGGCGGGGTGGGAGATATCCACCACGTGAAGCAGGATATCCGCCTCGCGCACCTCATCGAGTGTCGACTTAAACGATTCGATCAGGTGGGTGGGCAGCTTACGGATAAATCCTACCGTATCGGTCAGCAGGAACGGCAGGTTCTCGATGGTCACTTTCCGCACTGTGGTGTCGAGTGTGGCAAAGAGCTTGTTCTCGGCAAACACGTCGCTTTTGCTGAGCAGGGTCATCAGGGTCGACTTGCCCACGTTGGTATACCCCACCAGTGCTACACGCACCAGCTTGCCCCTGTTCTTGCGCTGTACCGCCTTTTGCTTGTCGATATCCTTCAGTTCCTGTTTCAGCCGCGAGATCTTGTCGAGGATGATGCGGCGGTCGGTCTCCAGCTGCGTCTCCCCCGGACCGCGCATGATGGTTCCGCCTCCTCCCCGCTGCCGTTCCAGGTGGGTCCACATACGGGTAAGACGGGGTAGCAGATACTGGTATTGCGCCAGCTCCACCTGTGCCTTGGCGTGGGCTGTCTGGGCCCGCATGGCGAAGATATCGAGGATCAGGCTGGTACGGTCCATGATGCGGATCATCAGTTCCTTTTCGATGTTGCGGATCTGCTTGGCTGAGAGCTCATCATCGAAGATCACCACCCCCACCTCGTTCTCTTCATCTTTCACATACTCCTCAATCTCCTGCAGCTTTCCTTTCCCGACAAAGGTGACCGGGTTGGGCATCTCCAGATGCTGCACAAAACGTTTCCCCGGCACCAGGCCGGCTGTCTCGGCCAGAAAAGCCAGCTCGTCGAGGTACTCGTTTATTTTCTCCTCATTCTGATCCGGTGTGATCAAACCTACCAGCAGGGCGGTTTCATTTTTTATTTCGTTGGTAATAAAGTCTTTCATTCGTCAATATTCATTTTGTACATGAATGTTCTATGAAACGCACAATGATCATGTACTGGTGTGTCAATGATGTGCATGCTCGTTTCAGATCCTCTTTTTTTGTAACGGGATGCCGGAGCGGTTCCGCAAATCAACTGATTTTTTTGCGGCGGACCAGATGTCGGCACCCGTGGGCGTCCTCTCAGAACCAGAATCCGAAGCCGGCGGTGAAAACCACCTGTGAATAGTCTTTGATGTACTGGTACTTCAGTTCGAAATTGGCCCTGAGCCGGTAACCGATATCATCCTGAAAACCGATTCCCAAGCTGGTGCCCAGACGATGTCTGGTCCGGTCTTTCCCCAGCGGATCCCCGGCTTTCTCTGCATCATAGCGCCAGTTGGAATAGTGAACCCCTGCCAGCGGATAGAGCGATGCGGAGTAGGAGACGGGCAGGAGATAATGGACATCGGCATCCATGATCCACATGCCTTCTCCCTTGTGTGCCCGGTAACGGGTGAATGAGGGGGCAAACCGGAGGTTGTTCGTCTGATAATAGTGCAGATGCACCCCCGCACCGGGACGCTGTATCTCTGCCCCATATCCCGCATGGACACCTATGCCGATGGTCCCTTCGAACTGGGCATAGGATCCTGTAAGGGAACACAGCATAAAAAGGGCTCCCAGCAGTACTGTTTTTTGTATATCCAACCGGTATTTCATGTCACAAAGATAACGAAATCAACGAAAAGATGATACAAACAGTGAAGAAAGTGATGCAGGTCAGTGTCTGTCTGTGTCTCCTTTCAGCAGGGGGAGATGCCACTGAAACCGGACGGCCAGCGTGCGGATCAGGATCACCGTCGCTGCCGTGGTGAGCTCTGTCACGATCCTGTTGGTCTCTGCAGCCTGCAACAGGGTGAATACGATTCCTCCGATGACGCAGGCAAGGGCATAGATCTCCTTGCGGAAGAACAGGGGGATCTCGTTGATCAGCACATCACGGAGTATCCCGCCCACGGAGCCGGTGATGGTTCCCATGATCACGGCCACCCAGGGGGCATAGCCCAGGGAGAGAGTCTTTTCGACGCCTGCCACCACAAACAGTCCCAGACCGATGCTGTCGAAGAGGAAAAAGGTGTTGTTGAGGCGGATCAGCTGATGATGGAAGATGGAGACGAAGAGCAGCGCCATCAGGGTTGCCCACAGGTAGATGGGGTTCTCCATCCAGAAAGGGGTCACATCAATGAACAGGTCACGCAGGGTCCCGCCACCGATGGCCGTCACAAACCCGATGACGAACGCTCCGAAGAGGTCGAACTTCTTCGCCGATGCCAGCCGGATACCGCTGATGGCAAAAGCAAAGGTGCCGAGGAACTCAATGATATCTACAAACTCAACCGCTATCCTCATATGTATCTTAGCATCTCCTTCCTATCCGTTGCGAGACCGGCCGGTTTTCTTCAGCAGGGGGGACTAAATGATCATTCCGCTTCCTATGCATATTTGCCTCTCTCTATCGTACACCACCCCGAATTGGCCGGCAGCGATCCCCTGCACCGGGGTATCGGAATGGATGCGGTACATGTCACCGATCCGGGTGATCGTTCCCCTGGTAAATTCGGGGGTGTGGCGTATCTTGAAGGTGATCTCCTTTTCGTCCCGGAAATCTCCCCATATATCCTTCGTAATAAAATCAAAGCCTTGCAGGTGAATGATCTCTCCATACTGATGCCTGGTGTCATATCCTTTTGAGACATAGACAATATTCCGGTTCACGTCCTTTTTGATCACAAACCAGGGACCGCCGCTCAGCCCCAGTCCTTTCCGCTGCCCGATGGTGTGAAACCAGAACCCCTGGTGTTTCCCCAGGATGTTGCCGGTCTCCAGCTCGACGATGAGTCCCTCCTTCCTTCCCAGATAACGTTCAATGAACTCATTGTAGTTCACCTTTCCCAGGAAGCAGATCCCCTGACTGTCCTTGCGTTGTGCCGAGGGCAGCTTTTGTTCCGCTGCGATGGCGCGCACCTCCGACTTGAGCAGGTTGCCGATCGGGAACAGTAGCCGGGAAACCTGCAGATAGCTGATCTGCCCCAGGAAGTAGGTCTGATCCTTCACCCGGTCTTTCGCCGTGGAGAGCCAGGTCACTCCCTCTTTTTCAGTAGTCGTGGCATAATGTCCCGTAGCGATCCGGTCAAACAGGTGCCCCCACTTTTGTTCAAAGACGCCGAACTTGATCAGTTTGTTGCACATCATGTCGGGATTGGGTGTCAGCCCCCGTTTCACCGAGTCGATGGTGTAGCGCACCACACTGTCCCAGTACTCCTCCTGCAGGGAGACGATCTCCAGCCTGCAGCCATATTTTTTGGCAATAAACGTGACAATCTCTATATCTTCTTCCGACGGACAGTCGATATATCCATCCTTGTCCTCCATCCCGATCTGAATATAGAAAATGACCGGGTCGTAGCCCGACTCTTTCAGCCGATGGACCACCACCGAGCTGTCGACACCGCCGGAAACCAAAGCCGCTATTTCCATTCTTTGTTGGTTTTGAACTGCAAAGGTACAAATAAGAATCGAATCCTCTTAGCTGTTGGCGTTATGGGAATCATGATGATTTATCGGGTAAAATAATGAAACAAAAAAAAATAATATTACCTTTACAACTTCGGAGTAGACTCTATACAAATGTCTCACTGCCGAGATCGTATGCGGCGGAATCGGGGAGCAGACCCGGGCCGTCTTTTCCCGAAGCAGATTCGGGCTATGAGAGAAAAAGAAAAAAAACGATATAAATGACTTACAGATGGAATTATTCAACCCTGTCACACGATCAAAAAAATATAACCAATGAATTAGCGAAAGAATTACATTTACATCCCGTTCTTGTTGAGCTGCTGGTAAACAAGGGAATAGAAAATGCGGAAGAAGCAGAGAAGTACCTGTATCCCAAACTGGAAGATCTGCACGACCCGTTTCTTTTACCGGACATGGATAAAGCGATCCGTCGCATTGAAAAGGCACTGGGCAATAAGGAGCGAATCCTCATCTACGGGGATTATGATGTGGATGGTACAACGGCTGTTTCACTGGTGTACAAATTCTTTCGGGGGATCACCAACAATATTGATTATTATATTCCTGACCGTTACGATGAAGGGTATGGCATTTCGTTCCAGGGAATCGATTATGCCGTAAGTACGGGCGTAAAGCTCATTATCTCTCTCGATTGCGGCATCAAGGCGGTGAGTAAGGTCGCCTATGCCAGGGAACAAGGCATCGATTTTATTATTTGTGATCATCACATGCCGGATGAATGTCTTCCGGATGCGGTGGCGGTGGTGGATGCCAAGCGGCTCGACTCGGTCTATCCTTATGACGAGCTCTCCGGCTGCGGAGTAGGATTCAAGCTGGTGCAGGCTTTCTCGCAGCGCAACGGGTACCCCTTTTCCGATATTGAGCCGCTACTCGATCTGGTGGCGGTGAGCATTGCTTCCGATATCGTTCCCCTCACGGGTGAAAACCGGATCATGATCCATTATGGGCTGAAGCAGCTCAACGCTAATCCCAGCTTCGGATTGAGAGGGATCATTGAGATCTGCGGACTGCACCGCAAGCAGATCACCGTGAACGACATCGTCTTTAAGATCGGCCCCCGCATCAATGCGTCCGGCAGGATGATGAACGGGAAAGAGGCAGTGGACCTGATGCTGGCAAACGACATGACCGCGGCACGGGAGAAGAGTAAGAATATTGACAAGTACAATGAAGATCGGCGCGAACTGGACAAGAAGATCACGGATGAGGCGGTTGATTACATTGATAACCACGTCGATATCGCCCATCTGAAGAGTATTGTGCTCTATGACGAAAGCTGGCATAAGGGAATCGTGGGGATCGTGGCTTCGCGGCTGACGGAGAAGTATTACCGTCCGGCGGTGGTGCTGACCAAATCGAACGGAATGATCTCCGGCTCGGCACGATCGGTTCCCGGCTATGATGTCTATAAGGCAATTGAATCCTGTCGTGATATTCTGGAGAATTTCGGGGGGCATATGTATGCAGCCGGACTGACTCTGCGGGAGGAGCACCTGAAAGAGTTTACCGACCGGTTCAATACGCTCTCCTTCGACGGCATCGAACCACGGATGATGCTGCCCCAGATCACGGTTGATGCGGAGATCACCTTATCGGAGATCACCCCGCAGTTTTTGGAGGGTCTTCAGTTGTTCAACCCCTTCGGCCCGGAGAACGAGAATCCGGTGTTCCTTACGAAGAACGTGTATGATTCCGGCAACAGCAAACTGGTGGGAAAAGGGTTCCGCCATATCAAACTCGAGCTGCATGACAGTACGACAGAGACTCCCATGCCCGGGATCGCATTTTGTCAACACCGTTTTTTTCAAAAGATCAAGGAGGGCCAACCGGTGGATATCTGCTACACGATAGAGGAGAATACCCATGGCAGCAGGTCGTTCACGCAATTGATGGTCAAGGATATACGAGGTTAGCAAAGGAAGGTGTTTGCGTATGCAACCGGAATTGTTTCACCAAATACTTCGGGACTATTGGGGATACACCTCTTTTCGTACCCTGCAGGAAGAGATCATTCAGTCGGTCTGGGAAGGCAGGGATACGCTTGGCCTGATGCCTACGGGCGGTGGCAAATCGCTCACCTTCCAGGTGCCGGTCATGGCCATGAAAGGGATCTGCCTGGTGGTCACACCACTTATCTCCCTGATGAAGGACCAGGTGGATAACCTGCACGAACGGGGCATCAAAGCGGCGGCGGTCTATTCGGGCATGTCGCGCAATGAGATCATCACTACGCTGGAGAACTGCATCTTTGGCGATTACAAGTTTCTGTACGTTTCTCCCGAACGCCTCTCCTCCGATATCTTCATCGCCAAGCTGCAGGCCATGGATGTCTGCCTGCTGGTGGTGGATGAGTCGCACTGTATCTCGCAGTGGGGTTATGACTTCCGGCCCTCCTACCTGACGATCTCCGATCTCCGCCGTTTACTGGAGGGGGTTCCCGTGCTGGCGCTGACTGCCACTGCCACGCCGGAGGTGGTGGATGATATCCAGGAGAAGCTGCTCTTCAGAGAGAAGAATGTGTTCCGGACCAGTTTTCTGCGTGAGAACCTGTCGTATGTAGTCAGAACGGCTGACAACAAAACGGAAGAGTTGGTACATATCCTGCGGTCGGTACCCGGCACCGGTATCGTCTATGTGCGTAGCAGGCAGCTGACCAAAGAGATTGCGCATACCCTTCAAAAAGCGGGTATCCCGGCCGATTTTTTTCATGCGGGACTCTCCAATGAAGAGAAGATCTTTAAACAGAATGCCTGGAAAGCGGGTGACTGTCGCGTGATCGTCGCCACCAACGCCTTCGGGATGGGGATCGACAAAGCGGATGTGCGGACGGTGGTGCACATGGATCTGCCCAATTCTCCCGAGGAGTATTTCCAGGAGGCGGGGCGTGCCGGCCGCGACGGCGAGCGCTCTTACGCCGTGATCCTCTACTCGAAGGCCGACAGTGTCAAGCTTCGGAAGCGGATCACCGACGCCTTTCCCGCAAGGGAGTTCATCGTGCGGGTCTACGAGGCACTGGGCAACTTCTATCAGGTGGCTGTGGGTGCAGGTTTCGGCAGTGTGTACGACTTCAGTCTGCCTGAGTTCTGTATCCCCTTTAAGTTTCCTTTTCTGCAGACCCACCATGCGTTGAAAATCCTTGAGCTGGCCGGTTACATCGAATATACCGAGGAGATCGACCTGCGGTCGCGGATCCGTTTCCTCATTTACCGCGACGAGATGTATTCGCTGCAGCTCGACAAGGAGATGGATGAGCTGTTGCATACCATTCTGCGCAATTACACCGGTTTGTTCTCTGACGACGTGTATATTGATGAGTCGTTGCTGGCTGCCCGCACAGGGAAAAGCCGGAAGGAGGTGTGTGAGAGGCTGATCGCCCTCTCCCGGATGCGTTACATTCGGTACATACCGCAGAAGAAGACCCCTTTTATTGTGTTTACCACCGCACGTGAAGAGACGCGGTTTGTGTCGATCCCCCGCACGGTTTATGAAGAGCGGAAAAAACGGTTCGAGAAACGCATCTTGTCCATGATCGAATATGTGGAGGAGACAGAGATCTGTCGCAGCAGGATGCTGCTCATCTATTTCGGGGAGAAAGATCCGAAGGATTGCGGTTATTGTGATGTCTGTTTGAGGAAGAATGAAACAGGATTATCGAATTATGAATTTTATCGGATCAAAGATCAGTTGAAAGCCTCTTTGCAGGAACAGCCTTCCCGCAGGCTGAACAGCCTCGTGGACGCTGTGGCTGAAAAGGATGCAACCCCTGAGAAGGTGATCGGGGTGATCCGTTTTATGATCGATGCGGGTGAACTGTCGCTGCACGACGACACGGTATCGATCAGTGATGACGTGTAGGGATGTTATTTTGTCCGGAAAGTTTTCAGGCACCGGAAAACAATTTTTGGGCGCTGTTGTGTTTCCATTGGGTACCCACCATAAAAAACACTCACCGGAAAAGACCGATAAGTGTCTGATTATGAGAGTGACTCCGACAGGATTCAAACCTGTAACCTTCTGATCCGTAGTCAGATGCTCTATTCAGTTAAGCTACGGAGCCCTGTTTTCGGCTGCAAAGATACGCTATTTTTATAAACTGACAAACAACATTGCCGATATTTTTTTTCAGCTCCTGTAAAAATGTTTTCCCCGCGCACGGGACGTCACTGACAGGTAACTTTGTAGCCGCAATCCTGCCTCGGGCGGGAATTCGTTCAGACAGCAAGAAAAAGGGGAATTTTTTTTGTTAATAATCTGGATTATTGTAACTTTGCAGTCCGATTATTAGTTTTTATCAATTAAAAGTTTGATTTATAGCTTTTTATTTGCCTATTATGTCCCTTAGCAAGACAGAATTCGGAGCAGGATAAGTCAACTTCACATTTATTTACTAATTAAACATCACAACACAGTGGATACACTAAGTTATAAAACGATTTCTGTCAACAAGGAAACGGCACAGAAAGAATGGGTTGAGATTGATGCTGCTGGACAGCCCCTGGGTCGTCTTTGTTCAAAGGTAGCCAAGCTGCTGAGAGGAAAATACAAAGCCAGCTTCACACCGCATGTGGACTGCGGAGACAATGTGATCATTCTGAATGCCGATAAGGTGGAACTGTCGGGAAACAAGTGGACCGACCGTATTTACCTACGCTATTCCGGATATCCCGGAGGACAGCGTGAGTTCACCCCTGCCGAGCTGATGGCCAAGAGCCCCGAGAAACTTTTCCGCAAGGTGGTGAAGGGGATGTTGCCGAAGAACAAGCTGGGTGAAGCCATCCTGCTGAATATGTTTGTCTATGCCGGCACTGAACACCCGCACCAGGCGCAGAAACCCAAAAAACTTGATATTAATACGCTAAAATAACAGAGATGGAAGCAGTAAATGCAATAGGAAGACGCAAAGCAGCGGTAGCCCGCGTATATGTGACGGAGGGCAGCGGCAAAATTGTGATCAATAAACGCGATCTGGAAAATTATTTCCCCTCTTCTATCCTTCAGTTCGTGGTCAGGCAACCATTGAATACGCTGAATGTATTGGACAAATACGATATCCGTATCAACCTCGACGGCGGTGGCTACAAGGGACAGTCGGAAGCAGCCCGCTTGGGGATTGCCCGCGCTCTGGTAAAGATCAACCCGGAAGATAAAGCGGCACTGAGGGCAGAAGGATTTATGACCCGCGATCCACGCATCGTGGAACGTAAGAAGCCGGGACAGCCCAAAGCAAGAAAGAGATTCCAGTTCTCCAAACGTTAAGCTTTTTGGGATCGTTTGTTCAGTCGCCCGGTGTGGCTGAACAGACCGATCACCCCGATAAAGTTGCCTTGCCGGCACCAACGTTTAGTATCTAAACTGCAAGGACATTTTCCCGGCTCGTAGGTTTCGCCTACAGGGATCATTTACCTTGTGGTTCGGTTCAGAAAAAGAAAGTAAACGAATAATTCAACAAACAAACATGGCAAAATTAGAATTTGACCAACTGCTGGAAACCGGAGCGCACTTCGGTCACCTCAAAAGAAAATGGAACCCTGCGATGGCACCCTATATCTTCATGGAGCGCAACGGGATTCACATCATCGACCTCTATAAAACAATCGCCAAAGCAGAAGAGGCTGCTGCCGCACTGAAACAGATTGCCAAGTCAGGGAAAAAGATCCTTTTCGTAGCGACCAAGAAGCAGGCCAAGCCGGTAATCGAAGAGAAAGCACAGAGCGTGAACATGCCCTATGTGATTGAACGCTGGCCCGGGGGAATGCTGACCAACTTCCCCACGATCCGCAAGGCGGTGAAGAAGATGAGCAACATCGACAAGATGATCAAGGATGGTACGTTCGACACCCTGTCCAAGCGCGAGAAGCTGCAGGTCACCCGTCAGCGTGCCAAGCTGGAGAAGACACTCGGCTCCATTCAGGACCTCACCCGCCTTCCCTCGGCCATCTTCGTGGTGGATGTGATGAAAGAGCAGATTGCTGTCAGAGAGGCAGAACGACTCGGCATCCCCGTCTTTGGTATTGTAGACACCAACTCCGATCCTTCGAACGTTGACTTTGTGATTCCCGCCAACGATGATGCGGCAAAAGCCGTGGACATGATCATGGGCTATATCTGCGAGGTGATCAAGGAAGGTTTGGAGGAACGCAAGATAGAGAAAGCTGATGCCGCCGCTGCCGAAGAGCAGGACGAAGAAGTTCCGCAGCGCCGCGAACGCAAGTCGAAAGCCGCGAAGAAAGAACGGGTGAAGAAAGAGGATACCGAAGCGATGAAAGCTGCTGTGGTCAGCAAGTATGCCAAAGATGCAGAGGTAGACGAATAAACAAACAACCAAACGATACAAATAATATGGCAGTAACAATGGCAGATATCCAGCATTTGCGCAAGATGACCGGTGCGGGAATGATGGATTGCAAGAATGCGTTGAATGAAGCGAACGGCGATTTCGAGAAGGCGATGGAGATCATCCGTAAGAAGGGACAGGCGGTAGCAGCCAAGCGTGAGGACCGAGAGGCATCCGAAGGATGCGTATTGGCCGCCACGGAAGGCAACTTTGCAGCAGTGGTGGCACTACAGTGTGAAACCGACTTTGTGGCGAAGAATGAGGAGTTTATTGCCCTCACCCGTCAGATCCTCGATGCGGCTGTTGCCCACAAGCCCGATACACTCGAGGAGCTGCTCGCCTTGGAGCTTCCCAACGGAACGGTGTCGCAGTTGATCACCGACAAGATCGGAGCCACGGGCGAGAAGATGCAGTTGGGATTCTATGAGCATCTCACCGCTCCTCACGTGACCTCCTATATCCATATGGGCAACAAGCTGGCTACAATCGTAGGGTTCAACAAACCCGTTGCGGTGGAGCAGGTGGCCCGCGACATTGCGATGCAGGTTGCTGCAATGAGTCCCATTGCCGTCACACCCGAAGGGATCCCTGCCGAAGTGAAGGAGAAGGAGCTGGAGATCGCACGCGACAAAGCCCGCGAAGCCGGCAAGCCAGAGAACCTGCTGGACCGGATCGCCGAAGGCTCTTTGCAGAAATTCTACAAGGAATCAACCCTTCTTCAGCAGGAGTATGTGAAAGACGGGAAGAAGTCCATTGAGCAGTTCCTGAAGGATAATGACAAAGAACTTACCGTAACAGAGTTCAAGCGCGTTTCGCTGAACGTCTGATAACTGGATTGCAGACAGATAGGTAAAAACGCTTCGGGGAACCTTCCTTGGAGCGTTTTTTGGATTGCTGCCCTCCGGAGAGGAGCCGATACTTTTCCGGGGGGCGGTTCACTGCTCTGTCAGCCGGTGGTCCAGGTGAGGACATAGTCGGGATGTACCTCATAATAGATCCGGTAAGAGTGAGATGTGGCTGATCTGGTTTCCGTAGCAAGCATCACTCCCTCTGTGTCGGGTGTAAAAGGGTGGATCTGAAGGTGCTTCTTAAAGTCGATTCCCTGCATGCCGATCAGTTTATAGAGGCTCTCCTTTGCCGACCAGTGCAACAGTTGGTGCAGGGTGCTCCGGGTCGGGTCGATATATTCTTTTTCGGAGATGAATTTGTCGGCTATCCTGGACACCCTCTCTGTTCGTGTCTCAATGTCGATGCCGACGGGAGCGTGCTCATGCAGCAGGATGGCCGCATATTCCCGTGTGTGGGAGATGCTGATAAGCTGTTTGCTGTCTGCTATGTAAGGGCTGCCGTCTTTGCGGTTATGGATGATCTTGCCTTCCCCCAACAGCTGGAGCAGCATCACCCTGGTGGAGAGCCATTCGATGGAACGTCTCTCCGAACGGATACTCTCCACATAACCCAGAGCTTCACTGCGTAATGTTCCGGGGAACAGTGCCAGGAGCTCTTCGCGCGACTCTTCCATTTTCCAGATGCCCAGCAGAGCGCCGGTGTGTAAATGTTCTTTTCTGATCAGCATATGTGCTCTGTTTAGGGTGATTTGCAGCGACTGCCTATCTCTTTTTCTGCTGTTTGGGAGGAATGTATCTCACTTGGGTGATCCGTTTCTTGCTCATCTCTTCCGCCACAAAGGTGTGGTTGCGATAGGTGAAGCTCTCCTTTCGTTTGGGAAAGTCTCCTTTCAGCTCCAAAAGCAGTCCGGCCAGGGTATCTGCTTCTTCCTGCATGCTCACAAAGTCCTTTTCAGGGACCTGCGTAATCTTGATGAACTCCTCCAGCGGCGTCTTTCCCTCAAAAAGATAGGAGCCGTCGGCAGCCATCGTATAGAATGGCAACTCTTCGTCATATTCGTCGCTGATATCACCCACGATCTCTTCCAGGATATCCTCCATGGTGACTAGCCCCGAGGTGCCCCCGTATTCATCCACCACGATCGCCATGTGGTTCTTATGGGCACGGAACTCCTCCAACAGGTCGTCGATTCGTTTGGTTGCCGGCACGAAATAAGCGGGGCGAATGAGCGATTGCCATTGAAAAAAACCTGTTTTAGTGAGATGGGGCAGCAGATCTTTCAGATATAAAATTCCCTTGATGTTGTCGGGATTGTTCTCGAATACCGGGATCCGGGAGAAGCCTGCCTCCAGGATGAAGCCGATCACCTCCCGGAAGGGGGTTTGCATATCGAGTGCCACCATATTGACCCGGGAGACAAAGATGTCACTCACCGTCTTGTCCCTGAAACGAATGATGCCTTCCAGTAAGTCTTTTTCCTGCTCTCCCGTGATCTCTCCCGAGGTGATCTCGAGGGCCTTGGAGAGATCATCTCCGGAGATCTCATGTCTTCTTTGTGTCAGGGAGGGGGTGAACGCAGAACCGGTTCTCTCCAGGAGCCGGGAGAGCGGCGCCATCAACCGGTCAACCCATCCGATGAGAAGGGCGTTTTTTTCCGCAAAAAGCAAGGGGCGATGCGATGCTGCCGCTTTGGGTAAAAAATAGATGAATAACAGGATCACGGAAAAGGAGATCCCTGCCTGGAGGAGCCACTTGCCAATCCCGCCTTCTGCAAACCACTCTATCCTGTTCAGCAGGCAGATCATCATCAGCAGCACGATGATGTTCAGAAGCTGATTGGCGACCGCAATGGAAGCCAATGCTCTTTCCGGTTTGCGGAGGAGCTTTGAAAGGCGTATCTTGCGTGGTTCCTGCGAGGTCTGCAGCTCGACTGCAACGGATCGTCCGATTCGGAGAATAGCGGTTTCAGAGCCTGAGATGAGCGCATTGACAAGGATGAGGAGCAGCAGCAGGGATAAATAAATAAAATCGAATGCTGCCAGTGCGTTGACCGACAGGAACAGGAAGAGATGTGAAAAAGGGTCAGGGTCCAATTGACAATGATTTAATCAAACGAAGAGAATGTTTTCACGCTTTCATTCGAATGAGATAAGAGCGAAAACATTCTCCTGCAAAAATACGATGTTTCATTTAAAACGGCAAATCATCCTCCTCTGAAATTTCGTTCAGGTTGTCCGGCGTTTCGGTGTTTTCCGGAAAATCATGCTTGCCTCCGCCGTTCTCAGCCTCCGCGCCGCTCGATTTGCGGCTTAATAACTCAAGGTTATCTGCTACCACCTCGGTGATGTACCTTTTGATGCCATTCTGGTCGTCATATGACCGTGAACGGATCTTTCCTTCCACATAGAGCAATGTACCCTTCTTGACAAATTTCTCTGCGATCTGAGCCAATCCTCTCCAGCAAACAATATTGTGCCATTCCGTACGCTCGGGTACCTGTGTGCCTCCTGAAGTGGTGTAGCCTCTCTCACTGGTTGCCAGTGTAAAGTTGGCCTTCGCCACGTCATTGTCAAAATACTTCATTTCGGGGTCTCGTCCCACATTTCCAACTAGGATAACTTTGTTCACCGACATAACTGAAAATTTTTTGGTTTAAGAATAGTGCTACGCTAATCAGGCAAATTTACATATATTTTTGAAACTGACAATCATAAACAATTAAATTGTTTCGAGGTACTTATGGATCAGGCGGGAGACCGGATAATGGTGTAACTCCCCAATGTCGGTGATCAATAGACCCTGAGGAGGAGTGAAAGTGCACGATTCCGGAATGATCACCCGGTAAAAGCGGGTATGGATCAGCTGGTGGGTCAGCTGGTGCCTGACGGTGAGGAGTGGGTCGATCAGGAGCTCCGGCAGGCCGGAAAAGAGCTCCCTGAATGCCGCTGTCTGTTGCAGGATGAGAAGATCAGCGGGGTGATCGGTCTCAATAAGGGGGAATTCATAGAGGTTCTGCCATATATCGGATTGATCCCGCTTGTGCAGATAGGTGCGGTTGCCATGCACGATGTGAAAATAATGGAAATAACGGTTTGAGATCTTTATTTTTCGTTCTTTTACCGGAAAAGCGGTCACACGCCTTTCCGCATATGCCAGACAGATCTCCTGCAGCACGCATTCTTCACATTTCGGTTGTGAGGGGGTGCATACCAGTGCACCGAAGTCCATGATCGCCTGGTTATAGCTCCCGGGGTCCTCTTCCGGAAGGAGGGACTGTGCGATCCTGCCGATCATTTTTTTGCCTTCGGGGGTGTCGATGGCCGTCGCGATTGCAAAGAGCCGTGTGAGCACACGGTATACGTTCCCGTCCACAACGGCATGCGGTTGATGGAAGGCAATCGACGAGACAGCTGCCGCGGTATATTGTCCCACTCCTTTCAGGGAGAGGATATCGGGATAAGAGGAGGGAAAGATGCCGTTGTGGTGATTGACAATCTGAACCGCCGCCTGGTGCAGGTTGCGTGCACGGGAGTAGTAGCCGAGTCCCTGCCATAATTTTAATACCTCCTCTTCTCGGGCGGCGGCGAGGGTTCGCACATCGGGAAACCTTTGCATGAATCGATGATAAAAGCCGATTCCCTGAGCGATCCGGGTCTGTTGCAGGATCACTTCCGAAATCCAGATACGGTAAGGATCGTTTGTCTCCCGCCAGGGTAACTCCCTCTTATGCGCATTGTACCACTTCTGTAAACGGGAGGTGATTTGGGAAGGTTCCCGGCTGAGTTCTTTTTTCGTTTCCATTTCGCTGCAAAACTAATGGAAAAAGTGCAATTTTCAGGAAAAAAGAGAAAAAAGAGAAAAAAATTAGCCGCAATAATTTTACCGTTGGAAAAAAAGCTATATATTTGCAATCCAAAATTTTACTTATTAACAAATGCTATAATTATTAATATTTTAAAATATAAATAAAATGACGAAAGCAGACATTGTGAATGAGATTGCAAAAAATACCGGTGTGGACAAAGTATCGGTATTGGCAACGGTAGAATCTTTTATGGAAGTGGTGAAAGATTCATTGGCAGGCAACGAAAACGTCTATTTGAGAGGATTCGGAAGTTTTATTGTGAAGAAAAGGGCACAAAAAACAGCACGTAATATTTCAAAAAATACCACTATCATCATCCCGGAACACAATATTCCTGCTTTTAAGCCTGCCAAAACATTTGTTGCACAGGTGAAGGAAACCAAATAATTAATTTTTAAAGGAGGTACGAAAATGCCAAGCGGAAAAAAAAGAAAACGGCATAAAATGTCAATTCACAAGCGTAAAAAAAGACTCAGGAAAAACAGGCATAAGAAGAAAAAGTAAGCCGAAGTTTTTTTTACACCATATACAGGAACAAACTTAAAAAAAACCATCCGGAAATTAAGTTTGTTCTTTGTGTATTGCACAAGGGGAGTGGTTCTGGAGAGAACCTCCTTTCTGTTGTGAAGACAGAAGCCCTATCAATTTTGTAAACATTAAAAAAAGGACAATTGTGACAAGCGAACTTGTGGTGGATGTTCAACCGAAAGAGATTACCATTGTCGTTCTCGAAGACAAGAAACTGGTAGAATTGCAACAGGAAAGTCAGGAAGGCTCTTTTGCGGTTGGGAACATTTACCTGGGCAAAGTAAAAAAACTGATGCCCGCCCTTAACGCTGCATTTGTGAACGTGGGACACAAAAAGGACGCTTTTCTTCACTATTTGGATTTAGGGGTTGAATTCAACTCTCTTCGGGAGTTCCAGAAGATGGTTGAAGACAAGAAAAAGATTCCGCAGCTTCAGAAGATGAAGTTGCAACCCGATATCGATAAGGAAGGATCCATCTCGGATATCCTGAAAGTGGGGCAGGAGATACTGGTGCAGATAGCCAAAGAGCCCATATCGACCAAAGGACCCCGGCTGACGGCCGAGATTTCGTTCGCGGGACGGTTTATGGTGTTGATCCCATTCATCGATCGCGTATCGGTATCGCAAAAGATTAAATCGCGCGAGGAGCGCGCCCGGCTTCGGCAGCTTATCCAGAGCATCAAACCCAGGAACTTCGGTGTCATCATCCGTACGAACGCCGAAGGAAAGAGGGTTGCTGACCTGGATGCAGAGCTGAAGGTGCTGGTGAAAAGATGGGAGGATCATATCGGCAGGATCATGAAAGCCAAAGCCCCCTCACTCATTTTTGAGGAGACGGGTCGCACCGTGGCACTGTTGCGTGATATATTCAATCCCTCTTTTGAACAGATACACATCAACGACAGGGATGTGGCGAGGCAGATCGCCGAATATGTAAGCATTATCGCACCGGAACGAAAGAATGTGGTCAGGCAATATACCGGTGCTTTGCCCATTTTAGATAATTTCGGCGTCACCAAACAGATCAAATCGCTCTTTGGGAAAACGGTTACGTTTAAGAACGGTGCGTATCTCATCATTGAGCATACTGAGGCCTTGCATGTGATCGATGTGAACAGCGGTAACCGCAACAAATCGAAGCTCGGTCAGGAAGATAGTGCCTTTGAGGTGAATCTGGCTGCCGCCGAAGAGATTGCCCGTCAGCTGCGGTTGCGGGATATGGGCGGCATTATTGTCATCGACTTCATCGACATGAGCAAGGGTGAGCATCGCAACAAGTTGCTTGCCAGGATGCAAGAGCTGATGGCAAACGACCGGTCCAGGCATAACATTTTACCGTTGAGTAAGTTCGGGTTAATGCAGATCACGCGGCAGCGTGTGCGTCCCGAAATGGAAGTTACCACAAGCGAAGAATGCCCCACTTGCTTTGGTAAAGGCAAGATCAAATCATCGATCCTGTTTACCGACACCCTGGAGGGAAAGATCGATTATTTAGTCCACAAGTTAAAAGTGAAGAAATTCAGTCTGCACATCCATCCATATGTAGCAGCGTACGTTCAGCAAGGTATGTTTTCGTTAAAGTTCAAATGGCGGAAAAAGTTTAATGTAGGATTTAAAGTGATTCCCGATCAAAAGCTGGGATTCCTGCAATATGTTTTCTATGACAAAGACGGAAACGAAATTGATCTGAAGGAAGAGATTGAAATGAAATAATGCCCGGTTACTGACCGTGGCAGCAATTGGAAAAACCGGTGTTGCCTCTGCGATGCCGGTTTTTTACGTGCTTACAGGGGGTCTACATCGTAGTAGAGGTTCACGTATTTGTAGGCAGGCATGTTGTGCAGGGAGGCTTCCGCCTGCTTCAGGAGCTGGCGTACCCGTTGCGGAGAGAGGCCTGTTTCAATTTTTAGCAGGATCTCCCCTCGGTACTGCATCTGGATGCGTCCTACCAAGGGTTTCCCGGGACCCAGCACGCGTTCTTTCAACTCTTCTCTGAGGCGTGCCGCCAGCAGGGAGGCGGCTGTTTCCACCCTCTTTTCCTCCTTATGCTTCAGGATGATTCGGATCAACCGGCAGAAGGGGGGATACCCGAACAGTTTTCTTTCCGAGCGCTCTTCCTCGAAGAAGCCTGCATAGTCGTTGCGGGTGACAAATCGGTAGATAGGCTGCCCCGGATCGGCTGTCTGGATGATGGCGATTCCTGCTTCATTCTTTCGTCCCGCGCGCCCAGCAGCCTGGGTCATCAGCTGAAACCCCCGTTCGTGGGAGCGAAAATCGGGATGATTGATCAGCGAGTCAGCCGAAATGATTCCCACCACTCTCACGTGATCGAAATCCAGTCCCTTGGACAACATCTGTGTCCCGACCAGTATCTGTATCCTTTTCTCCTGGAATGCGCTGATGATCTTTTCATAGGCGTTCTTTCCCCGTGTCGTATCGGCATCCATGCGTGCCACAACCGTACCGGGAAAGAGCATTTTCACCTCCTCCTCCAGCTGTTCCGTGCCCGATCCCTGTGGCTCGAGCTGCTCTGCCCCGCAGGCGGGACAGGTGGACGGGATCCGGTAGGATCGGTTGCAGTAGTGGCATACCAGTCGCTGGGGATGCGTATGTAAAGTGAGCGACACGTCACAATGCGTGCATCTGGGGGTCCAGGCGCACTGTTTACATTCCAGTACGGGTGCAAATCCACGCCGGTTGCGGAAGAGAATCACCTGTTCGCCTTTCTCCAGCGCACAACTTATCTCTTCCTTCAATGCGGGCGCAAGAATGGATTTCATTTTTTTTCGCCGGCGCAGCTCCCGGGTGTTCTCCAGCTGTATCCGGGGCATCGTCATGCCGTTGAAACGTTCGGTGAGCGTCACCAGCCCGTATTTGCCGGTGCTTGCGTGGGAATAGGACTCAATGGAAGGTGTGGCGGATCCCAGGACGGTTTTCGCTCCGCAGATATGGGCCAGCATGATTGCCGTATCGCGTGCATGGTAGCGTGGAGCGGGATCCTGCTGTTTGTAGCTCGTTTCATGCTCCTCATCTACAATGACCAGTCCCAGTTCCCGGAAAGGGAGGAACAGGGAGGAGCGTACGCCGATGATGATCTGATAAGGGTTGTCCGACAGCATTTTTTGCCAGATCTCGGTTCGCTCGTTGTCGCCGATACCGGAATGATAGATACCCAGTTTGTTGCCGAACACAGCCTGCAGGCGTTGTGTGAGTTGGGTCGTCAATGCAATCTCGGGAAGCAGATAGAGTGTTTGCTTTCCATCGGACAGGTATTGTCGGATCAGATGAATGTAGATCTCTGTTTTGCCGCCGGAGGTGACCCCGTGTAACAGCGTCGTTTCTTTCGTGTTAAGACTCTCGGTCAGTTGATCCAAAGCCATCTGCTGATGTGTACTGAGCGGAAAAGGCTCCCTTAGGGGAACTTTCTCGCTCCCTATGCGGCTGCACTGTACGGTGTGTGCGGTCACAATCTCCTTTCCGAGCAGACCGTTCAGGACAGCGGCAGAGAATGCAGGGAGAGCGATGAGCTCTTTCTTGCTCACCATCTCTCTATCCTGTTCCGTTAGCAAAGAACGGATCTCCCCGAGCAGTGCCTCCTGTTTTTTCGCTTTTCCCAACAGATCCCTGATGGCTGACTGATCCAGGTCTTTATTGAGACTGTAAAAGAGTTTTTTCTTCGGGACATAACCTGTGGCGAGGTCCTTCGGTTTCATAAAAGAGGGGAGGGCTGCTTTACAGACATCTCCCAGTGGGGAGATATAGTAGAACGCGATCCATTTCCACAGCTTCAGTTGCTGTGCAGTGACCACCGGTTTCTCATCCGGAACGGAATGGATCTCTTTGACGGCAATATCGGCGGATAACGCATCGTGGATATGGGCAATGATGCCGGTGTAATATTTCCGTCTTCCGAAAGGAACTACCACTCTTTGTCCCACAGCTATCCGGTGTTGCATCTCTTCCGGGACAGCATATGTAAATTGTTCGGGTAATGGAAGCGGAAGGATGACATCCACATACATAGGTCAGAAATAGAGGGCGGCAGTGATGCTCCACGAATCAGACTTGCCGTTCAGCGGATCTTTCCAGTTCGCTTCTTCCACTGCATAGTTGTCGGTCAGCTGTACCCCGTAAGTGACCCCTACCTGCAGCATCCTGAACAACTCTAAGCCCATCCCGATATTGGTGCCGGCCTGAAACTTTTTCGCGCTGATATCTTCCTGCATATTCTGTACATTTATTTTATCTCCCGAGATAAGGTATCCCGCATAGGGGCCGGCTACGGCATACATACGGACGGGCAGTATGCCCAGACCGAATTTGATTTTTGCATTGAGGGGGAGATAGAGATAGCGGTTGGATATTTCGTCGGATCCTGCACTTTCCCCGTCGGTGAGGGAGGAAACCGTCATGCGGTTGTCGTTGTACAGCAGCGAAGCCTCGATACCAAAATCGGCGACGGCAAACGGGAACAGGGCCTCAAGGGAGGGCCCTATGCTGTAGGAGGTCATATTCTCCACTTTCAGGGCATTGCTGTCGAAACTGGGGTTGTTCAGCCCTACTTCTGCTTTGACTCCTGCTTTGATTTGTGCAGAGAGGGGGGCGGATAGCAGGGCTCCCATCAGGAATGCCATACTGCTAAGGATCAGTTGTTTTGTTTTCATCATCTTGTGTGTTATTAATTGTGTATGAACGGGTACCTCGCGCGTTACAAATATACCATTATGACACAGGTAAAACAAAAAAGTTAACGGAGTGGTTGTTAAAGAAACTTAAATTATAAAACATGAAAAAAGCGTTTCTTCTCTTTTGAGGGAGAAAGAACGCTTTTCGTGTAGAGGGCCGGAGGGGTTAGTCCTTGAACTTCGCCTTCAGGAACTCCCGGTTGAGGCGGGCAATATTGGTGATGGAGATGTTCTTAGGGCACTCCACTTCGCAGGCGCCCGTGTTGGTGCAGTTGCCGAAGCCCAGCTCGTCCATTTTGGCCACCATCGCCTTGGCACGGCGCGCAGCTTCCACCCGTCCCTGTGGCAGGAGGGCCAACTGGCTCACCTTTGCCGAGACAAAGAGCATGGCCGATCCGTTCTTGCAGGCAGCCACGCAGGCACCGCAGCCGATGCAGGCCGCGGCGTCCATGGCCATCTCGGCATCATCCCGTGGAATGGGGATGGCATTTGCATCGGGTACCCCGCCGGTGTTGACGGAGATGTAACCGCCTGCCTGGATGATCTTGTCGAAAGCTGAACGGTCAACCATCAGGTCCTTGATGATGGGGAAGCCGGCGGAACGCCATGGTTCCACCGTGATGGTGTCGCCGTCGTTGAAACGGCGCATATGAAGCTGGCAGGTGGTGATGCCGGTGTCGGGTCCGTGGGGGTGTCCGTTGATATAGAGGCTGCACATGCCGCAGATTCCTTCGCGGCAGTCGTGATCGAACACGATCGGCTCTTTGCCTTCGTTGATGAGTTGTTCATTAAGGATGTCGAGCATTTCCAGGAAGGAGCTCCCCTGAGAGATCTTTTCCAGTGAGTAGGTTTCAAAATGACCTTTCTCTTTCGGTCCGTTTTGGCGCCAGACTTTTACTTTTATGTTGATATCTTTATCCATGATCGTTTGTTGTTTTGCGTTTACTCTTGTTCCATCAACGGTTACGATTTGTAGTTTCTCTGCTGGCGAACCACAAATTCATACTCGAGGGGTTCCTTGTACATCACCGGGGCCTTTTCTTCACCCTGATACTCCCAGCAGGAGACATAGGCGAACTGGTCGTCGTGGCGCAGTGCCTCACCTTCGGGTGTCTGGTGCTCAAGACGGAAATGACCGCCGCACGACTCTTCGCGGTCGAGGGCATCGTGTGCCATCAGCTCGCCGATCTCAATAAAGTCAGCCAGACGCAGCGCTTTTTCCAGCTCCACGTTGAGGGATTCCTTGTTCCCGGGGATGCGAAGGTTGCTCCAGAAGTCCTTCTTCAGCATTTTCAGCTTTTCAATGGCGTTCTTCAACCCTTCGGCATCCCGTCCCATACCTACAAAATTCCACATGATATGACCCAGTTCCTTGTGGATGTGGTCTACCGAGTGGGTACCCTTGATGTTCATCAGCCGCTCGATGCGGTCGTTGATCTCTTTCTCGGCCTGTACGAATTCGGGGGCGTCGGTCTTGAAACGGGGCACGTTGATCTGGTCGGCCAGGTAGTTCTGGATGGTATAGGGCAGCACGAAGTAGCCGTCGGCCAGCCCCTGCATCAGGGCGGAAGCACCGAGGCGGTTGGCGCCGTGATCGGAGAAGTTGGCCTCGCCGATGGCGAACAGACCGGGGATGGTGGTCATCAGCTCGTAGTCCACCCAGATGCCGCCCATGGTATAGTGGATGGCGGGATAGATCATCATGGGTGTCTCATAGGGGTTTTCATCCACAATCTTCTCATACATCTGAAAGAGGTTGCCGTAGCGGGCTTCCACTACCTCTTTTCCCAGACGCTGAATGGCGTCGGCAAAATCAAGGTAGACTGCCAGGCCGGTGCTACCTACGCCATAGCCGGCGTCGCATCGTTCCTTGGCGGCACGTGAGGCCACGTCGCGCGGCACCAGGTTCCCGAAGGCGGGATAGCGGCGCTCCAGATAGTAGTCGCGATCCTCCTCCTTGATGTCTGTCGGTTTCAGTTTCCCTTCGCGGATGGCCTGTGCATCCTCCAGCTTCTTCGGCACCCAGATGCGCCCATCGTTGCGCAGGGACTCCGACATAAGGGTCAGCTTCGACTGGAACTCACCGTGTACCGGGATGCAGGTGGGGTGGATCTGAGCCATACAGGGATTGGCAAAGTAGGCCCCTTTCTTGTAGCACTGCCAGGCTGCCGACCCGTTGGAGGTCATCGCATTGGTGGAGAGGAAGAAGGTGTTGCCGTACCCTCCGGTGGCGATCACCACGGCATGGGCGGCAAACCGTTCTAACTTGCCGCTGACCAGGTTGCGGGCGATGATTCCGCGGGCGCGGCCGTCGATCATCACCAGATCCACCATCTCGTAACGGGTGAAGAGCTTCACCTGGTTCTTGTGTATGGCGCGGCTCAGGGCGGAGTAGGCGCCCAGCAACAGTTGCTGGCCGGTCTGACCGCGAGCGTAGAAGGTACGGGATACCTGGGCTCCCCCAAAGGAGCGGTTGTCGAGCAGACCGCCATATTCGCGTGCAAAGGGTACACCCTGTGCCACGCATTGGTCGATGATGCTGTTCGAGACCTCTGCCAGACGGTAGACATTGGCTTCGCGGGCGCGATAATCGCCGCCCTTGATGGTATCGTAAAAGAGACGGTAGACCGAGTCACCGTCGTTGGGATAGTTCTTGGCGGCATTGATGCCCCCCTGTGCGGCGATGGAGTGCGCACGGCGGGGTGAGTCCTGAATGCAGAAATTCAATACGTTGAATCCCATCTCACCCAGTGAGGCGGCTGCCGAGGCACCGGCCAGTCCCGTGCCCACCACGATAATGTCGAGACGGCGTTTGTTGGCCGGGTTTACCAACTTCTGATGGTTCTTGTAGTTGGACCATTTTTCGGCGAGAGGCCCTTTGGGTATTTTTGCGTCTAAATTATTCATAATATCAAATGTCTTTAGTTATCCTAATATGTTGGAGTATCCCAGATAAACGGCGACGACCACCGTGATGAACCCGAGAGAGATGATGGTGGAGATGATGTAGCCCAGTACTTTAAGGCGTTTCATCCAGATGATGTTGTTCCATCCTACAGAATGGAGTGCGCTCCAGAAACCGTGATTCAGGTGGAACCAGAGGGCGATAAAGGCGACGATATAGATCACAACCACCCAAAGACGGGAGAAGACCTCTTCCACCAGCTGCGCACTGTCGTGACGTGCCCCGTCGATCATGAAGAGCTCCTTGAACTGCATCTGGTACCACATCTGATAGAGGTGCAGGATGAGGAACAACAGGATAAAGAGTCCCAGCACAAACATATTCTGTGACGACCAGGTGGTATCTGTTTTACTTGAGACCTCATACTGGTCGTGGCCGCGCGCTTTTTGGTTCTGCAGTGTGAGGATGATCGCATAGATGATATGGATCACGAACCCCAGTGCGAGCACGCCTGTGCCGACAATAGCCCACCAGTTGGCTCCCAGCATCTCATTGGCCAGGAAGTTATAGGTGTCGTAGCTAAAGATCAGCACCAGATTCATGGTCATGTGAAACAGCAGGAACAGGATCAGGAAAAGGCCGGAGATGCTTTGGATAAATTTCCGTCCGATAGATGAATCAATTAACCAACTCATAAAGTTCTGTTTTAAATTATTAGATGTTTTGATATGTATTGCCGGATGATTTGCTCTAAACAGGGTTTCAGCTATGTGGCGCCTTTGGGGCGGCATTTAAAATATAAATGCAAATGTAATACTTTTGCCGGTCAAAAGAGAATCATTTGCGGAAATATTTCTTTAATTGATTTATTTTAGAATCGGTATGAATATCGATCCCAGATATAGAATCATAAAGTGTTCAGCAAATATATCTCTCTCTTTTGGCGATATTTTCCTATCTTTGTAGGCTGATAAAAGGAAACATAGATCATGGATATAGTATTAAGCGGTATACGGTCGACCGGTAAGCTGCACCTGGGAAATTACTACGGTGCCCTGCGCAATTTCATTCGAATGCAGGAAGAGAACAGCTGTTATTTTTTCATTGCGGATATACATTCACTCACCACGCATCCCGACCCGAAGATGCTGCATCAGAACGTAAAAAACGTGCTGGTGGATTATCTGGCTGCAGGTATCGACCCGGAGAAATCGGTCATCTATCTGCAGAGTGACCTGCACGAGACGGCGGAGCTCTATCTCTACCTGAACATGCATGCCTACCTTGGCGAGCTCTCCAAGACAACTTCCTTCAAGGATAAGGCGCGTAAGCAACCCGAGAACGTGAATGCGGGGCTGTTGACCTATCCCACGCTGATGGCTGCCGATATTCTGATTCACAATGCCGACAAGGTGCCGGTGGGAAAGGACCAGGAACAACATCTGGAGATGACCCGCAAGTTTGCCCGCCGCTTCAACAATTTTTACGGAGTGGAGTATTTCAAGGAGCCGGTAGCGTACAACTTCGGGGAGGAGCTGATCAAGATCCCGGGACTGGATGGCAGCGGCAAGATGGGCAAGTCGGAAGGGAATGGCATCTTCCTGTGTGACACCCCCAAAGAGATCGAGAAGAAGGTGAAGAAAGCGCTTACCGACGCCGGACCTACTGAGCCCAATTCGGTGAAACCCGACTATATCGAGAACCTGTTCACGCTGTTGCGGGTGGTCTCCACGCCGGAGGTGGTGCAACACTTCGACGATCAGTGGAACCGATGTGAGATTCGTTACGGCGACCTGAAAAAACAGCTTGCCGCGGACATCATCAGCGTAACTACACCGATTCGTGAACGGATACTGGAGATCGAAAAGGATGAGGCTTATCTGCGCCGGGTGACGGAGGAGGGTGCGGAACGGGCGCGTGAGAGTGCCGCAAGGACGATCCGTGATGTGCGGGAGATCGTCGGTTTCAAGAAATTTTAGGGGATGAGAAATTGTGGGATGATGGTTACCATAATTTCCTCTAAAGATTTACTTTTACGGTCGCAAAATAATTTTAAGCAATTGGCATAAGATTTTATTCAGGGTAAAAATTCTTTGAAGATTCGGAAGGAGGTTAGCTGGAACAGGTTGAAGAGCATAATAGGATTTGACGTATGAGTAATCATCCATTTGAAACACACGATATTCGCGAAAAAAACCTGGTCCTTCGTCTTGTGAACAATGATGAAGAGGCTTTCAGTGAATTATATGCCAGCTACAAGGACCGGTTGATCTATTTTGCGATGAGATTTGTTAAATCAAGAGAATTTGCTGAAGATATTTTTCATGATGTGT
>JAQVWR010000095.1 GCA_028709605.1 Proteiniphilum sp.
TGATTTTCCCATGCCCTTTTTTGATCATGTGCGGGATCACCGCCTTGGAGACGATGAAGGGACCGTTCAGGTCGATATCGATCACCTGACGGAACTCTGCCGCCGTCATCTCATGCATCGGGATGCGTTTGATGATGCCTGCGTTGTTCACCAGGATATCGATCACACCTACCTCTTCGGTCACTTGTGCGACGAAATTGTTCACCGCATCTTCATCGGTTACATCGCATACGTAACCATGGGCTTCAATGCCCTTTTCCTTGTAGGATGCAAGTCCTTTATCCACCAGCGCCTGGTTGATGTCATTGAACACAATTTTGGCTCCTGCCTCTGCATAAGCCGTTGCTATGGCGAAGCCAATTCCATAAGAAGCCCCGGTTACCAGGGCTATCTTTCCTTCTAATGAAAAATTAACCATCATATGTTTTTTATTTTAGTTTCACAATTTTATTTTAGTTCCACAATTTTTGAGAAATCCTGATCGCCATAGTCGAGGTTCTCACCGGCCATGCCCCAGATGAAGGTGTAGTTGCTTGTAGCAGCGGCAGAGTGTATCGACCACTCGGGAGAGAGTACGGCCTGATCGCCTTTCATCCAGATGTGACGCGTTTCGGATGGTTCTCCCATGAAGTGGCATACAGCCTGGTCTTCCGGTACTTCAAAATAAAAATATGCCTCCATCCTGCGGGAGTGTACATGAGCAGGCATAGTGTTCCAGACACTTCCCGGAGCGAGCTCTGTCATCCCCATCTGCAGCTGACATGTCGGGAGCACCTGGTTTACAATCATTTTATTGATATTCCGATGGTTTGAGCCTTCGAGGGAGCCCATTTCTGCAACCTCCGCATCGGCCTTGGTCACTTTTTTATCGGGATAATTACGATGAGCGGCGGCCGAGTTGAAGTAAAATTTGGCCGGTTTTGCAGGATCATCACTTTCGAAATAGACCTCTCTGTCTCCTGAACCCAGGTAGAGAGCTTCTTTGTAATCGAGCGCAAAAACATCATTTTCTACCTTCACTTTACCCTTACCTCCTACATTATAGATACCTATCTCCCGACTGTGTAGGAACACAGGCTGTTTCAAAGGTTCTATCGCCTCAAGGTGCAAAGACTCGTTCACCGGCATCGCCCCCCCCACAATCATGCGGTCATACATGGAATATACCATGTTTACCTCATCTGCATTGAACACTTTTTCTATTAAAAAATCCTTGCGCAACCGTTGTGTGTCATAAGATTTTACATCCTCGGGATGCGCTGCATAACGTAATTGATACTTTGTTTTCATTGACTATCTCTTTTTTTGATCATTATTTCCTTTATGGATTGATTTTGAATGCTTTCCATTCATCCAATGCCATGAATAGGTAAAAACAGGATCCGGCAGCTTGAAAATTGAACTGATGTACTGCGAAGAAGCTGAGTTCCCGAACAGGCAAATATAACATTTTTTCTCCATTTGTGAACGAGCACAGTCCGTTTATATGTGAAATTGAATCAATGTTTGTGGATTTTCGACGGACAGGATCGTGTGACCGGCATTCTGCCGGGAGATCACAAACATGTCAGCATGCCCTGGAATGGTTGATCTGATTGAAATGGTTCTGTCTGGAGCCATCAGTATGGGATCATATCTGCCAGGATCCTCTCGTTGTACCAGGGATCTTCCGCTTTTTTGAGAAGCAGGGCAAGTTCTTTCAACAGGGATATCTTTTGTGTCGGATAATCATCCAGAGACAAGTTGTGTAATTGATACGGGTCAGCTTCATCATGGAAGAAAAGTACCTGTTTCAGCCTTTTCGATTTCCGGTCTATTGACAGTGATAACGTATATTCAGAAGTCTTCACGCCTCTCGATTCGGGGAAGTAGGTGTTCACTTTCCCGTTCATATCTTTCTCTCCGTTCATATTTCGGATATAGAGCGCACTTTCCGGCAGAGCAAGGCTACTTTTCCCGGTGGTCAGATATTCTGCAAAATTGTATCCCTGAACCTGTTGCGGAATCTTATCCGATAATCCGCACAATCCCAGCAGGGTCGGCATAATGTCGGGTGAGGCAAAAATATGATTTTCTACTTTGGGGGACAGTTTGCCCGGATATCTGATCAGAAACGGGATATTTGTGGCCTCGGTATATGGAGAATTCTTGGGGTCATTAATCCCGTGACTGCACATGGTCTCGCCGTGATCGGAGGCAAATACCACGATGGTGTTCTCCGAGAGCCCCAAGCTGTCGAGCGCCTGCAGGATCCGTCCAAACTCCCTGTCCACTCCGGTGACTTGTGCGAAATAATAGGGAGCGGAAGCAGCTTTAGCCATGGTGGTGTCTGCATTGTCACGAATAAGCAGTTCTCCCGGTGTTTTGTTTTTGTAGAGGTTGTAGTCCTCCTCCATACAATCGTCGAGAGAACGGTACGGGTGATGCGGCGGATTCATGCTCACCATCATAAAAAAAGGCTTCGAGCTGTCGCGCTGCCCGGCATTGTTTTGCAGATAGCTGATGGCGATATCCGCATCATGCTTGGGCGACCATTCATGTATCTCATGTCTGGTACCTTTTGTATCCCAGTAGTGGGGATGTTTATGTACATCGAACGTGCCATAGGAGTACCAGAAATCGAACCCATGTCTTTTTTCGGGCGGTGTGTAAGCATCCCAAACCGGGCTTTTGTCCTCAACGTAATGTCCCGGACGATCCGGGTCGTTTGGGGTGGGATAGTCGAGATGGTATTTCCCGATATAGGCACAGTTATAACCGTTTTGACTGAGCAGGTCACTGATGGTGACGGCATCATCCCGCAGCGAGCTGACCGGTCGGGAGGAATTCATGTTCAACATTGCCCCACTTTTGTTGGGGTACATTCCGGTCATCAGGGACCCCCGGTGGGGGCTGCTCAACGGACAGTTGCTGAAAGCCGATGAAAAGACCACGGCCTCATCGGCAAATTTGTTCAGGTTGGGTGTGATCACCGGATCACCCTTGTACCGGAAGTGCCGGGTATAGGGTTCATTGCTCCAGAAACCCATGGCACTGTTGCGCATCTGGTCCGGGAAGACGTAAATCACGTTGGGCGCCGGATTGGCCTGAGCTGCATTCTTCTCTTTACCGGCACAGGAGAGTAGGGGGATTAAACCGATAAACCCCAGGTATTGAATGGTTGGGTTGAGTTGTTTCATTTTGTGGGTTTGTGAATGGTTTGACAATGATTTTTTTCAGGTGGGATGATCTCCCTGCCCGAAGTGACGATGTTGTTCATTTCGATCCATTCGTTGAGGATCGTGCGGTGGCGGTTGAGCAGATCCCTGTCTTTTTTCTCTACAACAAGGTTGATCCGCTCTTTCCTGTCCTGCTGCATATCGAACAACTGTTCTCTGTATTTCCCTTTGTCATATAATACATATTTATGGCCCGGGGTACGGATCATCCACCCTCTGGTAGTTGACTTATCGAACAGGGTTTCGGTAACGATGTACGGATGGATCTCCTGCTCATCTTCCTGTTCGATCAGCCTTCTGATACTTTTGCCGGTGCAGTGGTCAGGAATCTCTGCCGCTGCATAGTCACAGATGGTGGGAAGAAGATCCAGCCCGGCATTGATCAGTTGAGGCCGCACCAGATTGCTGCGGAAACGATTCGGAGCCTTGACAATAAACGGCACATTCACCACCTCTTCAAAGAGTGCCGATTTTTGGTTCCACCGGTTGGAGGCCGCGCCATCGCCGTGGTCACTGGAAAAAATGATCACTGATTGGTCATAGAGCCCCGACTCAACCAGTGCATCGATGATCTTTCCGATCTCGTGATCCACGGTTTCTACGAGGCGATAATATGCGTTCAGGTAGCGCCGCCAGTCATCAACCGTGTAATCGATTACCGGATAAGTGGGGAAATGTCCCTTTTGTTCCAGCCGGATGATCTCTGCTTCGTAGGGCGTAGGAGCAAAATTCGACGGGAGATTGGGACAATCCTCCACCGGTGGATCCTGGATCTCCGCAAAGGGCAGTTGCTGGTTTCGCGCATATTCACAGATATTATGCGGGTTATCAAAAGAAGCCACCAGAAAGAATGGTTTTGGATGATGCTCTCTCAGAAACGCCATACAGGACTTTGCTAATCCACGGTCATCGTGTCCGTGAAGAAACCTGAAGCCAAAGCCATTGTCTCCTGTGGGGAGGGAGGCTTCCGGCAGATGCCATTTACCCGCATAAGCACATTCATAACCGGCTTTTGACAGGAGGTTGCCGAGTGTCTGCTCTTTCAGTTCTTCCGGGAAGGGGGTGTGATTTTTCAACATTCCCTCTCTCCCGGGAGGCAGACCCGTGATCATGGCAAATCGGGAGGGGCCGCTCAGCGGTGCGGCACAATAGGCATGAGAGAACCGGATCCCCTCATGAGCCAGCCTGTCAAGGTTGGGTGTGTGGACGACGGATGCATTCTCGCAGCTTAAGGCGGAAGCAGTCTGCTGATCGGTCATGATGTAGATGATGTTTGGCTGTTGTGCCCACACCCCCGATGCAACGATTCCAGCCAGTCCGGTAAAGATCAGTTGTTTCATATTCTTTCAATTACGAATTAACAATACTTCTTGTGACAACCCATGGCGGCATTCAAACTCAATGACCGTATGATCCTTTCCGGATTCAGCCACTCTTACAGGGCGGTTTGTCACTCCGATTTTCCACCTTCCCGCAACGGTTATTTTCAGGTAGGATGTCCCTGACGGGTTATCGATCCAATCTCTGGAGTAAATGCTTCTCTCCACGCTCTTTCCTTCTTCATCGTACACCTCATCAGGGTCCCCTTCATAAAACCTGAGATCAGGGTCGCAGGCGGCCAGTACCATCTTGTTTTCATCTATCTCACGGACCATTGCCAGACTGGGCAGGTTCACCTTTCGCAGCAGTGAATCAGCTGAGACCTCCCCCGCTTCAAAAAGTACGTAACCGGTTGTTCGGGTCTCTTTATCGTGAACGATATGAGCCAGGGAGTCGTGTTGTAAAACGACATAAGGCAAATCATGGGAAAAGATTTTTCCGCATATTTTGTCTCTTTCGTCAGGGCCCGGTTGCACCAGAATCATATATTCGTAAGCGCTGTTGCGGGGGGAAGGCCCATGATTGATGGCCGCCAGTGCGAAATTGTTCTGCGTGGGAAGCCCCGTCTCCTCATGCAGCGACTGTTGTTTCTCCTTTTTAAAGAGGACTGCTCCTTTGTTGATCCAGAAATAATTGCCCAATCCATCAGACAGCAGATTTCCTTTTCTTTCCTGCAATACCGTGTGATCAGGAAAAGCGGTCCGCATCTTTCCATTCACCAAGAAAGGCATTTGTTCATGCTCCAGAAAAACTTGGAACAGGGTGGTGTGCGTCTCTTCCGGCAGTGCGGACTCGATGTTACTGCCGAGGGCTACGATTCTGTTGTCGAAAAAGAAGACCGATTTACGTGCACGCAGGGAACCGTTGTATTTATCATGTTCATGCAGCTTCATGCCGAAGGCTCCATGTTGGTTGCTGAGGGAGATCCCCCCGCAAAAGGATTCATCGGAGAGCAGCATCTCTTCGAATCCCGACTGATCATCCACATTCTTCACATCGGCTTTCAGTTGCTCCATGGGAAGTACGGTGGCGGTGGTACCCGGAAAATGGTTCCAGTCCCATCCCTCTTGTCGGAATCCCGAGTCATGATTCGAGATGGGGTCTCCGGTAGCCAGTATTTGCAGGGAGCCGTGATTCATATATCTCCCGAACAGGTTTTCTCCCCTGTATCCCTCACTCGACCACAGATAACGACTGTATCCCATAGCAGAGACCATCCAGTCGCCTCTCCTGTGTACGTTCAGGCTCGAGTAGTTAAAAGTCCAGTTGCCATTGGGCGAGTTCTCGGGTGAAAAACCTTTACGGACCAGGATATCGGCTTTGTCTCTCTTCTCTGCAACAAGTCGGAGATAGGCCCCGGCTAACTCCCGGTCGATCTCCTCCTCCC
>JAQVWR010000096.1 GCA_028709605.1 Proteiniphilum sp.
TGACGCTATGACCAGTGTGGTTATATCCCAATCGGAAAGCTATAGGATATGGGTACGTACGCGTAACTGGATAGAAGGCGAGATTGATCAAAACGCACCGGGCAAATTCAGGGTAATTATCAACAACCAGCCCTTGACGGCCCTATTTGGAGTGGAGAAAAACAACTGGCACTGGCAGGATGGTGGATCAGCCTGGTTAGCGGCCGGTGATGCCGAGATCAGATTACACGATCTAACTGGGTTTAACGGGCGTTGCGATGCCATATTACTCACATCTGATCATACGATGATTCCCCCCGATGATGGAGAGGCGTTGCACGCATTCAGGGATAGGTTTGTTCCACAAAGTCCGATAGAAGAATTTGGCTTTGACCTAGTTGTGGTGGGGGGTGGCATCGGTGGCATCTCTACCGCGCTGTCGGCAGCCCGTAACGGGTGTCGGGTAGCTCTCGTGCACGACAGGGAGGTGTTGGGTGGGAACAACAGCTCAGAGGTACGTGTGGGCCTATCAGGATCCATTTATCAGGATCCTTACCCACGACTGGGTAGCCTGATCGACGAGTTTGGTCCCGTGGGACATTGGACCCTGTGGGAAGCACAAAACGATCCCGGCTCGGAACGAAGCAAGAAAATACTCGAGACCATCGAGCAATACCCGGAGAAGAAAATACATAACGCCGGTCCCGCCGGGAATTATGAAGATGACCTGAAATTGGCCGTGATCAAAGGTGAAGATAAGATTTCGCTCTTTCTTAATACCCATGTGGATGAAGTCCAGATGGATGGAGGCCACATCGTTTCGGTAGAAGCCACGAATATTCGCGACGGGAAAAGGGTACGACTAAAGGGGGATTTCTTTGCTGACTGCACCGGCGATGCCAACCTGGGATTTTTGGCAGGAGCAGACTACCGGGTGGGCAGGGAGAGCAAGGAGTTGACCAATGAGCCATCAGCCCCTGATGAGACAGACAACCTGGTGATGGGTACGTCAATGCAGTGGTACGCCACTGCCGGTGACCAGGAAACCACCTTTCCTGAATGTCCCTGGGCGATACAGTTCACAGAGGAGACCTGTAAACACAAGATCAAGGGTGACTGGAATTGGGAAACAGGCTTTTTCAGGGATCAGGTGTATCAGATCGAACAGATCAGGGATTATGCGCTGCAGGTGATTTTCGGTAACTGGTCTTACCTCAAGAACCACAGTTCGAAAAAAGAGAGATACCGGAATTACACGTTGAACTGGATCGCATACATTGCCGGCAAGCGTGAATCGAGACGCTTGCTTGGTGACCTGATCCTGACCGAAACAGATATTCTCAATCAGGTATCCTATCCCGATGCATCCTTCACCACCACCTGGAGCATTGACCTGCATTACCCACAATACTCCGATAAGTTCAACGGGGAACCTTTTCTATCGAAGGCGGTAAAACAAAAAATATCCCCCTATGCGGTTCCTTACCGCTGCCTTTACTCCCGTAACATTGCCAACCTTTTTATGGCCGGCAGGAATATCAGCGTGACGCACATAGCCCTGGGCAGTGTACGGGTGATGCGTACCATCTCCATGATGGGTGAAGTTGTAGGCATGGCTGCCTCCATCTGCAAAGAGAGGAATATTCTCCCCCGTGATGTTTACCACACGCATTTGGGGCAATTGAAAGAAAAACTATCAACAGGAAACATTTAAGTTAAAATATAATTTCATGATACAATTTACCAAAATCGAAGGTTTGATCGCACCGGTATTTACACCATTTACCAAGAATGATGAAATAAACAGGGAAATCATACCCTTTTATGCAGAGCAATTGAAGCAAAAAAAATTAAAAGGGGCATTTATCCTGGGTTCTTCAGGAGAGGGAATGCTGATGAGTGTGACGGAGAGGATGGCAATGACTGATGTATGGGCCAAAGAGCGAACCCCTCAGTTCAAGTTGTTTGTACATATTGGTGCAAATTCATACAAAGACGCGCAGATGTTGGCCATACATGCCCGGAATGTGGGAGCCGATGCCGTTTCCCTCATGGGCCCCACTTTCCTGCAACCCAAAACTGTCACAGAGCTGGTTGCATATATCAAGGTAATTGCCGACACAGTGCCCGATACTCCGGTATACTACTATCACATACCAGTACGCACAGGGATTCATTTCAACATGATAGATCTGTTGCGTGAAGCAAAAGACAAGATCCCAAACCTGGTTGGGATAAAATACACGAATAGCAATTTGATGGATATGCAGCGGTGTCTCAATTTTGAGAACGGGCAGTTCGATATTCTCCATGGATCAGATGAAACATTGCTCTGCGGATTATCACTTGGTATTAAGGGAGGAATCGGAACCACCTACAACCTGATTCCCGAGCTTTATTATGACATGATAGAAGCATATAACAACCATGATACCGAAAGAGCCAGGAATCTTCAACTGCAATCTGTGAATCTGCTGAGCATCGTCAGCAAATACGGGGGTGGCATTGTTGCCGGTAAGCAGCTCATGAAGATGGCAAAAATCGACTGTGGACATTGCAGGCTGCCCCTGCGTAATATAAGCAGGAAGGAGGTTACGGAAATGGAAAACAACCTGAAGGACCGCAATCTGTATGAGTTGATAACCAGCGCATTCAAATAAATATCATTTCGATAGTAACAATAATATGAAAACAACTCAAATGCATTTACATTCGAGAATGATCTTCCCGCTGGCGGGAGTTGCCCTGTTGGCCTCATGTGTTACTACCAGAAAAGTCGCCGAGCAGTGGCCCCTGAACATCGTCTACATCATGACCGACGACCATACAAGGCAGATGATGAGCAGTTATGACAACCGCTACATCGAAACGCCCAACCTGAACCGGATAGCAGAAAACGGGGTAATCTACCGCAACGCATACGTGGCTAACTCCATCTCGGGACCGAGCCGCGCTTGCCTTCTCATCGGCAAGCACGCCCACAAGAACGGCAAGCTGGACAACCATACCGTCTTCGACTAAAGATCTTAAAGGTCACGCTGCATGGATTGATGGCTATATAAATTACATTGAATATTCAATGAGAATAATGTTTTGTTTATGTGTTATATAATCTGGAAGATGATTCTTCGGAGGAGTTCGACATGTCAAATGAAAATTTTAATGTCGTAAACTCTATGTCTGTTGGACTGAATAATTGGATGGAGTCTGTTATCAATAGCCTCATGGTAATGATTATTAAATACTCAAAAAATACCCCTTATTACAAAAATTTGTTTTACTATTAATGGGAAATTAATGACATCTTTTTATGAATAAGAAAATCATCTTTTTTCCGCTCCTGTTTGCCGCTTTTGCAACAAATATATCCGCGCAGGTTCACATTATCCCGGAACCCAAAGAGATCACCTTGCAAGAGGGCAGCTTTACCATCACCCCGTCTACCGTCATAGAGCTATCGGGATCCGCGGGGAAGCAGCATGCCGAAATGCTCCAATGCTTCCTACAGGAACATTTCGACCTTTCCCTGAAGATCAGGAAAAGAGACCAAAAAGCGAGTAATCGTATTAGAATGAAACATACCGGCAACATGTCTCCCGAATCATATCAACTGATTACCGATGAAAAGGGGATCACCATTGAAGGTGACGATACCGGTATCTTCTACGGCTTGCAGTCACTGAAACAGATCATCGAGAACAGCCATTCCCTCACGTTGCCTCACTTGGTCATATGCGATGAGCCCCGTTTTCCCCACCGGGGAATGATGATCGACGTTGCTCGGTATTATTACCCCGTGGAGGTAATTAAATCGCTGCTTGACCAGATGGCACACTACAAGTTGAATGTTTTTCACTGGCATCTCACCGAAGATTACGGCTGGCGAATAGAGATTAAAAAATATCCCGAACTTACCCAAAAAGGAGCGTGGAGGAAGAGTACCCAATACAGGAAGGAACCCCGGCTTCATGATAATGTACCCCACGGTGGTTTTTATACACAGGATGAGGTGAGAGAAATTGTGGCGTACGCGGCAGAGAGGAAGATTGCTGTTATCCCTGAGATTGAGATGCCTGGACATGCGATGGCAGCGTTGGCGGTCTATCCCCAACTTTCCTGTTCAGGAGGGCCTTTTGAGATCCCCATCAACTGGGGCATCAAGGATGATATCTTCTGTGCTGGCAACGATGAGGTATTCCGTTTCCTAGAGGATGTACTGACCGAAGTGATCGACCTCTTCCCTTCTCAATACATCCATATTGGAGGAGACGAAGCTCCGAAGAAAAGATGGCAAAGCTGTGCAAGATGTCAGCAGAGAATCAAGGATGAAAACCTGGAAAACGAAAAGGAGTTACAAGGATATTTTGTCAAACGTATTGCTGATTTCCTGAAGGAACGAGGGAAAAAAATTATCGGATGGGATGAGATCCTGGAGGGAGGACATGTTCCGGACAACGCGGCCGTGATGAGCTGGCGCGGGCCCAAGGGTGGAATTTCTGCAGCCAACAAAGGATATAATGTAATCATGGCACCGAACAACTTTTACTACCTGGATCGATATCAGACGGATGACATATCGGTTGAACCCATCAACATAGGCGGATTTGTTCCGCTCGACTCCACCTACCTGTTCGATCCCTGTGGTGGCATCCCGCCGGACAAGCATAAATTTGTGATAGGTGTTCAGGGAAATATTTGGATGGAATATATCCACAGTGTGGAGATGCTGGAGTATATGATGTATCCCCGGATCCTCGCGGTGGCAGAATCAGGTTGGTCACCTGCAGACAGAAAGGATTACCCTAACTTCATAGAAAAAATGTCACACCATCTGAATTGGCTCGACCAACAATCTGTCGCTTTTCGCATTCCCGAACCTTTCCTACAGCAAGTGATTAAAACAGACGACTCTTATTACATCATAGAGCTGGCACCTACCGTAAGAGATGCCGTGATTTATTACTCTCTGGATGGTGAGGAACCCCTGACTCGCGGTAAGGTGTATCGGGAAACGATTCGTTACCCAAAAGATCAGGGAGTTAAAGAATTGAAGTGTGCCGTTGTTCTACCTTCAGGGCGTACCAGCATGAATTATACCTTTATAATTAATGAATAGATGAGGACTCCGTTTCTTATGCTTTTGCTTCTCTTATGCTTTAACGAGACTCCCTCGTATAGCCAGTCGACTCGTAGGTATGTGGATCAACTGTCCGATTCTATCACTCCCTCGCGGAAGATCATTTACAAGGAAGTGGGAGAGATGCCGCTCAGACTTCATCTTTTTGAACCGGATACCATCCCTATAAAAAATGGAGAGAGGCCATGCGTGATAGCATTTCACGGGGGCGGATGGAGTGGAGGCCATCCTTCGATGACCTATCCCATCCTTCAGGAATTCGCGCAGCGAGGCTGGTTGGCCATCTCCGTTGAGTACAGGTTGTTGGATGCTTCGAAAAACATTGGGGTTGTCGATTGCGTGAAAGATGCCAAATCGGCCATTCGTTACGTGAAAGAACATGCGACTGAACTGCGGATCGACTCTGCAGGAATAACCTTGGTTGGCCTCTCGGCTGGAGGTCATCTTGCGGCCGGGGCAATCCTGTTCGATGGTACAGATGATCCACGGGATAATTGTCGGATCTCCCCCGTACCCGCTCACATGATCCTCTATTACCCGGTGCTTGACACATCCCCCAACGGGTATGGGAACAAGAAAATCGGAAAGAGGTGGTGCGAGTTGTCGCCCCTTCATCAAGTCAGGGAAAATCTTCCTCCTACTCTTATCTTTCATGGAATGAAAGACAACGTTTCACCGGTTGAGGGTATTCTCGCCTTTCAGAGAAAGATGGTTGCATACGGCAACAGTTGTGACTTAATTCTTCACGGTGAAGGC
>JAQVWR010000097.1 GCA_028709605.1 Proteiniphilum sp.
AGCCGTGGTGCATCACCCGTCCGTCGTGGTAGGCCTGGGCATTGCCGCAGATCTTCTTCCCGTCGATGGTGATATCGTTGCGGCCGGAAAACTCGGCCGTCACGCCCAGCTCTGCCAGGGTATCAATGACCGGTTGCGAAAAAGATTTGAAGTCGAAATCCCTGTCTCCCTTCTCATCGGAGATAATGGTGTAGTTGAGGTTGTTCAGGTCGTGGTAGACCGCACCGCCGCCGGTGATGCGCCGCACCACACGGATCCCCTGTTCCTCCACGTACCGGCTGTTGATCTCGGCCAGGGTATTTTGGTTCCTGCCCACGATGATGGAGGGTTCGTTGATCCAGAGGATAAAGATCTTGCCGAACTGTCGCAGCTGTTTGAAACAGTACTCCTCCAGGGCGATGTTGTAGTCCGGCTGATGGCTGTTGCTGATGATATAAATCATAGAATATATATAACACAGGTCCGGAGGGAGCTCAGGGCCGTTCAGCCCTCCATTCTTTCCGGAGCCCGTCAGGTTCGATCAGGTGTGCTTTACTGTTTTTTTCGGGATATGCACCGCCTCACCCAACACATCGTTGAATGCTTCAATCAGCGCCTCCGAATAGGTGGGGTGTCCGTAGATGGTGTTCACCGCTTCGTTCACGGTGATCTCCATCTCCATGAGGAGCGATGCCTGCGTGATGATCTCGGCAGCGGAAGGGCCGATGATGTGCACGCCCAGCACCTCCCCGTAGCGGTTGTCGGCGATCACCTTCACGAAGCCGACGGCATCACCCGATGCCAGTGCACGCCCATTGGCGGCAAAATGAAACCTGCCGATACGGATCTCATCATACTTCTCCCGTGCCTGCTCCTCGGTCATACCCACCTGTGCCACCTCGGGTGAGGTGTAGACCACGGAGGGTGCCGAGAGCAGCTTCACCTTGCGATGGTTGCCCCTGACCGCATTTTCTGCAGCCACCTCACCCATGCGGAAGGCCACATGCGCCAGCATCTTGATGCCGTTCACATCTCCCGGGGCATAGATACCCTTGACGCTGGTCTCCATGTACTCATTCACCTTGATCCTGCCCCTTTCGGTCTCCGGCTTTACTTCACCCAATCCCTCCAGGTCGGGTACGCGGCCGATGGAGATCAGCGCCCTATCGGCGATCACCGGCTCCTTGCCTTCGATGCGGATCTCCAGCTTGTCGCCCTTGTCCACAATCTCGGTGATACGGGTGGAGGTCATCACCTCGATCCCCTTCTTCTGCATATGGCGGAGCAGCTCTGTCGACACCTCCCGGTCGAGGGTCGGCACGATGCGGTCCATCATCTCGATAAGGATCACCTGTGAGCCCAGTCCCGCGAACGACTGTCCCATCTCGGTACCGATCACCCCGCCGCCGATCACGGCCAGCGTGCCGGGTACCTCTTGGATGGCCAGCAGGTCGTCGCTGGTGAGCACCTTGTCGCTCTCGATACCGGGGATGTTGATTTTGGAGGCTTTCGAACCGCCGGCCAGGATGATCTTGTCCGCCTTGATGATCTGTGCGTCATTCACCACCACATCGTTGTTCTTGTTGATGCGGCCCGTGCCCTTATAGATATCTACGCCGTTGCTCTTCAGGAGAGTCTCCACTCCGCTGGTCAGCTTGCGCACCACTTTGTTCTTGTACGCCTGCACCTTCTCCATGTCGATCCGGATCATGGAGCTGTCGATGAGGATCCCCCGCGATGCCGCTGCCTGGATCTGCTCGATGATCTCGGCATTTTTCAGGTAGGTCTTGGTGGGGATACAGCCTACGTTGAGGCAGGTGCCGCCGAAGATGCCCTTCTCCACGATGGCCACCCTGGCACCCAGTTGTGCCGCGCGGATGGCAGCCACATAGCCGGCGGGACCACCGCCGATCACCACCACCTGGTAGTTGTCCTCCAGGCGGATCATCCGCTTCTCCTCGTCGCGCTCCTTCGCACCGGTATCCTCGATCACCTCGGGCATCAGCGTGTCGGCCGACTCGTTCTCCGAGCCGATGTAGCCGATCACCTCGGTCACCGGCACCGTCTCCCCGTCGTGATGTACAATCTTCAGCAGGATACCCGTTGCTTCCGCCTCGAGCTCCATACTGGTCTTATCGGTCATGATCTCAAGGATGATCTCCCCCTCTTTGACGGGATCACCCTCTTTCTTCAACCACTTCACAATTTGCCCCTCGGTCATGTCGATACCGGCCTTGGGCATAATGATTTCAAAAGCCATATTTCTGTTTTTTCTTGTTTATATCAAAAGGGTCATCGGGTTCTCCAGCTGCGCTTTCAGGTCGGTCATGAACTTGGCGGCGGTGAGGCCGTCAATGATCCGGTGGTCGCTGGTGAGGCTGATCTTCATAATGGGGCGTATCACCGCCTCACCGTTCACCGGGACGATCCGCTCCTGCGTGGAGGCTACGCTCAGGATGGCCGCGTTGGGCTGGTTGATGATGGCGGTGAACGCATCCACGCCGTACATTCCCAGGTTGCTGATCGAGAAGGTGCTTCCCGCCTGTTCATCGGGCAGCAGCTTCTTGGAGAAGGTACGCTCGGTGAGGTCCTTGATGGCCACCACGAACTCGCTCAGGCTCATCCTGTCGGCATTCTTCACCACCGGCACCAGCAGTCCCTCCTCCATGCCTACCGCCATCCCCAGGTTCACGTAGTTGTGGTAGGTGATCCCGGTACCTTCCTTGTTGAGGCTGGCGTTGATCTGCTTGTGCTTCATCAGTGTCTTCACCACTGCCACGGAGATCAGGTCGGTGACCGTCAGCTTCTTGCCGGTCTTCTCCCTGATCGGCTCAATCAGCTGCTTGCGCAGCGCCAGCAAGTGGGTCATATCCACCTCCCAGGTCTGGATAAACGAGGGGATGCCAAAATAGCTCTCCATCATCCGTTTGGAGATAATCTTGCGCATCTGCGTCATTGGCACCGTTTCGGTGCTGCCGGCAGGGGTATCGGAAGCTGCCGGTGTCGCAGCCTTGGCTGCCGCAGGCGCGGCTGGCTGCTGCGATGGCTGCTGCGCGGCTGCCGCCGGTCTGGGCGGTGCGAGCGGTGCGGCTGGTTCAGTCAGCTTATCGCGTGTCAGCATCGCCTTTATCTGTGGGTCGGAGATCAGCTGCAGCACATCCTCTTTCATGATCTTGTGGTTGTGGCCGCTGCCCTTGATTCCTTTCAGTTCAATATCGTGTTCCTCGGCAATGCGGCGGGCCAGCGGGGAGACATGGATCTTCTCCCCGTAGTGGAAGCCGGCAATGTCGTCGCGGTGGATGCGTCCCTTGTAACCGGTGCCGGCCACGTTCGTCAGCTTCACCCCGAGTCGTCTCGCCAGTGCTCTTGCCGCCGGTGTGGCTCTTAGTTTAACTGTTTCCATTCAATCCCTGTTTAGCGGTTGTTGACTAACTTGAGAATGTATTTCCTGATCCGTTCCACGCTGGGGATCATGGCAGCCTCGAGGGTCTGGTTATAGGGGATAGGCACATCCTCGCCTGCCAGTCGCAGGATGCGTCCGTCGAGGTAGTCGAAGGCGTCGCTCTCGGCGATGGTGGCAGCCACCTCACCGATAAACCCGCCGGTCTTGTGGGCATCATTCACCAACAGCACCTTACCGGTCTTCTTCACCGATGCGAGCACCGTCTCCTTGTCCAGCGGTTTGAGCGTGCGCAGGTCCACCACCTCCACACTCACCCCCTCGGTATCCTCCACCTCCTTAGCGGCCTGCATCACCCGCTCGAGCATGCGGCCGTAGGTGATCACCGAGACATCCTTCCCCACCTTCTTGATGTCGGCCTTGCCGATGGGCAGCACGAAGTCGGGATCGAGGGGCACCTCGCCTTTCATGTTGAACTGTGCCTTGTATTCGAGGAAGATCACCGGGTTGTTGTCGCGGATGGAGGCTTTCAGGATCCCCTTCACATCGGCCGGGGTGCCGGGAGCCACCACCTTCAGTCCGGGGATATGGGTGAACCAGGCCTCGAGCGACTGTGAGTGCTGGGCAGCGGAGCCTACGCCGCCGCCGGCGGCACAGCGGAAGACGACAGGGATCTGCCCCTTGCCACCGAACATATATCGGGTCTTGGCTGCCTGGTTCACGATGTTGTCCATCATGTAGACGATGAAATCCATGAAGGTGACATCCACAATGGGACGCATGCCGGTCATGGCGGCACCGATGGCGGCACCGGAGATGGCATTCTCCGAGATGGGGGTGTCGCGCACACGCTCCTTGCCAAACTCTTCGAGCATCCCGACCGAGGTTCCGAAGTCGCCTCCGAAGATCCCCACATCCTCCCCCATGAGGAATACATTTTCGTCGCGCCGCATCTCTTCCGACATGGCCAGGATGATGGCGTCGCGTACGGACATGATTTTCGTTTCTTTTTCCATTGATGATCGTCTGCGGTAATTATGAATCTGCATAAATATCTTCGAAGGCCGACTCAAGGGAGGGCTCGGGGCTGCTCAGGGCGAACTTCACCGACTCTTCCACTGCTTCCAGTGAAGCATCGTTCAGCTCATCCAGCTCTTTCGCCGTAGCAATCTTGTGCTCGATGAGGTAGTCGCGAAAGCGGGCAATCGGATCTTTTTTCTTCCACTCATCCACCTCCTCCTTGGTGCGGTACTTGCCCGGGTCGGAAGTGGAGTGTCCCAGCCAGCGATAGGTGATCGCCTCCACCAATACGGGGCCGTTGCCCTCGCGGACATACCTGACGATCTCCTCGAACTTGTGGTATACCGCCAACAGGTCGTTGCCATCCTCAATAAAGTGGCCCGGTATTCCGTAAGAGGAAGCACGCCGGTAATTATAGTCCACATTGATCACCTCCCTGATGGGGGTGCTGATGCCATAGAGGTTGTTGATGGAGTAGAAGATCACCGGCAGCTTCCAGATCGAGGCCATGTTCATGGTCTCGTGGAAGGTACCCTCGTTCACGGCTCCGTCGCCGAAGAAGCAAACCACGATCTTGCCCGTGTTCTTCATCTTCTGGGTGAGTGCCGCCCCGATGGCCATCCCCATGCCGCCACTCACAATGCCGTTGGCACCCAGGTTGCCGTTGTCGAGGTCGGCGATGTGCATGGAACCACCCTTACCCTTGCAGGTACCGGTGGCCTTGCCCATGATCTCCGCCATCATCCCGTTCAGGTCGATCTCCAGGGCAATGCTCTGCCCGTGACCGCGGTGGTTGGAGGTGATCAGGTCGAATCCCCTCTCAATGGCGGCAACTGCCCCCACGTTGGCCGCCTCCTCCCCGATCGAGAAGTGAGTCATTCCGGGTATCATCCCCTTTCGTACCAGCTTATTCACCTTACCGTCGAAATTGCGGATATCCAACATCAGCCGATGCATATGCAACATCTTCTCTTTCGATATATTGCTCATTGTCGGTTTTGTCTTTGCCATAGCAGCTTCCTTCAAAATAATTTGTGTTGTAGTTTTCTACATAATTAGAATGATTCTATATAACAAC
>JAQVWR010000031.1 GCA_028709605.1 Proteiniphilum sp.
TGGGGCAATAGCGCACCGTAAGCCGATTTCTTTGCATATTCCTTCTTTGTGATCTCCATGTCGGCGACCTTCACTTTGGGGTTCTCACTCAGTGCGATCTCCAATGCCGTGTTCAGGTCAATATACAAACTGTCGGCTGTCTGTGCCGAGATGCCGGAGATGCCGGCAACACCCAGCAACAGCGCGACCCATACCGATCGGATGGATCTCATTTGATTCATTCTTTTACTATTCATCTTGACTAATCTGTTTCTTTTCCTGATTTGCTAAATATTCATCAATGATACGGATCCCTTTCTCCGTCGATATGCCCCGTATGAAGTTGATCATCATCGTGAAGAACAACTCCCGGAACGAGAAAGGGGGCTGTTCCAGGTAGGAAGCACGGATGTAGGTATAGGTGCTGTCCTCCACCAGGAATGCGGTCACATCCACATTCAGGTTCTCCCGGATGAAACCTTGGCCAATCCCTTTACGGAGGAACTTGCGCAGGAACGCATTGTTTCGGTCAACCTCCTCCTGGATCAGTTTTGCGGCGCGCGGATAATACTTGCGGATGTCCTCAAAAAACTTCACGTTGGCCATCGGCATGTTCTGTTGCGCTTCGATAATTTTAAGGAACACCTCAATCACATTGTATTCATCACAGAGGTAGTCAGCGAAATACGCATTCCGTTCGTCCCTAGTTTTTTTCAAGAAAGAGATCAGGAGCTCCTCCTTGTCCCGGAAAATTTCATATATGGTCCGCTTGGAGATGCCCAGCGAGGTGGCAATCTCATCCATGGAGCTGTTTTTGACTCCGTACTGGATAAAGAGATTCCCGGCTTTTTCTATGATTCTTTCATGCAATTCCATCTGTAACCTGTCTATTGAAAACGCACAAAAATAATCGAGAAAACTCAAAATTACAAATCAGTTTTCCCGGTTTTAACATACTTTACAACTGATCCATCGACGAAATCACATATTAAGGATTGTTCGCAGTTCCCGGTACCCCGACACGCTCGCTCTGATCTGGTCTCCATTCTTGAGTGTGAGCATCTGTTCATGAAAAGCGTTACCATCATGTATACCACCTGTTTTCCCCGACATATGTTTTCCCCAACCTAAAAAAACGTTACCTTTGATGGGCAAAACGATCAAAATGGAGAATGAATGGAAGTAGTCACACCCTTTACCGGCTTCACTCCCGAAGCCATTTCTTTTCTTCGGGAATTGAAAGAGAACAACGACCGTGAATGGTTTAATGAGCGGAAACAGATCTATCAGGACTCTTTGCTGCAACCCTTCCGGTCGCTGGCTGTGATGCTCTCCCCTGCGATGCACAACATTGACCCCTTGTTTGAACTGCGTCCCTCGAAGATGCTCTCACGCATCTACCGCGACACCCGTTTTTCGCCCAACAAGGATCCCTACAAAACCTCCATGTGGCTCAACTTCCAGCAGAAAGCCACTCACTGGGAGGAGACTCCCGGATTTTTCGCCGAGCTGGACACGAAACAGTTCATCTATGGCATGGGGTTGTTTATGCCCAAGCGGAAGGTCATGGATGCCTTCCGGGAAGAGATCTCCTACAGCCGGGAATCGTTCCGTGAGATGGCACTTCGGGCAACCGGGGCCGGCTTCACGGTGGAAGGGGAGCCCTACAAACGCCCTCTTCCGAGCGACCTGCCGGCGTTCTACCAACCCTGGATACAGCGAAAAAGCTGTTATGTGATCCACAGAATTCCCGTGACCGATGCACGCATCTTCAGTAGCGCCATCGCCCTGCAGCTGATGGAAGATTTCACGCAGGTGGCAGATCTCTATCACTTTATGATGGAACTTGTAAAGGAAGTGCAACAATAATGATCATCTGTCACAATATTTTTATAATTTTGCACAAATTATTTTTCAATCTGCACAAAAACAATCAAAATGACAAAAAACAAACTACGGGACGACGCGCTGGCCTACCATGCGCAGGGGCGCCCCGGAAAAATTGAAGTAGTACCCACCAAACCCTATAGTTCACAGCGTGATCTCTCCCTGGCCTACTCGCCCGGCGTGGCGGAGCCCTGCCTGGAGATCGAAAAGAATGCACAGGCCGCCTACGATTACACTTCCAGAGGCAACCTGGTGGCGGTGATCTCGAACGGTACCGCCGTACTGGGACTGGGCGATATTGGTGCCCTGGCCGGTAAGCCGGTGATGGAAGGCAAGGGACTCCTCTTCAAGATCTTCGCCGGCATCGATGTGTTCGACATTGAAGTGAACGAAAAAGACCCGGAGAGATTCATCCAGGTGGTGAAGGCAATCTCCCCCACCTTCGGCGGCATCAACCTGGAAGATATCAAGGCACCGCAGTGCTTCGAGATTGAGGAGCGGCTCAAGAGCGAGCTCAACATCCCCATCATGCACGACGACCAGCACGGCACCGCCATTATCTCCGCCTGCGGACTGCTGAACGCTCTCGAGTTGAACGGAAAAAAGATCGGGGACATCCGCATCGTGGTAAATGGCGCGGGTGCTGCCGCCAACTCTTGCACCAAACTATATATGGCACTCGGAGCAAAGCCGGAAAATATTGTGATGGTCGACTCCAAAGGGGTGATCCACTCCTCTCGTACCGACCTTAACGAGCGCAAGAAACCGTTTGCCACCGACCGGGATATCTACACGCTGGAAGAAGCATTAAAAGGCGCCGATATGTTCCTCGGCCTCTCCGTAGCCAACGTGCTCACGGCAGATATGCTCCGCTCGATGAACGATAACCCGATCGTCTTCGCCCTGGCCAATCCCAACCCGGAGATCTCCTATGAGCTGGCCATGTCGGCACGCGAGGACATCATCTTCGCCACCGGCCGTTCCGATTATCCCAACCAGATCAACAACGTGTTAGGCTTTCCTTATATCTTCCGCGGCGCTCTCGACGTGCAGGCAACCTGCATCAATGAGGAGATGAAGATCGCCACCGTCTATGCTCTGGCAGAGCTTACCAAAAAAGCGGTACCCGATGTGGTAAATGAAGCCTACAGCGTGAAGAAGCTTAGCTTTGGCAGGGAGTACATCATTCCCAAGCCCCTCGACCCGCGCCTGCTCACCACCGTAGCTCCGGCGGTCGCCAGGGCAGCCATGGCATCGGGCGTCGCCCGCAAACCCATCACCGACTGGGAGAAATATGAAAACAAGCTGCGCGACCTGATGGGACTCGACAACAAGTTGATCCGCCGCCTCTACGAGATGGGGAGACAGAATCCCAAGCGGGTAGTCTTCTCCGAATCGAACCACCTGAATATGCTCAAGGCTGCCGAGACGGCCCGTGCCGAAGGCATCTGTCACCCAATCCTGCTGGGCAACGAGGAGAAGATCGCGAACGTGGCACATGAAAACAGCATCAGCCTTGAGGGGATCGAGATCGTCAACCTGCGGCACGACCGCGAAGAGGAACGGCGCCTGCGCTACGCAAAAATATTGACCGAAAAGAGAAACCGCCAGGGGATGACCCTCGAAGAAGCGGCAGAAAAGATGTTCGAGCGCAACTATTTCGGCATGATGATGGTGGAAACCGGCGAGGCCGATGCCATGATCACCGGTGTCTTCAGCAAGTATCAGCACACCACCGACATTGCGAAGGAGGTGATCGGCATCCGCGACGGGCTGAACCATATCGGGGCGATGCACATTGTCAACTCCAAAAAAGGAATGCTCTTCCTGGCCGACACCCTCTTCAATCGTCACCCCGACACAGAAGCGCTGATCGATATTGCACGGCTGGCCAGTGCCACGGTAAAATTCTTCAACCACGACCCGGTGATCGCCATGCTCTCCTACTCCAACTTCGGTGCCGACACGGTGGGAAGTCCCGCCAGCGTGCACCAGGTGGTGGAGACCCTGCACGAACGCTATCCCGACATGGTGGTCGACGGAGAGATGCAGGTCAACTATGCCCTGAACAAACAACTGCGCGACAGGAAATACCCCTTCTCCCGACTGCGTGACAGAGAGGTGAACACCCTGGTCTTCCCCAATCTCAGCTCAGCCAACACAGCCTATAAGCTGTTGAAAGAGACTGGCATGAACGACATCATCGGGCCCATACAAATGGGCCTCAACAAACCGGTGCACATCCTCGATGTGGAGACCCCCGTGCGCGACATCGTGAACATGGTAGCAGTGGCAGTGATCGACGCCATCGTGGAGGAAAACATCCGTACCAACCGGCTCACACGCATAGAGTAACATCATCATACGAACAGTTAGAATCAGCACAATGGAAAAAAGTAAAAAATTCCTGCTTCCGGAAGCAGAGATTCCTACGCAGTGGTATAACATCACCGCAGAGATGCAAAACAAACCGCAGCCCATGATCAACCCCGCCACCGGTCAACCGCTTCAGGCAGAAGACCTCTTTCCCCTCTTCTCCGAGGAGCTTTCGCGGCAGGAGTTAAATCAGACCGATGCCTGGATCGACATCCCGGAAGAGGTGAGGGAGAAGTACAAAATCTACCGTCCCTCCCCGCTGGTGCGGGCTACCGGCTTGGAAAAAGCACTCGACACACCGGCTCATATCTATTTCAAGAACGAAAGCGTCAGCCCGGTAGGGTCGCACAAACTCAATTCGGCCCTGCCACAAGCCTACTACAATAAAATAGAGGGCACGACCAACCTTACCACCGAGACAGGTGCCGGTCAGTGGGGTACCGCCCTGGCCTTAGCCTCCAAGATGTTCGGATTGGAGCTGGCGGTCTACATGGTAAAGATCAGCTACGAGCAGAAACCCTACCGCCGTTCGCTGATGCAGACCTGGGGCGCGCAGGTGATTGCCTCACCCAGCATGTCCACCAAAGCGGGCCGCAAAATCATCACCGACCATCCCAACTACCAGGGGAGCCTCGGCACGGCTATCTCCGAAGCGATTGAGCTGGCCACGCAGACCCCCGGCTGTAAATATGCATTGGGCAGCGTGTTGAACCATGTCTCGCTGCATCAGACCATCATCGGCTTAGAAGCGGAGAAACAGATGGCGATGACGGGTGAGTATCCCGACGTAGTGATCGGCTGCTTCGGCGGCGGCTCCAATTTCTCCGGGATCTCTTTTCCTTTTATGCGCCACAACTTCGAAGGAAAAGCGAACACCCGCTTTGTCGCTGCCGAGCCGGCCTCCTGCCCGAAGCTCACACGCGGACACTTTCAGTATGACTTCGGCGACGAGACCGGTTACACCCCCCTGATCCCGATGTACACACTGGGACATAAGTTTGCTCCGGCCAACATCCATGCAGGAGGATTGCGCTATCACGGTGCCGGCAGCATTGTGAGCCAGCTGCTCAAAGACGGATATATCGAAGCGGTCGACATCAGACAGCTGGAGACCTTCGAGGCTGGTGTGCTCTTCGCTCAGACCGAGGGGATCATCCCCGCACCGGAGTCCACCCACGCCATCGCCACCGCTATCAGGGAAGCACAGCAGGCAAAGGAAGAAGGCAGGAAGAAAGTGATTCTCTTCAACCTCTCCGGTCACGGGATGGTTGACATGGCTGCCTATGACCAGTACCTGGCAGGCGACCTCTCCGATCATGAAGTATCGGACGAAGAGATCAGCCGCGTCCTTGCCGATAACGATCAGCTGACGGGTACACATGTACCGGAAAAAGCGGGGAAATTGGGGAAAAGAGGGTAAAAAAAGTGCCGGATTATTTGGATATCCGGCAGAGATCTCCTATCTTTGAAAATATAAAATGTATGAGTTATTGCCGCATTGGTCGATTGGGAAACTCATCAATTACATTTTATAAACCGAGACTCGTTTTTGATATCGATGGCGGGCCGCATCCTTCGGGATTCCGTTTATCGGGACAGCGGATTACAAAGATATCAGGACACTCAAATCCTGTCAGAAGGAGTTTCGTCTTATTCCACCAATGCGGCTTCTTATAGAAAGCAGCTCTGCAACAGATTCCATCCTCTTGCAGGCTGCTTTTCACTTTTTTATCTGTCGGCGTATGCAGACCATCAGACAATACGGAGAGCTGTTCCTGGTCTTCTTTAAGATCGGTGCTTTCACTTTTGGCGGCGGATACGCCATGATCCCGCTGATACGCAACGAAGTGGTGCAAAAGAGAGGGTGGCTCGACGACCGTGCGTTCATGGATATGCTGGCCATTGCCCAGTCCATGCCGGGACCCATCGCGCTCAACACCGCCCTCTTTGTAGGCAACAAGCGACTCGGATTCAAAGGAAGCCTCTTCTCCGGTGCCGGCGTCATTCTCCCCTCGTTCATCATCATCCTGCTGATTGCCATCCTCTTCTCACAGTTCAGGGACAACCCGCTGGTAGAACGCATCTTTAAGGGGATCCGTCCTGCCGTGGTCGCACTGATCGTGGCCCCTCTGCTGGGACTGGGACGGTCAGCCGGCGTGAACCGAAAGAATATCTGGATACCGATAACGGTGGCACTCACCGTATGGCTCCTGAAGATCTCGCCCGTTTACATCATCCTGGTTGCTATCCTGATGGGCATCTTCCATTATCTTTATCTGAAAAATCTGATGCATAAATAGATGGAACTGATCGACCTCTATATCGCCCTGTTTGTCTCCTTCTTCAAGATCGGACTCTTTGGCTTCGGTGGAGGGTACGCCATGCTGCCACTGATTCAGCACGAGGTGGTGGATGCACAGGCATGGATCACTGTGGCGGACTTCACCGATATTGTGGCTATCTCGCAAACCACACCGGGACCCATCGCCTTCAACTCGGCCACCTACATCGGATACTCCGCCGTCACCGGGATGGGGTTCGCCACCGGCTATGGTGTTCTGGGTTCAGCGATCTGCACCCTTGCCGTCAGCATTCCTTCACTGATCCTGATGACCTTAGTCTGCGCGTTCTTCTTTCGGCTGAACAACAATCCATGGATGCAAGCCTCACTCTCGGTTCTGAAGCCGGCTATCATCGGACTGATTGCCTCTGCCGCATTGATGCTGATGAACGGGAACAATTTTATCGATTACAAAAGCGGGATCATTTTTTTGGGGGTACTGGCCGCATCGGTTAAAAAAGCGGATCCCATCCTGCTGATCCTCCTCTCCGGGGTAGCGGGACTCCTGTTCTATCCGGCATAATGCGAAATAGAATGCGTGGACTTATCTACCCTGCCGCCTTCTTCTCTGCGTTGCGATGACCTTCCGCATCCTTTCTGATCGGCTGTGACTGCTTCCTCTTTGTTTTCCCGCTACGGATCAGCAGCAGGAGTATACTCAGAAAGAAAATCCCCGCTACAGCCCAGAACCAGGTCTCCAGGAAAAAGGGATCGTTGCTATAGTCGATGCTGATGTCGAGCGACATCGGGGCAGTCTCTTCTACTCCCCTTGCAAGAAGAGAAACAGCCATCAAAGAACATACAACCCACAGCTTCTTCATGGCAGGGCCGTAGTTTGCATGAGTGTAGTACGACCAGGCAGCCGCTTCTGGTAAGCCAGCCTCTCTGAACCGTCGGCCACATAAATGATGCCGCAATAACTGAACCCCATCGACTCAAGGATGCGCTGCATCACCCGGTTGTCGCGGTGGGTATCGACCCGCAGATTGGGACACCGGGTAAAACACCACTCAACGCAGGCACGCGCCAGCCCTTTCTCCCTGCCGCTCGACGCAATGCGATGCAACGTTCCGTAAGGCTCCTCATTCAGCCACGCCCCATCGAAGATCTCCCGATAGGTAGGATCCTCCCCGAGGATCAAACAGAAGGTGCCTGCTATCGCTCCCTGGTCGTTCACACAAAGGAAGCTGTGTCCCGCGGCAATCTCCTCACGGAGGAAAGCTGCTGAAGGGTAGTGATCCCCCCATTGCGAAGGATTGCCGCATTGGCGCATCCAGACACGTGCGGCGGCATAGATTTCCATTACCTCCGGCAAGTCTGCTTCTCTGGTACGACGTATTTGTGTAATCATCGGAACGACATTGTCAGGCTGTTACGCTTTGGCTCCCTTCTCGCCACTCCCCGTCGCGGCGCTGTTTTTTTTCGCAGCAGCAGGTTTGGCGGCAGTACTTCTCTTTGCCGTGCTTTTCTTGGCAGCACTTTTCTTTGCCGTTCCCTCCTTCGCCGTAACACTCTTTGCAGTGGTTTTTCCGGTTGAAGCCTTGCGTCCCCTGCCAGCGGGCTTGTCCTCTTTCCCCTTGCCGGCCTCCTCAATGATGCGGCGGCACTCCTCCAGGGTCAGCTCATCCGGCTTCACCCCCTTCGGAATCTTATAGTTCGATTTCTGGTAGGCGATATAGGGGCCGTAACGTCCGTTGAGCACCTGCAGGTCAGGCTCATCACCGAAAGTCCGGATAATCTTCTCCCGGTCTTTCTGCTCCTTGGCCTCGATCAGCCCGATCGCTTCATCCAGTTCAATCTCCAGCGGATCGGCCCCTTTTGGCAGGGAGACAAACTTGTTGTTGTGACGGATATAAGGCCCGAAGCGGCCCACACCCACTACCACATCCTTTTCCCGGAAAGCTCCGAGGGTGCGCGGCAGCTCAAACAGCTTCAGCGTCTCTTCCAGCGTGATGGTCTCGATTGACTGAGTCTTCTGCAGGGAGGCGAATTGCGGCTTCTCCTCATCGTCGGGTGTTCCGATCTGTGCCATGGCACCATAACGGCCAATTTTCACCGACACCTGCTTTCCCGTACGAGGATCGGTTCCCAGCACCCGCTCCCCCGCTTTGTGTTCGGTACGCATCTGCGCCGTCTCCTCAACAATAGGATGAAACACCTTGTAAAACGCGGCAATCGACTCGTTCCACCGTGTTTTTCCTTCGGCAATCTCATCGAACTCCTTCTCCACCTTGGCCGTGAAGTGATAATCGATCACCGAGGGAAAATACTCCACCAGAAAATCATTCACCACCATACCGATATCGGTGGGTACCAGCTTGTTCTTGTCGGCGCCGGTGATCTCCTTCTTCACCGCATCCCGTATGGATCCCTTTTTGAGCGTCAACACATTATAGCTCCGCTCCTCGCCTTCTACGCTCCGCTTCTCCACATATTCGCGGTTCACGATGGTAGAGATCGTCGGGGCGTAGGTTGAAGGACGGCCAATGCCCAGCTCCTCCATCTTGCGCACCAAGGCCGCTTCGGTATAACGCGGCGGCCGCTGTGTGAAGCGCTCCGTGGCAGTAGTCTCTGCCATACTGAGTTGTTCCCCCTTTTTCATGGGGGGCAGGATGCCCTCCTCCTTCTCGCCATTCTCCTCGTCCGTACCTTCCAGATACACCCGCAGGAAACCGTCGAACTTGATCACCTCCCCACTGGCCGTAAAACGGCCCTCCGCATGGGAGATGCCGATGTTGACCGTGGTCCGCTCCAACTCCGCATCGGCCATCTGGGAGGCGATGGTACGCTTCCAGATCAAATCGTAGAGTCGCTTTTCCTGCGCCGTGCCGGGCACCCCCTGTTCGCTGAGGTAAGTAGGGCGAATCGCCTCATGCGCCTCCTGTGCCCCTTTCGATTTGGTGGCAAACTGACGCACCTGGTGGTACGGCTCGCCATACAAATCACAGATCTCCGTCTTAGCAGTGCCGATGGCCAGTCCGGAGAGGTGAACGCTGTCGGTACGCATATAGGTGATCTTCCCGGCTTCATAGAGCCGTTGCGCCACCATCATCGTCTGCCCTACCGAGAAACCCAGCTTGCGGGAAGCCTCCTGCTGCAGGGTGGAGGTGGTAAAAGGTGCCGCCGGTGATTTTTTTGCCGGCCGTGTGACCACCTCGTCAATGGTGAAGGAGGAGTGTTTCAGCTGCTCCAGCAGCGCCAGCGCCTCCTCCTTGCTCTTGAGTCGCCTGTTATACTCCGCCCTGATCTCATACTGTTGCCCGTTTTCTTCTTTGGTGAAAACGGCTACGATCCGGTAGGCAGCTTCCGATCGGAACTGTTGTATCTCACGCTCCCGCTCCACGATCAGACGCACCGCCACCGACTGTACGCGGCCGGCAGAGAGTGCCGGCTTGATCTTGCGCCAGAGCACCGGCGAGAGTTCAAACCCCACAATGCGGTCCAGCACGCGTCGTGCCTGCTGCGCATCCACCAGGTTCCGATCGATGTTTCTCGGATGCTGAATGGCTTCCTGAATGGCGTTCTTCGTGATCTCATGAAAGACGATCCGTTGGGTATCCTCCTCCTTCAGCCCGAGCACATCGAACAGGTGCCACGAGATGGCCTCCCCCTCGCGGTCCTCATCGGAGGCGAGCCAGACCTTCTCTGCCGTCTTGGCCGCTGCTTTCAGCTCGGAAACCACTTTCTTTTTGTCGGCAGGGATCTCATAGATCGGCTTGAAGCCGTTCTCCACGTCGATGCTAAAATCCTTTTTCTTCAGATCACGGATATGCCCATAGCTGGACATGACATGAAAATCCTTTCCGAGAAATTTTTCAATTGTTTTTGCTTTGGCAGGCGACTCAACAATGACCAGGTTTTTTTCCATTCAGATGCTGTTTCTTTTTATACCAATGTGGAATGATTCCGTATTTCGGGTGCAAAAGTAGTCATTTTGCCTCAGGAACAACACTTTTTTAAGAATTTCCTTCTTTATTAAGGTTTTTTTCATGGATGGGTGTCCGGCTCTTCAGTCCTCTGCTGCCGGTGCGGTTGAAGCCTCTGTGGGAGGGAAGACCGTCACACCGTGCAGGGAGAAGAGCTGCTCCCTGAGCCGCGGGGAGAGTGAGCGGCGAATCTGAATCTCCATGCGGCAGCTTTCACGGAAATCCTGCGTCCACTGCACCTCGTCATACTGTTTCAGCACGCGCATCACCTCGTTCAACAACGGGTATTCAAAACGGAGCGTGATCCGGTCATCCACCGTTTTTTCCACGATCTCCGCATGTACGATAGCATCGGCCGCCGCCGCCTTGTAAGCCCTGGTCAGTCCCCCGGTACCGAGCAGCGTGCCGCCGAAGTAGCGCACCACCAGGAGCAGCACGTCGGTCAGTTCCGCCGAGTTGATCTGCCCCAGGATAGGCCTTCCCGCCGTACCGGAGGGCTCCCCGTCGTCGTTCGAGCGAAACTCCTTCCGCTCCCCCCCCAGCATATAAGCCCAGCAAACATGGCGGGCATCATAATATTTTTTTCGCTGTTCGTCCAGTATCTCCTTCACCTCATCGGTGCTCTTCACCGGAAAAATATGAGCGATGAATTTACTCTTCTTCTCGGTGATATATCCCTCGGCAGGTTGGGTTACGGTCTTGTAGGTATCATCCATACCGCAAAAATAGTAAAAGTGTCTGAAACGGGTGTAATGACAACAAGTTTGCAATCTATTCGTGATTATTGGTATAATCGGTAATAATCTGATTTCTTAATGCAAGAAACATTCGGGTTACCTCATTCATCAATCCGTTGGAATAATTGGTCAGGTATTCCTGAGCCTTCCCTGGGCTTTTCTGATATAACTTCAGCGCTTCCTGTTCTACCATCTCTTGTTCTTCAAATATCTTCGCTTCAAACGGATCGCGCACTTTCCGAACATCTTCGGCAATGGGTTGAAATCGCAGATTCGCTAAATTATCCACAAAATCGATGGCCCAGCGTGCCGATTTTTCATCATATTGATGGGGGTCATAAATCTGATACGACTCGTGTATCGATCTATTCCCCGTATAAATAGGCACATAAGGGCTAAAGTAAGGATTATCGAGGTAAACCCAGTAAACACCGCCAATTGCGTTTGGCAACCAATTGCGTAATTGTAGAACCATCCCATAGTGGCCCCGGTGGCGGGCAACCGGGCGGCGGTAGGTTATTTTTAAAAGTTTACGCACATCACTGCCCGGGAACGGGGTGGCCAGCGGGCTTTTCTCATACCCTCCTTTCCCATCCGGAACGAACCAGTTGGGGTCGGCTGTCATATCGTAAATCGTTCCTTCATACACCGATCGTTGAAAAGCCATTACATCCTGCACTGATATTTTTTTTTCAGGCACTATCGAGAACGGATAAATAGATACAGGCTCCACAATCTGAAAATAGGGGCTGATCCCTTTGTAGGGATTGCCATGAATCAATCTGTCGGGCCATTCCCTTAAATGAGGGGCAAAAGTTTGATGAAAAAGCCAAAACCTGCCGGTAGCATATTCCGCAGGCAGCGGCGCATAAGTTTCTTGCCAGACAAATGGTTTTCCAGAAGCCGGGTCATACCATCCACGATCAATTGCTTCCTGCATGTAATTCTCCGATACCATGAAATTTTCAGTATCCTCCGCATGAATCTCTTTTATAATACTAAAATTGGGTATCATCGTAGCCTGATCTTCGGGCAAACGTTGGGCAGCCCAAATAGCACCGGGTTTTCCGCTTTCAGGAGCCCATCCCGGGCCCACGCCAAACACTTCAAAAATCCAGATTTCTTCGGTGTCGGCAATCACAAGAGATTCCGAGCCCTCGCCACTGGAAGGAAGAAACCCGTATTTTACCATTAAATCGCCAATAAACCGCACCGCTTCACGGGCATTTTTATAACGTTGCAAAGCAAAAATCTGTGCCTGTTCAATGGTCATTATCTGGTTCCCGTTGTCGCGCGAACATTTTAATTCCTCACGCTGGTCGGTCGTACTTTCCCCTATTCCTAACTGATATTCATTTACATGCGAATATGCCGATTGAAAATATTTATATGTTTTCTCCGTTTGCGGAATATAGCCCAGGATTACCCCATCGTCGGTTAACGGCCTGTCGGCATCTTGTATACCCCAGTGTACAGGAGCCATCGTACCGGGTTTAAACGTTTGTGCAGGAACGATCAAAATCCGTGAATCAGGGCCACAATCGGTGTGAGATATTATATTTGACCCATCGGCAGAAGCCTTTTTACCGACTGCGATGATGGTACATGCATGTACCTGAAAATGAAACAAGATCACCCCCAGAGTGACGAACCAAAGTACTTTCTTCATTCTTATTTGTGTTGACTTCGTAAAAAACTCTTTACCCGTGAAACGCTTTTGCTCTTTCAGCCTCCACCTCTTCAATGGATTTAGCCAGCGGTTTACCCAATATTCGATATCCCGTTTCGGTAATTAAAATATCTTCTTCGTTCCGCACACCGCTAAAATCTTTGTACTCCTCCACTCTCGGGTAATCAATAAATTCAGCGAATTTATTTTGTGATTTCCACAGGTCAATTAATTCGGGAATAAAATAAACTCCCGGTTCAATCGTCAGTACGAAACCGGGTTTGAGTTCGCGTGCCAGGCGTAAAGATTTTAATCCGAACAAAGTGCTTTTGGGCTGCCCGGCATATCCCACGTTTTGCTCCCCCAGATTCTCCATATCGTGCACATCGAGTCCTAACAAATGGCCTGTTCCACAAGGAAAAAACAGTGCATGTGCTCCTGCCTGCACCGCTTCTTCGGTATTTCCGCGGGTAAAACCCAAGTCTTTGAGGCCGTCAAAAATTTTCCGGGCGGCCATAAAATGGATTTCCTTAAAACTGATCCCCGGCCTTAGTGCTTCTAACGCTGCATGATGGGCATTCAAAGCAATTTGGTATATCTCCTTTTGCCGTTTCGTAAATATCGGTGAAACAGGGAAGGTGCTCGACATATCGCCTGCATAGTGCAAGGGGTCTTCGGCACCGGCATCCAGAAGAAATAAATCGCCATCTTTAATTGTGTTTCCATGGAAATGATTATGCAATGTCTGACCATTTATCGTTGCAATGACGGGAAAAGAAATATCCCCGCCGGCCGATAAAGCCACTTCATGTACTTTCGCTGCAACCTGCGCTTCAGTCATTCCGGGTTTCGCGTATCGCATGGCAGCCAGATGCATATCAGTAGTTACACTCACCGCTTGCTCAATCCTTTCAATTTCTTCTGTCGATTTGATAATCCGCTGCTCGCCAACTGCAATCATCAATTGAGCCGAAGCATACCGGTTCGTTGCATGGATCGGGATTTGCAACCAGTTGTAAAGTTTGGCCTGATGTTCGGGCCTGTATGCAGGTAAAAAATGGATTTTCCTTCCTTTTTGTTTGGCTGATTGAAGCAAATCGAGTAATTGACGCATAGAACCGGCAGATTGAATCCCCGCTTTTTCGCTTCGCTCCCGGATGGTCGGTTGCGCTCCCATCCAAACGATCTGATCGATGGTTAAATCATCGCCAAAAATGGTCTCCTGGTCATTGTCTATATCAATGATTCCCGCTAAACCCGGGTAATCTAATCCAAAATAGTACAAAAACGTACTGTCCTGCCTGAACCGATAAGTGTTATCCACGTAGTTCATGGAGCTCTCTTCGTTTCCTAAGAACAGTAAAATCCCGGTTGTGAAATTTGATTTCAACTGTTTTCGTCTGTTGATGTAGGTTTCTTTCCTAAACATGGCCTGTGATTTTAAAATGATTGATATTCTGTAAAGGTAAATTCTTTCGGTGGTTCCACATTCCATAAATGTTTCACAAAAAAATCCATTCGCCTGCGAGTAGCATATTTACTTCTCCAGGTAAGATCATGATTGGCATTTGGGATGATTACCAGATCAAAGTCCTTATTGTGTCTGACCAGTTCTGCAGCCAGCCTGAAGGTACTCGCCGGATTGACGTTGTTATCCATGTCGCCATGGATCAGCATCAGCTTGCCTTTCAGGTTCCCGGCAATGGTCAGGTTTGATTGTTCCTGATAATGATCTCCCGGTTCGCCCATATATTGCTCAGGCCACCAATCTTTGGACATTCTGTGGTCGTGGTTTCCGGAAGAAGCCACGGCTGCTTTGTAAAAATCAGGGTATTTCAAGATTGCGTGAGCGGCATCATATCCACCGGCCGAGTGGCCAAATATCCCGACCCTAGCGGTATCAATAAACGCGTATTTTTCAGCCAATTGCCGGATTGCCGCAATATGATCGGCGGCGCCAATATCTCCCAGGTTTTTATATGAAACATCATGAAAAGCTTTTGAGCGCATGGCCGTTCCCATACCGTCAATGCGTACAACAATAAAACCGACTTCTGCCAATGGGAGCCAATCGTTCCATATTCCGCGACGGAAAGATTTGGGAACATTCACGGCATGTGGGCCCGAATATGAATTATCGATAATCGGATATCTCTTACCGGGGTCAAAGGTTGATGGATATTGTAAAATGCCATAAATATCCGTCTTGCCGTCGCGTGCCTTCACCACAAAACGTTCCGGATGTTTCCAGCCGGTTGCCAGTAACTTGTCAATATTGGCTTCTTGCAATTCTTTGATCAGTCTGCCATCAGAAAGTCTTCTCAAAACCGCTTTTGGTTTCAAATCAACACGAGAACAGTTATCGATAAAACAGGAATAATCAGGGGCAAACCGGATTTCATGTTCTGCATCTTCCGGGGTCAACAGAGTCATTCCTGTTCCGTCAAGATTGATTTTATAAAGATGCCTGAAATAAGGATCCCGATCTTTCTCCGCTCCGCTTGCGGTAAAATAGATCATTTGTTTTTGATCATCAATGTAGTTTATTTCGCGCACGACAAATTCACCTTTTGTAACCTGGCGGATCAGATCTCCTGTTTTTCCGTCATATAAGTACAAATGGCTCCATCCATCCCGTTCCGACATCCAAATAACTTTTTCGCCATTATGGATAAGCTTACATCCCACCATCTGATACTCAATCATTGTATGGGCATCTTCATGAATCACATTTCGCGCCTTCCCGGTCTCGGCATCCGCAAAAAATAAATCTATCGACTGGTAATATCTTGCCATTCGGGCAAAGTACAATGTCTTGCTGTCTTCCGTCCAGGCAGGAGCAAACCCCGGCCAAATATCCTCCAGGGGTTCCATATCGATTTTTACCTTTGTTTTTTTGTCGACATCAAAAATGTAATATTCCTGTAAGGACAAATCTTCGCCGGGCAATGCCCGTTCGTACGAATGGATCTTTGCTCGCATGCCGCTATCAGGAAGCGATTGATACAAATATAACTTACGGGCTTTTCTTCGATCCAGTTTGACTGCCATAAACTTCTTAGAATCCGGCGACCATTCTACCGAAATGCCAGGATCGTAAATATCCCCAATTGATTCATCTACTATTTTATACCAATCTAAAGGGGTTGCGTAATCGCAATGATCAACCCCGTCGGTTGTCAGCTGAAACTCTTCGTTTGTTTGAAGATCCTTTAAAAAAAGATTATACTCTTTCACAAAAGCGATCCATTTGCCATCAGGCGATCGGGATTCGTTCTTTTTCAGATCATCCTTTTGGGGAGTTAATCGGGCTAATTTTTTTCTGTTTAAATCATATTGAAAATTGAATGAATCCACCTGAAATTGGATAAATTTAAGATGATCCTTCCATCTTATACCGGAGAATGGCAGAGAATCAGCATTCACACTCCTATGGATCTCTTGAGCCAATTTGTTTGCCAGGTCTCTGTGATCAAAAGCCTCCTTCACTTCGTTTTTAGAAGGTAAAACCAACATAAAACGATGGCCATTCTCCCGTTCTGTCCTGTACCAAAAATTACTTGTACTATCCACCCAGTTTGGATTTACGTAGAGGTTCCGGACCAATTTATCCACATTAAAATGTAAAAACTGTTCGGCCCGTTGATAATCTTCATAAGTTCCTTGCGAAAAGAGAGTCGATAATGCCGCAAGAAGAATCAAGATAGTTAAACATGATTTTTTCATATTACTTTGTTGTTAACAATTGTTTATCTGAATTTTCGGGACAATAAGGTCATGCTCCTACCCGCCCGGCACAACCCTTTTAAATCTCTTCATGTTCAGTTCTTCTGATAATTTCGTTTTGTAAATCTTCCCCTAAATCATTAAAATAATCGCTGTATCCCGCAACACGAACAATCAAATCGGTGTATTTTTCGGGATGCTTTTGTGCATCGCGTAATGTTTTGGCACTTACCACATTAAACTGTATATGATGCCCGTTCATGCGAAAATAACTGCGCACCAACTGCGAAAGCTTCGTAATACTTTGGTCATCCTTAAAAAACGAAGGCGAGAATTTTTGATTTAACAAGGTTCCGCCGGTTTTAATATGGTCAATCTTAGCTGCCGATTTGAGGACCGCGGTGGGCCCTTTTTTATCTGCCCCCTGAACCGGGCTGATTCCCTCCGACAATGGCTCAAAGGCCTTTCTGCCATCGGGTGTTGCTTTCAGTACACTGCCGAAATATACGTGACAGGTAGTAGGCAACAGATTGATCCTAAAAACTCCTCCACGGTAAGTCGGTTTGCCGTTTATCGCATTGTAAAACAACTCAAAGACATCCACAGCATAACGGTCTGCATAATCATCGTCGTTGCCATACTTTGGGGTTTCATAAATGAGATCGTGTCGCAGTTGGCTATAACCCTCAAAGTCAGCATCGATAGCTTTTAATAGCTGATCCATCGATATCTTTTTCTGATCAAAGACATTGTATTGAATAGAAGTAATATTATCCGTAATACTCCCTAATCCCACACCCTGCACGTAACTTGTATTGTAACGTGCCCCGCCGGCATTATAATCCACACCGTTCGAAATACAGTCTTCAATGATTAAGGACAAAAAAGGGACCGGGAGATCTTCGGCATACAGTTTCTCAATCACCACATTCCCTTTAAGTTTAATATCCGCAAAATAGTTCAGTTGCTTTTTATAAGCATCAAGCAACTCTTCAATCGATTGAAAACTCCCCGGGCTACCTGTCTTGAGCCCGATTTCTTTGCCTGTTACGGGGTCTACGCCGTTATACAGCGTTATTTCCAGGATTTTATTCAGGTTAAAATATCCTGTTAGAATGTAGCTCTCCGTTCCAAAGGCACCTGTTTCAACACATCCGCTTGCTCCGCCATTGCGGGCATCGATAATATCTTTCCCCTGCCTGACCAATTCTTTGATAATTGCATCAGCATTAAAAATAGAAGGTTGCCCAAATCCCGTCCGGGTTATTTTAATGGCACGTTCAATAAACTGATCCGGGTTTTTACGGCTCAATTGAACCATGGAACTTGGCTGAAGGATCCGCATTTCTTCAATCACATCCAGTAAGATATAGGTTATTTCGTTCACTGCATCGGTGCCGTCTTCCTTTAGCCCTCCCAGGTTGATCAGCGAAAAATCCGTATATGTATTACTTTCCATCGCAGTGACCCCCATTTTAGGCGGAGCAGGGTGATTGTTAAATTTCACCCAGAACGATTGCAACAACTCAATAGCCGATTCCTTGGTTAACGTACCGGCTTCCCTCTCTTTTTTATACAGAGGGTATAGATGCTGATCTAACCTGCCGGGGTTAAAAGAATCCCAGGGGTTCACTTCCGTAATCACGCCCAAATGAATAAACCAATAGTGCTGTAACATTTCATGGAACGTTTCCGGTGCATGAGCAGGTACTTTTCGGCAAATACGCGCCATTTCTCTCAATTCTGCTTTTCTTACAGAATCGGTTTCTTCCTGAGCCAGTTTCTCCAACGCTTCGGCATGGCGGTTTGCAAAGTTAATGATGGTATCTGCAGCAATATCCATTGCTTTCAGCTCCTCGATTTTGTTCTCTTTTTCAGGGTCGGCCGATAACTGATGCTTTTCCATGGATTCCCTGATTTCCTTTTTCAAATCGAACATCCCTTTATGAAAAATCTTTTTCCCCGCAACGGTGTGCCCCGGAGCGCGCTGCTCCTGAAATTCGGTAAACACACCGGCTTCATAGGCCGCTTTCCACTCATCCGGTAAAAGGGCAAACATCTTATCGCGTTGCGAGTTCCCCTTCCAGAAAGGAATGATCACCCGTTCATAAATCCTTTTGGTTTCATCGTCTACACGGAACCAAACTTTGGGCCTTGTATGCAATACCTCCAGATCGTGAAGCGAATGCAAGCTAACCTCCGGATAGGTAGGCGTTGCTTTAGGGGCGGGCCCTCGTTCACCCACAATCAGTTCGCCATCGTTGATACATATTTTCTTATTCTCCAGAATATATTTGAAAGTGAGTGCCCGTTTAACAGGAACGGAAACCTTTTGTGCCAGTTCGCTTTGATAGAATCGGGTAACCAAAACAGCTCTTTCAGGCGACAATGTATTGATGGCAGTCAAACTATCGTTTCGTAATTTTTTGATTCTTGCGTTCATCATGTAATCTTATTTTGATGGGTTTATTTAGCCTCCAATTCCGACCTTCAAGCCAATGGCTTCAAATTCCAATTTGAGATTCAGCATCTCCCTGTCGGATAATGGTCTGGTTCCTTTCATCTTATTCTCTTTGTGAAACCTTTCGTATTTGCCGTTCGCGACATCATGATAGGGCAATAAATCTATTTGGTGGATATTTTGCAAGGTTTGTATAAAAGATTTTATTTCACCGATATTTTTTGTCGTATCCGTAATTCCGGGAATCACAGGAAACCTTAATACCACATTGGCTTGGTTGTTATCTAACCACCGCAAATTATTTAAAATACGTTCTACAGGAACGCCGGTATATTTCTGATGACTTTTGTGATTCATTAACTTAAGATCAAATAAAAAGCAATCGGCTAATAGCGCAATTTTTTCGATTATTTTTAACGAAGCATAACCGGTAGTATCGATACAAGTATGGATATGATTCATTTTACAAAGTTTCAACATCTCGGCCAGAAACTCGTATTGCATTAAAGGTTCACCTCCTGAAAAAGTTACCCCACCCCCGGATTCTTCATAAAAAATCTGATCACCCTGTATGATTGTAAATAGCTCGCCGACAGATATTTGATAACCTGCCGTTTCTTCTTTTTTGTATTCCTGCCCATCCAGTTTATGTATACGGATAAACTTCTCCGGCTTAGGATCCTGGCTCTCAGGATTATGACACCACCAACAACTGAGCGGGCATCCTTTCAAAAAGATTGTTTGCCGGATACCCGGGCCGTCATGTACCGCAAAATGCTTAATATCGAAAATAATACCTTCCATTTTTGTGATTGGATAAAATATAAAGCAACGTTTTCAGAGGGATAGAGTGATCCCGTGAAAGTGAGTGGCAGTATTAAAAAAAAGAGAGGGCCTAGCAAATCCAGCACTCGAAAAGGCCTTTGCCAAAATGGTGGTACAAGTTATTTGAACAGAATGGATTCATAGCAAAATAGTTGAGACAAAAATAAGACTTTACACCCAATGTACAAAAAGAATTAGATTAAATACTTTACAATTTCGGAATTTTAAGGGGCACAACGCAAAACTTTTTACCAAGAGCACCTGTCGGGGAGAAATAATGCCCATGTTTCTCGTGAATTGCTGACAGAAACAAAATGGCTCTCAGTAGTATATGAAAGCTAACCAGTTGTTTCTTCTTCGAAAAAAAGTTGATTGATCAATCAACAAATCAATTTAAACCCCCTGTTTTTCAGGGTAAGGATACATACATCGGGATCGTTAGCCAATAACTTCCTCAATTGGGAGATCAGATTGTTTATAGATGCTGCGGTCTCGTGGTATTTTTTTCCCCACACCTCTTCCGACAGCGTTTCATAAGAGATCAGATTGCCCCTGTTATGGACAAATAGCAATAGGGCCTCAAATTCATGGAGGCTCAATTGTTTTACCGGGGTTGTTTGATAAAGTAATTCCCTGGTTTTGATGCTTAAAGAATAATGGCGGCCTATCTGAATACCTGGCCCCTCTTTCGAATGGGCAAAACGGTCAATATACACTTTTAATTCCTCCACCTCGAACGGCTTGCGGATATATCCCACGCCTCCGGTACGCACTCCCCGGGCTACGCTCCCGGTATCGGTATGCGAAGAAATAAACAACACCGGAAGCGACGGATAGGTTTTAAGAATATCTTCGGCACAGGTAATGCCGTCCTCTTCCCCGATCTCCACATCCAATACCAGGATGGAGGGTTTGAACTCTTCAATGATACGATTGATGCCGGCAAGCGAATTTTGAAAATGCACCTTGTAGCCGTCAGCGACAAGTGCCATGCTTACCAGATTTCCCAGGGCGGTATCATCGTCAACCAATATCACTTTAACGGGATCTGTCATAATAAAAAAATTACTGAGGTAAGATGATCGTAAAAGTACTGCCTTTTCCCGGTGAACTTTTCAGGGTGATCTTTCCATTATGCGCGTTGACCACCTGTCTCACAAAAGCCAACCCGATGCCGTGATTTTTTACTGAGGAACGTGTGTCGGAGCAGTAAAATTCCCTGAATACTTTTTTCCGTTCTTTTTCTTCCATTCCTTTCCCGTTGTCGGAAAAAGTAAGGATTGCCTTGCCTTTGGTTGTTTCCGCGGTGATCCCCACTCCGGGGTTTTCACCCGAATACTTTACGGCATTATCGAGCAGGTTGCGTATGCAACCGTCAAAATAAACCGGATCGGCCTGTATCATTACTTCCGTTTCCGGTTCAATGGAACAGTCGATTTTTTTATTTGCATACACCACTGCCAGTTCTTGTATGATTTCGTTGCACCGCCGGGAAAAAGGGTAAGCAGCGGGATCTATTTGCAGGACGTTATTTTCGTTTTTTACGGCCGTCAGCAATACGCCAATCTTGTCCGAAAGATAATTCACCCTTGTTTTTGCGGTGTGCAGCATGTTTTTCTTTGCAGCGAGCGATTCGTTTTTTTCAAATATCCCCAGCATGGTATACACATACGCGAGAGGCGATTTCAAATCGTGTACAATGCCCGTCACAGCTTTTTGATGCATTTCCAGTGCTTCCGATCTTTTTTTCAGTTGCATCAGTTGGTACAGCACAAGCAGGGAAATAAGAACGACTGCTATGGCCGATAGCGTAGCAGCGGAGCGCAACCGTTGCATATAAACCGAAGGTTTAAACATTACGTGAGCCCTATAGCGATAAGTTCCGGTCTCTCCCAACGGAATATTTACCGTAACCCCTGCATTATCGTCTCTTAAAACAGTATACGCTTCCCCGTTTGCATGCAGTTCACGCATCACGGAATCACCCTTGAGCAAACTCATGGAATAGTCCGCGATTTCGGGATAATAGATAAATTCTTTTCGGAAGAGGGAGTCGATAGGTTCCAGCGGTATTTTGTTATCCTGCAATAGTTCTTCGGCAAAGGCGCCTACCAGAAAACTGCCCAGGTTTTTATCCGATTGATACTCTTTGGTGTCGAACGAACCTCTGATAATTGTTCCCGGAGGAATTTGCGAAGGATCAGCAGGTTTCATTTCGAAGCTCATCCTGTCTAAACATCCGGATATCCCTTTGGAAAGGGAAAAGGTAACCACATTTTGCAAGGTTTGTTCCAACTCTGTTTCAAAGCGTTCTTTGTCACGTATCATCAATTGCCTTACCCACACTATCTGTGATACAATGAGCAGGGCTATTGCCAATAAGGATATAATGAGCAGCAAATATTTTCTCATAACACATCTCATAAGCAAGGTTATACCTCTGCAAATTTAAAAATAAAAAGCCGGGATACTGATAGATCTCCGAGGTAAAAAAGGGGTAACTACTCAGGTACCCTTTTCCTGACCAATGATGAAGAATGTCGCAGGGTTGTCAACATCCTGTTGTAATTTTTTTGAATTTTTCCTCATGCCGCTATCCCTGCATTGAAGTTGTTATATATCAGCTTATTGTGGGCTATTTGGAGGGCATTGCAGGCCCTCAAAAAAT
>JAQVWR010000032.1 GCA_028709605.1 Proteiniphilum sp.
TGGATGGTATGCTCGTTCTTATCGACCGTCTCATGACTGGCTGGGAACTTGCTTCCACCCGCTTTCATATGTAACGATTTGTATCCTATCCCATCGGAATGCAGTTCTGCATCGATGATCCCGATCTGCTCTTCCGTCGGTTCGATCAGCACGGCTCCCACACCGTCACCGAAAAGAGGACAGGTCGTCCGGTCATGATAGTTGGTGACAGACGACATCTTGTCGCCAGCCAGGAGAATGATCTTTTTGTACTTGCCGGTTTTGATCAGTCCGTTGCAGATCTCCAGCCCGTAGATGAATCCGGAACAGGCAACCTCCATATCGAAACAGAAGGCATGCTTGATCCGGTTATTTTCAGCTACGATAGATGCAGCAGAGGGAAACAAATGATCGGGAGTCGAAGTGGCAAAGATCACCGCGTCCACCTCATCGGGAGCCGTACCGGTCTTCGTCAGCAACTGTTTTACTGCCGCTGTTCCCATTACCGACACCCCCTGTTGTTCTCCTTTCAGGATTCTTCGCTCTTTAATTCCCACACGAGTCATGATCCACTCATCGGTGGTATCAACGATTGAAGAGAGTTCTTCATTGGTGAGAATATAATCCGGCACGCTGGCCGCGATCCCGGTTATCACGGCATTGAATTGTTTCATCGTCGTATTGGTTTGTTTCCAGAATAAAAAACCCCGAACAACGATCACGTCATTTCAGGGTTATTTCTCATGTATCGCTATAGATTCCTTATGCGGACACTTCTTTTTCAATTGCCAGCTTGCCTCTATAATACCCGCATTCACCACACACGGTATGGTAAATGTGCCATGCGCCGCAATTGGGGCAGATAGCCATGGTAGGTAGTTTCGCATGATCGTGCGATCTTCTTTTTCCTTGTCTTTCAGAAGATTGTCTTCTTTTTGGATGTGCCATTTGATTATTTAATTTTTACTGTTTATATCAATGAATTATCTTCAAAATTCAGTCCTTTCAGAGCTTCCCATCGGGGGTCACCTGACTGGGGATCCTCCTCATCGGAGAAGTCCTCCTCCTCCGCCTCATCATCCTCACCCTCTTCATCAGTGCTGACAGCCCTATGTTTGCGTAACTTTGCCGATACAGCCCGGTTGCATTCGCCTGCAGGGTGCACATGCTTGATGGGAATGGTCAGTGCAATAAATTCATATAAAAACCAGGCGATGTTGATCTCCCCCTCCTCTTCGGGGATGACCACGATCTCATCGCTCTCCTCGGAATACTCTTTCCCGAACTTCACGATCAGCCGGTTCTTTGCATCCACCACCTGATCCATATCGTCGAGACAACGCGTGCAGGGCACCTGCACCACACCTTTCAGATCAAAATTAAACTCGAAGGCGGATGTGGTTCGCTTCACGGTCACCTTCACGGTCACCTTTCCTTTCCGCACTTCATCGCCATCAATGGCTTCGAAGAATTTCCGATCCAGTTCATACACATAGGTATGGACTCCGGCGGAAAGGTTTTTCAGGGAAATATTGTACAAACTGAACTTTGCCACGTTCTTCCTCAAAATAAAGCGGTGCAAAGATAGTAAATTTTTCTTTACACGGTCTGTTTGAATGATATTTATTTATCAGCGGTCAGCTTTCAGCAATCAGCTTTCAGCGGCCTGCGGCTTTCCGGACGATACGTTGCATCTCGTCGAAATGTTCTTCCAAGCTCTGCAAGAGCTTGAACTGAGCTTTGGTACGCACCAGGTTGTGATCGGGATAAGCAATCTTGTAATAAGTATCGCCGTCGAGGTAATCGGTGAAGAACCGTACGGTCTGCATATAGGTCAGCAGCTTTGCCCCGAACGCGAGGAGCCCGATCTCCGCATCAGTCAAAAAGGAGGCGGCATTCTGCAGATATCCTTTGGCATATCCTTCAAAGATAGCCAGGTCCACCGACACGTTGTCCAGGTTTCTGTCATCTTCCGCACCGGTATTGGCGCCGCTTCGGATAAAATCGCCGAAGTCGGAAAGCACGTACCCCGGCATCACGGTGTCCAGGTCCACTACGCAGAGCACCCGATCCTTCTCATCAAACAGGATATTGTTCACCTTGGTATCGCAATGGTTCGTCCGTTTGGGCAGCAACCCCTCGCGATGCATTCTTTCCGCCTTGCACATCTCATCCGCCCGTAGTTCGATTTCATTCGCCAGATCGGCAACCTGAGCGAGGCGACCGGCTTTGTTTGCTTTCACCGATGCGCGGAAAGTGTGCAGCCGTACTTCCATGTTGTGGAAATCGGGGATGGTTTCAAAGAGAGGCTCACCCGGCAGATCGGCCAGCATCTGCTGAAACTCGCCAAAAGCCTGGCCGGCACGAAAGGCCAGCTCCGGGTTGATCTCATCATAGCTCTTACTGCCGGCGATAAAATCCATCATCCGCCAGTAGTCGCCCTTGTTATCTTTCAAAAAAAGCGCACTCTCCTCTGTCGGCACCAGTGTAAGCACCTTTCGGTCGATATCTGCAACGCCTCTCTCCTGCAGTTTGTTGCGAATATGACCGGTCACCCTGCAAATATTGCGCTGCAGTTCCGGGACATTTTGAAAAATATGATGGTTGATGCGTTGTAATACATACTCTTTGCCCATTGACTTCACCTTAAAAGAGTCATTGATATGACCTTTACCCAGAGGTTCAATGGAGAGGTTTTCATTCTCCCCGATAAAATGGGAGACGATTAGGTTCAATCGGTTCTGCTCGTTCATTGTATTTGTTTTATGTGCGTAAAATCAGAGATCATATGGCCGGCGATCACTCCAGCAGGAGCATTCCAAAAAATTGGGGGACATGGAAATCAGGGGTTGGCAGATCGATGGGGCTCCAACTGAGATAATGCGGTTCTTCTGTTTCATCGCCGCATTTGTAAAAGTTTGCCCGTATGCTCTGTCCGGAAAGTGATTCATCGACAGCAAAGCCCATTGCTCTTTTGGGTATTTCGAGATAGAGCAACCAGTCGGTCACCTGCCGATTGCTTTCATAGTGCGGGGTAACAACACTGCGTCTGACAATATCACGCATCACACCGCTCAGCTTTTCTGCCCTTTCCCTGGTTTCGTGATGTGACGCCAGCAGAGCACCGAGGATGTTGCACTCGAAATTGCGATAGGTATTCTCCCCCTCCCTTTGCATAAAAAACTCCACGCAGCTGTCCTGCCATACCGGGGCAAAGTCGTCGGTGTTCACAGCCCGTACCCGTTCACCCCGGACGCTGTAACAAAGATAAAGCTGCTCACCATCGTGTGCCACGCTGACAGTGACCGGCAGCAATTTTGGGAACTGCTCTTTCCAGTTTACCTGGTCGATAGGCGCTTTGGCTCCCTCTTCAAGCAGCATCTTCATCTTATCGAACACCGTTTCGCATGGGGAGATGTTCCGGTTAGGCACGTGCAGTGTATTCATTCTATGCGATTGAAACAATTTGTTTTTCCCCCAAAGATATTCTTTTTCGCGAAAATGTGCAAAATAATATTTCCAAAACTGAACAACCCCTGATGTCATCCTTCCAGAACCGTGAAGGCGTAAGGCCATCAAAGCCCGTCAGCCTGTATGTGCGAAGTTTATCGAGCACAAAAAATGAATTTTTTCAAAACGACTTTGTTTTTCAAATAAATTCAAGTACATTTGTTTTTATATTTAAGCTCACTTAATTTTATAATCGATCATTATTATGTCCGTTTCGACTGAAAATTTTGTAAAGACTATTTTTATCCAAAAGCGTCACCCGAAGGCTGACACCAGGATCAGTACAATAGCAGGGTTGCTGCATATCACCAATGCAGCAGCTACTGATATGGCAAGGAAGCTGGGCGCAAAAGAGCTTGTGCATTATGCGAAGTACAATCCCCTGCATCTCACATCGAAAGGAGAAGAACTGGCTCAGAATGTAATCCGAAAGCACAGACTTTGGGAAACGTTTTTATATCAAATACTGAATCTTTCGCTTCTTGAAATACACCGGGAAGCGGAAAATCTGGAGCATCTCACTTCCGATTTTCTGGCAGACAAGATGGCCGATTACCTGGGCTATCCTACTACCGACCCGCATGGAGACCCTATTCCGTGTATGAATAATCACCTGACATCCGACCCAAAAGGAAGGGTCCTTTCAGATACCCCTGCCGGCAGCAATTATGTCATCACCCGGTTGTTCAGTTCCGATGAAGATTTTTTTCATTTTTGTACGGCCAATCAGCTGGAAATAGGGAGTGTCATTGCAGTTGAACAACAGTATAGCGGGAAAAAGATAACACAAATACGAACCCACAACAGGACATTGTTGCTGCACAAAGAGTTCACGGATTTTATTTATGTGGAAGAGACACCGACATAGTACCGGGGTAACAACCATCCCTTCCGGCGCTCCAAAAAGAAGACAGCTTTCAAACGAAAAAAGATGCAAAACATGATACAAGCAGAGGTATTATCTGCCCTTCCGATCGGCGAACAGGCAGAAGTATCGGGTATCTCCCCAAAATGCAGAGGGCAACAGCGACGCCGTTTCATGGATTTAGGCATCATCCCCGGAAGCATCATTTCTGCAGTGATGAAAAGCGCATCGGGCAACCTGATTGGATATCGGGTAATGGGGACAACCATCGGGATCAGAAAAGAGCAAGCCGGCCAGATATTTATCAAGCGAAAAAAAGAGAAAAATGAAGCCCCACAATCATTGTGCTAATTGCCAGATCCATCACAGAACAAATATGATCAGGCTGGGATTAAATCCGGCCGACACAGCTTATGTAATTGCATTAGCCGGAAATCCCAACACGGGGAAAAGCACGGTATTTAACAATCTTACGGGGCTGCGTCAGCACACCGGGAATTGGCCTGGCAAAACAGTTGCAAGGGCTGAGGGAGGATTTATGTACAACACAAAACCATATAAAGTCGTGGATCTTCCTGGCACCTATTCTTTATTGTCCACCAGTACGGACGAAGAAATTGCCCGCGATTTTATTTTATTCGGCAAACCGGATGTAACGGTGATCGTGGCAGATGCCACCCGACTTGAACGGAACCTTAACTTGGTATTACAAATACTGGCAATTACAGATAAAGCTGTTCTTTGCATCAACTTGATGGATGAAGCAAAACGAAACCATATCGAAATCGATGTCCGCACCCTTTCCAAAGAATTAGGAATCCCCTCCGTTCCTGTTTCTGCACGGAAAAAAGAAGGGACCGACAAACTGCTGCAGGCAATCGAGGAGGTCGCCACCGGCACCTATCTTTGCAGCCCTCCTAAGATAAAGAGTCATTCAAAAAAACTGAACCAGGCCATTGAAACCTTGTCGAAGAAAATAGAAAAGATTTACCCGAACCTGCCCAATGCAGATTGGGTAGCCATGCGCCTGCTTGAAGGGGACAACAGCGTCATGAAGGCTGTTCGTTCGGGAGCAATCGGCAATTTGCATACAGAAGGGCCGTCAATTCTAAAACAACCCGGGCAAAGATGATACAAGCAGAGAGAATATTGAAAGGGGAAGAAATTATCACAGCGGCCAACATAGCACGCTGGGAACTGGAACCTGATTTTCATGACTCCATCATTGAGTCTGTTTATGAAGAGGCCGCACGCATTGCGAAGAAAAGTGTCAAACAACAGGGCGAAAAAGAAGCCTATTATTTTGATCTCAAAATAGATAAAATTGTAACCAGTAAGTGGCTTGGCTTCCCGATCATGCTACTACTGCTTGCCTTCGTATTTTGGCTGACCATTGCCGGGGCAAACTATCCGTCTCAATTTCTCTCGTCGTTCTTGATTGACACCATTCATCCGACACTCAAAGGACTGTCCGCATCAATCAATTTACCCTGGTGGATAGATGGTGTATTGATTGATGGGGCCTACCTGTCGATGGCATGGGTAATCTCCGTGATGTTGCCCCCCATGGCTATTTTTTTCCCGATGTTCACCCTGCTGGAAGATTTGGGGTACCTGCCGAGAGTTGCTTTTAATATGGACAATCTTTTTCGGAAAGCAGGCGCCCACGGCAAACAAGCCTTAACCATGAGCATGGGGTTTGGCTGCAATGCTGCCGGAGTGGTGGCGGCAAGGGTCATTGACAGTCCGCGGGAACGGTTAATAGCCATCATCACCAATAACTTTTCACTTTGCAACGGCCGCTGGCCGACGCAAATTCTGATCGCAACCATTTTTATCGGGGGACTGGTTCCCGACAGCCTGGCGGGACTGGCATCGGCCGCTTCAGTGGTTTTTATCGCATTATTAGGTATTTTCTTCAGCCTGATTGTTTCCTGGGGGTTGAGCAAAACAATTTTGAAAGGCGAAGCCTCAACGTTTAGCCTGGAGCTGCCCCCCTATCGTCCCCCGCGGATTTTACAAACCTTATACACCTCCCTGATCGACCGCACACTGATTGTGCTCTGGCGAGCAGTCGTTTTTGCCGTTCCTGCCGGAATAGTGATCTGGCTGACCGCGAACATACACATTGGTGATCTGAGCGTAGCAGAACATTTTATAGAATGGGCCGATCCTTTTGCCTTTCTTTTCGGATTAAACGGGGTGATCCTCTTGGCCTATATCATCGCGATCCCCGCAAATGAAATTGTCATTCCCACCATCCTGATGCTCACTGTTCTGAGTGCGAATATCGCGGGAGTCGGAGCAGGTTCAGGGGTTATGTTCGAGCTGAACTCCGTTTCCGACACCGCAGATATTCTTCATGCCGGAGGGTGGACTTTATTGACGGGAATCAATTTAATGCTTTTCAGCCTGCTGCATAACCCGTGTTCTACCACCATCATGACCATCTATAAAGAGACTAGGAGCACCAAGTGGACGTTGGTTGCTTCCTTCCTGCCCATTCTCTTAGGGCTGGCCGTGACGTTCCTCACTACGCAAATCTGGCATTTCATTGATCCGGCAGGATAAACAGAGCCACAACAACAGCGTGAAGTGAAACTCTGTATTCACTCCGTGCGACACACTTCATCAAAAAAACCCACTACTCGCGGGTTTTTTTGATAAATACAGCTTGTTTTTTGCTTAGAAAATATATCTCAATCCTACCTGCATCGACCAGGTGCTGCCAAACGAAAATCTATCCCTGAAGGGTGACGTGGGCAAAACGGTTTTCCCTTCTTCGTTTCTGACCGTATTCATCTGAACCGTGGGAACACCATTCACTACCGGTACGGGATCCCATCTGTTTTTCTTGGAATTCCACACCTCTTCTCTTTTCAGGATGCCATAAGCGTAATTGTTTCCCAGATTCAGGTCTTTCAACAGTCCCCAATCTTTATTTAACAGATTGCCCACATTAAGAATATCCAATGTCATCTGAAAATTATGGGTTTTTCCTCCTGTATGAATATAAAAATCCTGCATAAATTTAAAATCCCATCTGTTCAGCCAGGGCATTAAGCCGGCATTTCGTTTTACATATCCTCCGCGGGCATCTTTCAGCACTTTGTGCGACTCAACAAAGGAATCGAATGCGGCAGCTTGTTGTGCGGCCGTAAAGATGACCTCTCCCTCCTTGTTCAGGATGTCTGCAAATTTCAGCTCACTGACATTCTCCGGCACATACAATAAGTCCATTGAGACCCCATCCTGGTTAAAATCATTGGAATAGGTATACGCAAAGCGACCTTGATTAGCTCCGTTATAAAACAGTGAAAAGGTTGAAGCGAAGTTACGGGCATAAGCAATTCTGTAGGATACATTCCCAACAACCCTGTGCGGAACGGCAAATTGAGAGTAACCCATTAACTGTTCATTAGGATCGTTGATGCTGTAATTGTTAGACCAAGCCGAATTTGCCGACGATCCCGGATTGCCGGTAATATCTTTCGCATTGAAATAAGTATAAAATAAAGAGCCACTAAATCCTGCCGTTTCCTGTAAGGTAACTCCTACAGTTGCGGTAGTAGAATAACCTTTGTCCGTGTTCGTAAGAACCGGAATAATACTTCCGGTCGCACCATTATATTTTGCGTCGCCCGAACTGCCCCATAAATCACGATCATCCTTTCCATAAGCCATTTTAGCGGTAGCGGGCTTTCTGTTCGCATTAAACTGATAAATAGCATTGATATCTTTTGAATAAATGAAATCGGCTGTGGTGATGAGTGGCGTCCCGGGTATTTTCCAGTCCAGACCCAGACTTGACCTCCATACAGAAGGCATTTTGAAATCGCGTGCAACCACGGCAAAACTACCCGGGGCAGCTGTTGGATTAGGCGGGAAATCCCCCGGCAATTTTTTCACCCAATACATCGGATCCTTATTAAAGCTGGTAATCTTAGCCAAAGTTGCGCTACCTACGGGTTCAAAGGTGTTTTGGATCATACCGGAATTGGTAGGCATATTGGTAAACCACACAAAAGGGATGTTTCCCGTAAAAATACCGGCTCCTCCTCTGACCTGCAAAGAGCGGTCGCCATTCACATCCCAGTTAAAACCTAAACGGGGCGAAAAAAGCAATTTTGATTTCGGCCACCTGCCTGTAGAGTAATACTTTTGTTTTCCATCAGAATTCAGTAGTTCAATTTTTTCCACTTCCGGGTTGTCATAAGGTTCATCCAGGAAAAAAGGAACATCGATTCTCAACCCTGCCGTAATATTCAACCGTGGCGTCATTGCATATTTGTCTTGAAGATACGCACCTGCCGTTGCAAATTTCACACGGGCATAGTTATCTTTCCCCTCATATAGGTACGTAATTCCAAACACATCCGGAGTGCCTCCGTTCATAAAAGCCTCTACACTTCCATAGCGATAATAAGAGGTACCCATCCTCATATAACTATTCGCAAAACTCTTTGATTCAAAACTCACCCCGCCGGTGATTGTATGGTTTCCGGCAAGATACACCAGGTTGTTCGTGACAGAGACATTGTTATTGATCACCTCATTATTGTATGAGAATAATTCCGTACCGAACGTCATGTAATTTGATCCATCCTTCCAAATATCCACCATCGGAAAAATAGAGCCCGGTGTGCTTCTGGTATCCTTAATTCTACTATAGGTCGCCAGAAACTGGTTCGATAAAGATGCATTGATCACACTGTTTAATTCTCCGGTCAACGAAGTAACACTGTTTTCGGAACGGTAATTTGCATTTTCAAACGCAATAGAGTTGCTACTGATACGAGAGGTACTTGAACGGGGATTAGGGCCTGAACTCGCATTGGTGCCTTGGTCGCTCTTCCCCTTCATGGTGTTGAAACGAATGGTAAATCGGTTGTGATCGTTTATATTCCAGTCGATCTTAGCCAATACTTTAAAATTCTTTACGGCATAATTATTGGCATAGTTTTCATATCTCCCCGGATCATACTCATATTTACTCTTCAAATGCTCGGCTACCTTTTCCAAATCCTCCGCGGCAACACGGGTCACATTCGGTCCCGATAAGCCCGGCCTTGCTGCCAGCCAGTTATTACCTGGTCCCAGAACATTTTCATACTCAAAGTTTCCGAAAAAGAAAAGTTTATTTTCAATGATCGGGGCACCAATCCTTGCACCATACACCTGGCTTTTATTCCGCCCGTCTGCAGACAGCTTATTGTCCCCGACATGCAAGCCAGAAAAAGATTTGGGGCGCAAATACATATAAGCAGAACCTTCAATCCGGTTTGTTCCGCTTCGTGTAACCGCATTCACCCCTGCACCCGTAAAACCGGTCTGACGCACATCGTAAGGAGCGATATTCACCGATACTTCCTCAATTGCATCCAAAGAGACGGGCTGACTCTCCCCACCGGGTAAAGCGTTTGAACTCAACCCGAAAGCATTGTTAAAGTTTGCCCCGTCAATTTGTAAATTATTGTATCTCCCATCTCTTCCGGCAAAAGAATTCCCGTTTGCCTGAGGAGTTAATCGTGTAAAATCCGTGATGCTCCTGTGTACCGTCGGCATCCTGTTGAGCGTCGTAGAGTTTATGTTGGTAGACGCACCCGTTCTGTCGCTATTCAAGATAGGACTTTTGAAGGCAGTCACAACCACCTCGCCCAAGGCCACGGTTTCTTCAGCGAGCATGACATTGTGCACATAATTCTCACCCAGGCTCAGAGTAATATTCTCTGCCCTGTTAGTACCATATCCGATATAGGAAACCTCCACTCTGTAGGGTCCACCCACACGCAACCCGTTAAAATTGTAACGTCCATCCAGATTGGTAACAGTTCCGTAGGTTGTTCCCGAAGGAACATGTGTAGCAATCACCGTTGCACCAATCACTGCTCCTTGCGCGTCGGTAACCCGTCCGCTCATACTGGAAGTCGTTACCTGAGCATTCACAACAGTAGCGAGTACCAAAGCAAAAACTACTGCTAAAGATCTCAATCTTTTTACCATACATTCGAAGTTTTAGTTATAAAATAAGAGTTGAATAAAATTACATTCCACACAAAAGTAATATAAATTTATTTAAATCTTGTTACGAACCGGTTACGTTTTTCACCCTCCGGATGCACACAACAGATCTGATTTTCATGTGCTTAAAACAATTTAACAGTAATCGGAAGGGAAAAAAGACAAAATGACACCAAACAATCCCTTTACCTTATTATTCAACAAAAAAAGCGCATAACTTACTCATTTTCATTTTCAGTTATGCGCCTGCTGACGAAATTATCTGATTTGTCTGTGAAGAGCGGTGATTACATCATTCCGCCCATTCCTCCGCCGCCCATCGGCATCTGCGGAGCAGGGTTCTCTTCTTTCTTATCGGTGATCACACATTCGGTGGTGAGGAACATACCGGCGATGGAAGCGGCATTCTCCAGTGCCACGCGGGTCACTTTAGCCGGGTCGATCACCCCTGTTTCGTAAAGGTTCTCATAGAGATCGGTGCGTGCGTTGTAACCATAGTCACCTTTGCCTTCACGCACTTTCTGCACCACTACGGCACCCTCTTTGCCTGCGTTGGCTACGATCTGGCGAAGCGGTTCCTCGATGGCGCGCTTCACAATTTCGATACCGGTGGTCTCATCTTCGTTCTCACCCTTCATCCCGTCAATGACATCGATTGCACGGATATAGGCCACGCCTCCTCCGGGTACGGTTCCTTCTTCCACGGCAGCACGGGTAGCCGACAAGGCATCCTGTACACGGTCTTTCTTTTCTTTCATCTCCACTTCGGAGGGAGCACCCACGTAAAGTACGGCCACACCGCCGGCCAACTTGGCAAGACGTTCCTGCAGTTTTTCGCGGTCGTAATCGGAAGTGGTCTTCTCGATCTGGGCACGGATCTGTCCGATACGGCTCTCGATGGCACTTTTTTCGCCCACCCCGTTCACGATGGTGGTGGTATCCTTATCGATGGTCACCTTCTCAGCGCTTCCCAGCATATCGATGGTAGCATTTTCAAGGGTAAGCCCCTTCTCTTCCGAGATCACCACTCCGCCGGTAAGAATAGCGATGTCCTCAAGCATCTCTTTCCTGCGATCGCCGAAGCCGGGAGCCTTCACGGCTGCAATCTTCAGAGATCCGCGCAGACGGTTTACCACTAAGGTGGTCAATGCTTCCGAATCGATATCCTCCGCAATGATCAGGAGCGGTTTACCGGTTTGCACGCCTTTCTCCAGAATGGGAAGCAGATCCTTGATGGCAGAGATCTTTTTGTCGTGGATCAGGATCAGCGGATTCTCAAAATCCACCTCCATCGCCTCGGTATCGGTCACAAAATAGGGAGAAATATATCCACGGTCGAACTGCATTCCTTCTACCACATCCACATAGGTGTCGGTACCTTTCGATTCCTCCACGGTGATCACGCCTTCTTTGCTCACTTTCTGCATAGCCTCGGCGATCAGCTTGCCGATGGTCTCGTCGCCATTGGCAGAGATCTTGGCCACGTTTTCGATCTTCTTCAGGTCATCACCGACCTCAACAGCCTGTTCCTTCAGGTTCTCCACCACTTTGACCACCGCTTTGTCGATCCCGCGTTTGAGGTCCATGGGGTTGGCACCGGCAGTCACGTTTTTCAGTCCCACGCCTATGATGGACTGAGCCAAAACGGTAGCCGTGGTGGTACCGTCACCGGCATCGTCATTGGTCTTTGAAGCGACCTCTTTCACCAGTTGAGCGCCCATATTCTGGAAGGAATCTTCCAGTTCCACCTCTTTCGCAACGGTCACACCGTCTTTGGTGATCTGGGGGGCGCCATATTTCTTATCAATGATCACATTCCGTCCTTTGGGACCCAGCGTCACTTTCACGGCATTTGCCAGTTCGTCCACGCCTTTCTTGAGCAGGTCGCGGGCATCTGTATCAAACAAAATCTCTTTTGCCATATTATAAAGTTGTTTATTAGTTGTGATAAATATTTATTTCTTCAGATCGAAACAGACTGATCTTTCAATCTCTTTCAATCTTATTTCAGGAAATGATTGCAAGAATATCAGACTGACGCATGATCAGATGTTGCACGCTGTCGATTTCGATTTCTGTACCGGCATACTTCCCGTACAATACCTTGTCGCCTTCTTTCACGACCATTTCTTCGTCTTTCGACCCTTTTCCAACAGCAATCACTTCACCTTTGAGGGGCTTTTCCTTTGCGGTGTCGGGGATAATGATCCCGCCGACTGTCTTTTCTTCTGCAGCGGCCGGTTTAACCAGCACTCTGTCTGCCAATGGTTTAATGTTCATACGACTAAAATTGATGTTAATATTACAATATTCAATGATCAAATTGACATGAGCAGTACTGCGAAATCTGTGCCATAAATTTATTTCGGTCCAAACGGATCAAAAAAAACCAATCAGAAGATCAATCTGACAAAATGACTGACAAATTTTCCGGGATCTTCCTATTTCTTCACTCTGTTCTTCACATATGTTTCCAGCCACCGATCCTGTTCCCATAGTAGATGCAACACATTCTCCCGGGCGGCGTAGCCATGGCTTTCCATCGGCAGGATCACCAGCCGCACCGGTGCGCCGAAGCGCTTCAGCGCCTGGAAATAGCGTTCACTCTGCATAGTGTGTGTCCCTGAATTATTGTCAGCCTCACCGTGTACGATCAACATGGGCGTTTTCATCTTGTCAGCATGCATAAAAGGCGACATGGCATCATAAACCTCCGGCGCCTCCCAATAGTTACGTTCCTCACTCTGAAACCCGAAAGGCGTCAGCGTACGGTTATAAGCACCGCTGCGGGCGATGCCTGCGGCAAACAGATCGGAATGGGTAAGCAGGTTGGCTGTCATAAAGGCGCCATATGAATGTCCCCCAACAGCCACCCTGTCACGGTCGATGTATCCGAGCGAATCAACGGCATCGATAGCCGCCTTTGCGTTGGCTACCAACTGCTCTATAAAGCTGTCGTTGGGCTGTGTATCGCCTTCACCTACTATGGGGAAAGCGGCATCGTCCAGCACCGCATACCCTCTTGTCACCCAATAAATCGGATTGCCGTAAGAGAGATAGGTAAAAGTGTAGGGATTGGCGGTATTCTGTCCCGCACTGTTTTTATCCTTGTACTCGGTGGGATAGGCCCACATGATCATGGGGAGCTTCTCCTTCTTCTGTCGGTCATAGCCGGCCGGCAGATAAAGGGTTCCGGTAAGCGCCACGCCGTCGGCACGCTGGTAGCTGATCACCTCCTTGTGTACCCCCTCGATGCTTTTGAACGGATTCTCAAAAGCGGTGAGCGGGGCCGGATCTTTTTTTCGTTTGAGTTGGCGGAGGTAGTAATTCGGGTACTCGGTGGGGGATTCAAGGCGGATGACCACTGTCCCCTTTTTACTGTCGACGAAGGAGATCAGGGTTTCAGCCTGGCCGCTGACAGCGGACTGGTAGATCCGCTTCTTTTGGAGGGTCTTCAGATCGAGTGCATCGATAAAAGGGAACTGACCTTCCGGCGTGAAGCCATCGCCGAACAGATACGCCGTGGCACCATCCATCATCAGGGTATAGCTACCCAGTTCATTCTTCTGAGTCTGAAAGTTTCCCGGATGACTGTAAACATCCTGGTAATTACGGTCGGAGAGGATCTGCGGCTCCCGGTTGCTGCCGGAGGGATCAAAGAGATAAGTTTTGGCATTCCTCGTGTTCCACCAGTAATCGTTCGCCACGGCATAACGGTCGTTGCCCCAGATGACCCCGGCGAAGCGCTGCATGGTTTTCAGCAGGAAACGGGGTGTGCCGGTAAAGGGAGCCTCCAGCTGGAAAAGCTCATCGCGGTAAGGCACCTCCACCTCCGGGTCCCCCTGATCGAGGGCCTCCACCCAAGCCAGGACAGCCGGTTTGTCGGCCCGCCAGTGGATATTCCGCTTTCCTTCCCAGGTAGCCATAAATCCTACGGGCAAGTGATCGAGCAACGGCTGACGGCTGAAATTCAGGAGGAACTGTCCGTTGGAGCGGTAGATATCGGTTCGATTGGGGAAGCTGTACCAGGGCACCACATAGGAAAAAGGATGCTCCAGGGTGGTAAGCAGCAGATAATCGCCGTTGGGCGAGAACTCCTCACCGATATACATCCCCGCCTCTTTCCAGCGCACTTTTGTTCCGAAGAGATCCACCTGATACAGTTCAGAGGTCATCAATGTCTCAAAGTTGGCCTCATCCATCGGATTCTTCAACAGATCCTGGTAGGTGCGGTTCTGTGCGATCTGCCCGTCGCTGACCGAGACGATCGGTCCAACGGGAAGCACGCTCTTTGTGTCGATCAGAGGAGCACGGTCGGCAGGGAGCATCTTCACCAGTAACCCTGTGCTGTTCGGAAGCCAGGTATAAGGTATACCGGGATTGGCATTCAGTGTGGCATCCGTAATCTTACGGGCAGTGATATCCGTGAGATCGATCACCCACAGTTCCACACCCCGATCAACCGTATGGGTAAATGCTATTTTTGTCTCATCGGGCGAAAAGGAGAAATAGGCCATCCGGGCATCTTCGGGAAGGCCCTTAATCGTTTGCACCTCTTTCTCCTTCGTTTTCTTGTAGCGAACATTGTTGTAATAGGTCAGCGTACTGGAAATGTTGGCCACAGGGTTAATGCGCAACCCGCCCAGCCGCAGCTCCGGCTGGTTCAGCTCTGCCAGCGATTTGAAGCTGTTGCGGTAATAAAACAGCATCTGCTCTTTCCGGCTGTCCATATCCACAGCCGGGGCTCTTTCAACATCCACCAGCGCCATGATCTCCCGGGGAGGAATCTGATAGGTGATCTTCTCCTGTGATTGCACCATCGTTGTCATCGTCAATAATAAAAATGCGTAAAACAAATTATGGTTTTTCATAATATGCGGTTTTTTATTGTTTATTCTTTGTGAAAAAGCGTAGCCGTAGCCTGTGCCGTGGGCATCACCACCATGTCGTTGATATTCACGTGCGGCGGACGGGAGAGCACAAACCGGATACACTCGGCGATATCTTCTGCTACAAGGCTTTCAAATCCCTCATACACCCTGGCAGCACGTGCCCTGTCACCATGAAAACGGACTATGGAGAACTCGGTCTCCACCGCTCCGGGACAGATCTGGGTAACGTTGATTCCGTGTGGCAGCAGATCGATGCGCATGCCCTTGGTAAGGGCATCCACAGCATGCTTGGTGGCACAGTAAACATTTCCGCCCGGGTAGACCTCTTTGCCGGCAATGGATCCGATATTGATGATATGGCCGCTTTTGCGTGCCACCATGCCGGGAGCTACAGCGCGTGTAACATACAACAATCCCTTCACATTGGTGTCGATCATCCGGTTCCAGTCGTCGCTGTCGCCCTCCTGAAGGGTGCTCAGGCCGGCAGCCAGGCCGGCGTTATTGATCAGGATATCGATATGCGTCCATTCATCCGGCAGGGAGTGCAACGCCTCTCTTACCCCTGTTTCATCCCTTACATCAAAACAAAGCGGGAGGACCCGAACATTTCGCTCCTCCAGTTTGTTTTTCAATTGTAGCAAACGTGCTTCCCGGCGCCCGGCGACAATAAGGTCCGTGCCCTCTTGTGCCAGCTTGTATGCCGCCGCTTCGCCGATACCGGAAGTAGCACCGGTAATAAGTGCAATTTTTGACATATCAGAATATTTTTTTACGGTTGGATTCATTAGCCAAAAATAGACAAAAAAGATGGTCAGGGAAGGAATAATCTAAAAAATAACGTAATTTTACACAACCAAAATGAAAATGAATCCAACACCCGATATGATGAAAGAAGGTTTTATCACGGTAAAAACATTCAATTTCCCGGCAGATGCCACCATTGTGCAGACATTTATGGAAATGAGGGGAATCGAAATCTATATGAAGAATATGGTCTCCAACCGACTGGCCTATACGCTGGGAGATATCGAGATGCAGGTGAAGACATCTGACTATGAAAAGGCGAAAGAGGCTTTGATAGAAGGAGGTTTTGCAAAGTCCGAAGATTTTCAGTAATTGACTGTCAAAGAAACTTTATGTATGATCGATCAGGCAGAGAAAGACCGAACCAATCTACGCTACAAGTATATCCTGATAGGTACAATGATCCTGTTGGGACTGATTATTTTTAAATTCACCCGTCCCTATTTGAGCGGCTTCCTGGGGGCAGCCACTCTCTATGTGATCTTCAGCGGCCAACAGAGATACCTGACCCAAAAGCTGAAGTTCAGAAAATCACTCAGTGCGTTGCTCATCGTGCTGGAGGTACTGGTGTTTATCCTGATCCCGCTCACGGGACTGGCTTTTCTGGTGATCGACACCTTTTCGGGCATCACCATTGATCCGCAAGCCATCCTCGATGAGGTGAACCAATTCATTCATTCGCTGGAAGAAAAATTAGGATTTAACTTTTTTACGCCGGAGAATTTGTCGGGCCTGCCCAAAATAGGCAGCAACCTGTTACAGATACTGGGCAACAGCATCTATTCCTTTGCGATGAATATCATTGTGATCCTTTTCGTGTTGTATTACATGCTCTTCAGCAATGATGCGTTTGAGAAGTCGATCCGGGAGATCCTGCCGTTCAAGGAAGAGAACAAGCAGATCCTGGCAGAGGAGACCCGTCTGATCATTCAGGCCAACGCCATCGGTATTCCGCTGATGGCGATCATCCAGGGGCTTTTCGCCTATCTGGGATACCTCATCTTCGGGGTAAACAGTGCCCTCCTCTATGCCATCCTGACCGCTTTTGCCACCATCCTGCCGCTCGTGGGGACGATGATTGTATGGGTACCGATCAGCATCAGCATCCTCCTTGGCGGCGATTATGTGAACGGCTTCGGATTAGCGATCTACGGGCTGTTCGTCATCGGCGGCGTGGACAATGTGGCACGTTTCCTGCTGCAAAAAAAGCTGGCCGATATCCACCCGCTGATCACCGTCTTCGGCGTGCTGATCGGCGTCCCGATGTTCGGATTCTGGGGTGTCATTTTCGGGCCCCTCCTGCTCTCGCTCTTCATCCTGTTCTTCAACATGTTTCGTCATGAATATGTAAAGGGTTCAAAAGCGGAGCCGCGTGTCACCACAAGGATCAAAACGAGGAAGGTGAAGCTCCCCGGATACAATCCCGTGAAAACAAAAAAAACCACAACCAATGCTCATCAAAGTGAATAACCTCACCCCCGTTCTACTCACGATCATTTTGTTATTGTTTACAGGAGGGTGTCGCTCACGGCAGGAGCGTGAGCAACATGAGGACCCGCATCCCGACTATACGCAGGTGCCCCTTCGGCATGCGAAAGGATTCCGCATGGATCATGCCGGAGATCATACCCGTATCATCGTGCACAATCCCTGGTCGAAAGATGAAAAACCCTATGCGGTATACTACCTCTATCGAACGCTGCCGGGAAAGTTACCCTCCGACGGGACCGCGCTGCAGATTCCCGTCAGGTCGCTGGCGGTAAACACCTTCTCCTATTTTGAGTTCCTCTCCCTGCTGGGAGAGACGGATGCCATCACCGGGGTGACGGACGGTTTTCGGATATACAATCCTTTGATCCGGCAAAAAATAGAGAAAGGAGCAATCCGTGACCTGGGGGATCCCTTTCAGCCGAACCTGGAAAAAGTGTTGACCGTGAAGCCGGAAGCCGTTATCAACTCGGCATATGCCCAGGTGGACAGCTATAGTGAACGCCTCAAAGAAGCAGGGATCCCCGTCATCTACTCGCTGGAATGGATGGAGAACGAACCGCTGGCCCGTGCGGAGTGGATCAGGCTGATCGCCGCTTTCTTTGACAAGGAGGAGATGGGCGACACCATTTTTGCCCGGATAGAAGAGCGGTACCGGAGCGTTCAGCATAAGGTCACCCATCGCTCGGATGCGCCTGCGGTGCTGGTGGGCGACAATTTCCAGGGTACCTGGTATGTCCCGGGGGGAAACAGCTTCATGGCGGCGCTCTTCAGGGATGCCGGCCTGGCCTATCGGTACAGCGACAACAGGGAGAGCGGGAGCATCGGGCTGGATATTGAATCGGTGCTGACCCAGTTCGCGGACGCCGATTACTGGTTCGGATGTGAAGCCGATTCCTATCAAGAGCTGGCAGAGAAAGATGCCAAGTATCTTCTGCTGAAAGCGGTCAAAAAAAGACAGGCGTTCAATAACCACAACCGAACTACCCCGGCAGGGGGAAACGACTTTTTTGAGAGTGCCGCCGCCAACCCGGACCGGGTGTTGTCCGATCTGATCAGAGCGGTCTGTCCCGAAGCACTGCCAGACTACTCGTTGACCTATATCAAACCACTGAAGGAGGCTATCCGTGAATAACCGATCTGCCATATTTATCCTGCTGATGATGCTGTTCGTTGCAGCGTTTGTTACCGATATCTTCACGGGAAACGCCTCCATACCGGTCGGAGAGGCATGGGCGGCACTCACGGGCCATACCGACGATGCCATCGTCTATGAGATCATCCGCAACTACCGGTTGCCAAAAGCAATCACGGCCGTGATCGCCGGTGCGGCTCTCTCCCTGTCGGGGTTACTAATGCAGACACTGTTCCGGAACCCGCTTGCCGGTCCCGATGTGCTGGGAGTGAGTGCCGGCGCGGGACTGGGGGTAGCCCTGCTCACCATGCTCAACGGCACAATCGTCTATCCGTTTATCTCCTCCTTAGGCAGCATGGCTCCAGTGATCGCTGCCGTTGTCGGTGCCGCAGGGGTGATGCTGCTGATCCTCAGCGTGTCGGCCCGGATCAAGGATTCCATTACCATCCTGGTGCTGGGAATGATCTTTGGCTACGTGGCCAGCGCCATGGTGACCATCCTGCAGAGCTTTGCCGATCCCGATTCGCTCAAGGTGTTCGTCACCTGGACCTTTGGCAGCCTGGGAGGGGTAACCTGGCAGAAGATGCCGTTGTTGCTCACCCTGTTCCTGACGGGCGTCGTCCTCTCCCTCTGCATGCTGAAGGCGCTCAACAGCCTCTTACTGGGAGAACATTATGCGGTGAGTGCAGGACTGAATATCAAGCGAACACGATTATCGATCATCACGATCGCCTCGGTCATCACAGGAGCTGTCACAGCGTTCACCGGACCCATCGCTTTTGTGGGAGTGGTAATTCCCCATTTTGCCAGGGCTTTCTTCAGCACCGTCAACCACCGGATCATTCTCCCTGCCACCCTCCTGTTGGGCAGCATCCTGATGCTCGTATGCGACATTGTTTCGCAGATCCCCATCGCCCACCGTACGCTCCCCATCAATGCCATAACGGCTCTCTTCGGAGCACCCATGATCGTCTGGATCGTGTTGAAAAGGAAAAAACTATAACGTGGCGCAAGAACTGTTTCCGTTCTGCGGAGATCGGGTGGCACTGTTTTTGCATGTCACACGATGAGAGTTAATTTTTCACATACCCGATTGATCCGCATCTGGCAAAATTCAAAAATAAATTCTATATTTGTAGTAGATAACAGAGCAAAAGGAAGGAAATATAATGGATAACAATTTTTCTCAACGGGTCAGAGAGATCATGGCATATAGCCGTGAGGAAGCAGGACGGCTCCAGAACAATTACATCGGGCCGGAGCATCTGATGCTGGGCATCCTGCGCGAAGGAGAGGGACTGGCCATCCAGGTGCTGCAGGATTTCGATATCGACCTGCATATATTGAAAGATCATATCGATTCTCAGATCCGTTCCCTTCAGGAACCTTTTGACGGCAGCAGTGAAGTGGTGATCAATAAAAATACGGAAAAAGCGTTAAAAATGAGCATTTTGGAGGCACGTCTCACGAAAAGTACAGAAACGGATTCCGAACATATCTTACTTGCGCTGCTAAAGGAAAAGAATACGCTGATCAATGATATCCTCGCAAAATTCCAGCTGGATTATTCCAGTGCATTCCTCTACGTAAAGAGTATCCTCGAAAACCGGTCGGGAGCAGATGAAACCGATTCACCCATCGCAGGAGCAGACTTCACCGACGACGATGACGAAGAGATGAGCGACAAATCATCATTCAACCCGGGAGGACAGAGCACCTCCTCCCAGGCCAAGGGCAATGCTTCCGATACCCCCGTATTAGACAATTTCGGGACGGATATCACGCGTGCGGCCCTGGAAAACAGGCTCGACCCGGTGGTAGGAAGGGAGAAGGAGATCGAACGCATCGCGCAGATCCTCAGCCGCAGGAAAAAAAACAATCCGGTGCTGATCGGTGATCCCGGTGTAGGCAAATCGGCCATCGTAGACGGACTAGCCCTGCGCATCATCCAGAAGAAGGTATCGCGCGCGCTGTTCGACAAGCGGGTAATCGCCCTCGACATGGCCTCGATTGTGGCCGGCACCAAGTACCGCGGACAATTTGAGGAACGTATCAAGGCGATCCTGAACGAGCTGTCGAAAAATCCGAACATCATTCTCTTTATCGACGAGATCCATACCATCGTGGGGGCAGGCGGCGCTGCCGGCTCACTCGATGCGGCGAACATGCTGAAACCAGCCCTGGCAAGAGGGGAGATACAGTGCATCGGCGCCACCACACTCGATGAGTACCGAAAGAACATCGAGAAGGACGGAGCACTGGAACGCCGTTTCCAGAAGGTGATCGTCGATCCCACCACACCGGAGGAGACCCTGCAGATCTTGCGCAACATCAAGGAGCGGTATGAGGACCACCACAACGTACGTTATACCGACGAAGCACTGCAGGCCTGCGTGAAGCTCACCGACCGTTACGTGTCGGACCGCACCTTCCCCGACAAGGCGATCGACGCGCTGGATGAGGCAGGGGCAAGGGTACACATCTCCAACATCGTGATCCCCGAGACCATTGAGCAGCTGGAGGCGGAGCTGAAAGAGGTGGAGCGACAGAAAACCGACGCTGTGAAGGCGCAGAAATATGAATTGGCAGCAAGCTACCGAGACAAGCAGCGGCAGCTGTTGCTGACCCTCGAAGCGGAAGAGGAGCGGTGGCAGAAAGAGATCAAGGAAAAGCCGGAGCGGGTGGATGAGGAGAAGATTGCCGAAGTGGTGGCGATGATCTCCGGTGTACCGGTACAACGCATTGCCCAGGCTGAGGGACAGCGGTTGTTAGAGATGCGGGAAGAACTGAAGAACAGGGTAATCGGCCAGGATGAGGCGGTGGATAAGATCGTGAAGGCGATTCAGCGCAACCGCGTGGGACTGAAAGATCCGAACAAGCCGATCGGCACCTTTATGTTCCTCGGACCCACCGGGGTGGGCAAGACCCATCTGGCCAAGAAATTGGCCGAATTCCTGTTCGACTCCACGGAGAACCTGATCCGCATCGACATGAGCGAGTATATGGAGAAATTCAACGTATCGCGTCTGGTGGGCGCTCCTCCGGGATATGTAGGGTATGAAGAGGGAGGACAACTCACCGAGAAGGTGCGTCGCCGCCCCTACTCTGTCGTGCTGCTCGATGAGATCGAAAAGGCGCACCCCGACGTTTTCAACATCCTGCTGCAGATCCTGGATGAGGGACATGTTACCGACAGCCTGGGCAGAAAGGTCGACTTCAAGAACACCATCCTGATCATGACTTCCAATATCGGTACGCGGCAGTTAAAGGATTTCGGCAGGGGCATCGGCTTCCATACCGGCAACAGCCTGACGGACACCGAGTATTCGCGCAACATCATCCAGAAAGCCCTCAACAAGGCATTTGCTCCCGAGTTTCTGAACAGGGTCGACGACCTTGTGATGTTCAACCAACTGAGTCGTGAGTCGATCTACAAGATCATCGACCTGGAACTGAAAGGGCTCTACCAACGCATCGGCGATCTGGGATACAAGGTGATCCTCACCGAACCGGCAAAGGAATTTATTGCCAACAAGGGGTACGATGTGCAGTTCGGTGCCCGTCCGCTTAAACGGGCGATCCAGAAGTACATCGAAGACGAGATGGCGGAACAGATCCTCCGCACCGGCATACAGGAGGGGGATACCATCCGGGTGGACTTCGACAGTGAGAAGCAGCAGATCACTGTGAGCGGGTCTGTTCATCAACCATAAAAACGAACGGAAAAAACGGAGAAACGGACGATGGATTTTTTACGGATCAACCTGAGAGAGCATGAACGCTGGAACAGGGTATGGGAACTCTATGAAGATAGTTTCCCGGAGGCAGAGCGACGAAAAAAAGAGGATCATCTGCTGGCTTGTGCCGATGAGCGGTTCTTTCCCTTGTCGGCATG
>JAQVWR010000098.1 GCA_028709605.1 Proteiniphilum sp.
TATCCGTAGATACTTTGTAAAGTATCCTCCGCAAGATACATCGATGCCTCTGAACGATAGGTTCTGTTTTCCGTGACGTGCTGCGGCAGGCAGATGGTGGTATCGCCATATTCCAGGGTCAGCAGTGAAGAAAGACAATGGGGAAACTGAGGAGGGATGCCGATGACACTAAAGGTAAAGGAGAACCGGTCTCCGTTGATTCTATCTCTGACCTCTGTTTCATTGAGGCGGAAGTGAAATCCCTTTTCCGGTCCGGATGTCAGAAAGGAAAAATAAGACGGTATATAAGAAGGAGAGAGGGTCCGCAGATCGGGTGTCTGCCAGGCAGCCAGCCGGCTCATTTCCGCATCCGTCTCTTTGCGGGCTCTTTCCAGCCGTGCCTTCACCGAATCGTTCATCTGCAGATAGAGATCAATTCTGTCTGAGTACCACGATAAAGAGGTATCCCACTGGGCATAGGTCACCCCATGCAACTGAAAGAGCCGGCTGATATAAGCTTCTTTTTTTTCAGGAGTATTGAAACGATCATAATCATTCTCCATAGTTGCCTCGGCCACATAGATATCATACAGGAGCTGCTCCATCTTCTTTTTGTGCAATACTTCCTTCGGACGGTTCTGACAGGATGAGAGCAACAGAGCTCCTATGAGAAAAAAAAACAGATATGAAACAATGCTATATTTCACCTGCAACTTCCTTTTCTTGCGCTTTTTTATCGAGTTTTTCACGTTCACTTTTCGACATAAGAGAATAGGACAATGTCTTTCTGTAGAAGAGCAAGATCAGAATGACTCCGATGGTGATGGCCGAGTCGGCCATATTGAAGATAAATCGGAAGAAAAGAAATTCTTCGCCTCCCACAAAAGGGACCCAGCCCGGATAGGTACCGCTGATCAGCGGAAAGTAGAGCATGTCCACCACTCTGCCGTGCAGCAGCGAAGAATATCCCTCACCCCAGGGCACGAGAGAAGCGATATGGCCCGGATAACTGGCCTCGAAAATGACGCCGTAAAATATGCTGTCCACAATATTTCCGGCGGCACCAGCCAGCACGAGTGTAATACAGACAATGAATCCGGTCTGATAGTTCTCCTTTACCAGCCGGTGGAGATAGATAATGATCAGGACCACCGCTACGATCCTGAAGAGCGAGAGAAAGAGCTTCCCACCCGCTTCGATGCCGAAAGCCATTCCGTTGTTCTCCACAAAATAGATCTTAAACCAATCTGCAATGTAGATCGTATCATAAAGCGCCATATGGGTCTTGACCCATATCTTGCAAAGCTGATCGACGAGAAGTACCAGAAAAACAACCGCAATGGCGGCCCAGCCTTTGTAATTTTTATGATTCATACCATACGATTTGGGGGAGGCATTTCTCCTGGCAGGGCGCCCCTCTTCCTACGCAATGTCACTACCTGTGCTCTCATTCTCCTGCAGGGATTATCTCTTTTTCGCCGACTTGGCCTCAATGCTCAGTGTGGCATGAGGCACCGCACGAAGCCGTTCTTTCGGGATCAGCTTACCGGTTTCACGGCAAATCCCATAAGTTCCATTTTCAATGCGCACCAATGCTGCCTGCAGATTCTGGATAAACTTCATCTGTCGCTGGGCCAGTCGGCCGGCCTCCTCCTTTGAAAGGGTGGAAGCCCCTTCTTCCAACACCTTATAGGTGGGAGAGGTGTCCACCGTGTCATTCCCGTCGGTATTGGTCACCGCGGCACGGTAATTTTCATACTCCTGCCGGGCAATCTGCAATTTCTCGTTGATAATTGCACGGAATTCGTCCAATTCCTCATCTGAATATCTCGTCTTTTCGCTCATAGTGATAAATGTATAAAATCGGCTGTGTCTCTCTTCCGGAATCAGAGTCTATATACAACAACCGTCGTTTCTATAAAGTTCACCTCTGCATGCCTGTGCATACCAGCGCAAAGATAACGATAAATCGAATATCTTTCAACTGTTTTTTTCAATGCAAATGGTCAGCGGCTGATCATCTATCTCGATGAGATCCTCCAGCGGTTCTTCCGTCAGAGTGATCTCATCGGCCAGCACCTGATTACGGATGTAGCCGTCATACTCAGCGATCGCAGCAGCAAAGGCGGGATGTGACGAGAGACGGACCCTGATACGGTCGGTAATCTCAAACGCCTTCGCTTTGCGCAGATTCTGGATCCGGTTCACCAGCTCACGGGCAACACCCTCTTTCTGCAGTTCGTCGGTGAGCGTAATATCGAGGGCAACCGTCAGTCGTCCTTCGTTGCCAACCAGCCAGCCGGGAATATCTTCTGAGAGGATCTCCACCTCATCGAGCGCGATCACCGCCTTCTTATCCTCAACGGTTAATGCAAGCGATCCGTTCTGCTCCAGCTCGGCGATCTCCTGCTGCTCCAGTTGCCGGATGCGGTCAGCCAACTGTTTCATGATCTTGCTGTAGCGCGGTCCCAGTTTCTTAAAATCGGGTTTCACCCGTTTCACCAGCATCTCACTGGCCGAATCCACGAAATCGAGCTCCTTCACATTCACCTCACTGAGAATAAGCGGCTCCACCGCCTCTACATATCTCTTCTGCGTTTCATCCGCCACCGGGATCATGATCCGTGAGAGAGGCTGCCGCACCTTGATATTCACCTTTCTGCGCAATGCCAGCACGATGGAGGAGGCGGCCTGGGCAAGATACATCTGTTCCTCCAGCTCTTTGTCGATCAGAGCAGGGTCGGAAACCGGGAAGTCGGTCAGGTGAACAGAAGCCGGCTCTTCTCTGTCGACGGTACCCGTCAGATCGAGATACAGCCTGTCGGCATAAAAAGGTGCAATGGGTGCCATCAGCCGGGCCACCGTCACGAGACACTGATAGAGTGTCTGGTAAGCCGACAGCTTGTCATCGGTCATCTCCCCCCCCCAGAAACGTTTGCGGTTAAGGCGTACATACCAGTTGCTGAGATTGTCGTTCACAAAGTCGGCAATGGCACGCCCCGCGCGGGTCGGTTCGTAGGCATCATATCCCTGATCCACCTCTGCAACAAGGGTGTTGAGCAGGGAGATGATCCAGCGGTCAATTTCGGGACGTTTCTCTATCGGGATCTGCGGATACTGATTGAGAAAACCGTCCACGTTGGCATAAAGTACGAAGAAGGAGTAGGTGTTGAAGAGTGTGCCGAAGAACTTTCTGCGGGCCTCCTCCACCCCCTCAATGTCGAACTTCAGGTTATCCCACGGGGCGGCGTTAGTGATCATGTACCAGCGCAGCGGATCCGATCCGTACTTCTCGATAGCCTCGAAAGGATCTACGGCGTTACCCAATCGTTTCGACATCTTGTTGCCGTTCTTGTCGAGCACCAGCCCGTTGGAGACCACGTTTTTGAATGCCACACTTCCTTTCACCATGACGGCGATAGCATGCAATGTGTAAAACCAGCCACGGGTCTGGTCCACCCCCTCGGCAATGAAATCGGCCGGAAAGACCTTTGCAAACTGCTCTTCCGGGATGTGCGGATAGAAGACCTGAGCAAAAGGCATGGCACCACTGTCGAACCATACGTCGATCAGGTCGGCCTCACGCCGCATCGGCCGGCCGCTGTCGGAGACCAGCACGATCTGGTCCACGAAGGGACGGTGCAAGTCGATCCGATCATAGTCCAGCTCCCGGTAATCCTGCAAATCCAGATCCTTCCAGGGCAGCTCCTCCATCACGCCCGCATCAAGCGCTTTCTGCATCTCCTGGTAGAGCTCCTTCACCGAGCCGATGCATTTCTCCTCTTTTCCGTCGTCGGTTCGCCAGATGGGCAACGGAGTTCCCCAATAGCGGCTGCGGCTCAGATTCCAGTCCTGCAGGTTCTCCAACCATTTTCCGAAACGGCCGGAGCCGGTGGACTGAGGCTTCCAGTTGATGGTCTCATTGAGTGCGATCATCTGCTCGCGGCAGGCGGTAGAGCGGATAAACCAGCTGTCGAGGGGGTAATAGAGCACCGGCTTATCGGTACGCCAGCAATGCGGGTAATTGTGCACCTGTTTTTCGATGCGGAAAGCCCGGTTCTGCTGCTTGAGCATCACCGAGAGGTCTACATCGAGGGTGTCATCCTCCTCCGTCAGCGAATCGTCATAGGCATTCTTCACATATCTGCCCGCGAACACAACATATTTTTCACTGTCAACATGTTCCTGCACAAACTCCGGGTCCAGATCCTCCAGCCGGTAGAACTTACCGGTCAGATCGACCATGGGGCGGGGGCTGCCCTCCCTATCCACCAGGGTCAGCCCCGGCACATCGTTCTCCTTCCCTACCCGGGCATCGTCGGCCCCAAAGGTGGGGGCAATGTGGACAATCCCGGTACCATCTTCGGTAGTAACAAAATCGCCGGTCACCACCCTGAATGCATTCTCCTGCACTTTTACCCAGGGGATCAGCTGCTCATAGCGTATGCCGGCCAGCTTCGATCCGGTCCATGTTTGATCCAGCACACGAAACGGCACATGCTTATCGCCCGGCCGGTAGGCATCCATCGGCAACGATGCATTTTTCGGGGGAAAATAGGCATCCAGCAGGTTTTTTGCCAGTATGGCCGTCATTGGTTTGCCGCTATACGGGTTATAGGTCTGCACCGCCACGTATTCGATATTCTTTCCGACAGCCAGCAGCACGTTCGACGGCAAGGTCCAGGGAGTCGTGGTCCATGCCAGGAAGAAGGGATCCCCAAACTGTTGCCATTCCGGCAGGGGCTCCTTCACCAGAAACTGTGCCGTGCAGGTGGTATCTTTCACGTCGCGATAGCAGCCGGGCTGGTTCAGTTCATGGGTGCTCAGTCCTGTACCGGCAGCAGGAGAGTAGGGTTGTATGGTATAACCCTTATACAGATATCCTTTGTTATAGAGCTCTTTCAGCAAATACCAGAGCGTCTCGATATAGCGGTTGTCATAGGTGATATAGGGATGGCTCATATCGACCCAGTATCCCATCTTGCGGGTGAGATCCTCCCACTCACGGGTATACTTCATCACCTCTTTGCGACAGGCCGCATTGTATGCTTCCACAGTGATCTTCTTTCCGATATCCTCCTTGGTGATCCCAAGCGATTTTTCCACACCCAGCTCCACAGGTAACCCGTGGGTATCCCATCCAGCTTTCCGGTTCACCAGATAACCTTTCATGGTCTTATAACGACAGAAGATATCCTTGATCGAGCGGGCAATGACATGATGGATCCCCGGCATTCCGTTTGCCGACGGCGGTCCTTCATAGAAAACAAATTGGGGGTGTCCGCGGCGTATTTCAAGGCTTCTCTTGAAAACATCCTTCTCATCCCACTCTTCCAACATTGCTCTGTTTACATCGGAAAGATTCAACTGATCGTATTCCGGAAATCTTTTAGTCATTGTCAATGAATTTATACCATACAAAAAATCAAGATGCAAAGGTAGCAAAAAATGAGAAACAG
>JAQVWR010000099.1 GCA_028709605.1 Proteiniphilum sp.
TCTGGCATCTTTTGATGGAGTAGTCTGGCTCAAACATGATTTTGTAGTCGCAGACAATGATGCCAATAGCAAGGCAATTTTGTCTTTGGGAAAAATTGACGACAATGATATAACCTGGATAAATGGAGTAAAAATTGGTGAAACCAGGGGAGCTGGTGTGGATAGAGTTTACAGTATACCAAGTGGTATTTTGAAAAAAGGGAAGAACAGTATCGTAATAAAGGTAATTGACGTCATCAGAGAGGGCGGGCTTACTGGAAAAAGTGATGACCTATTCATTGAGATAGCTGATGGCAAATACAATCTTGCGGGAGAATGGCAATATAAAAAGTCGATTGAAACCAATGGGATTAGCTATGAGGAGTTTACTCCTAATTTATATTATGGCCTGCTCTATAATGCGATGATAGACCCTTTGAAAGATTTTGCCATGAAGGGGGTAATTTGGTATCAAGGTGAAAACAATGCTGGTCAGGCATTTGATTATCGCACATTATTCCCAACACTGATTAATGATTGGAGATCAAAGTGGGGTTACGAATTCCCATTCTATTGGGTACAATTGGCCAGTTATATGCAAAAAACTGAGACTCCTCCAGAAACAGATAACTGGGCAGAGCTTCGTGAAGCCCAGACATTAACACTTTCAGTAAATAATACAGGACAGGCAATTACTACTGATATTGGTGATGCAAATGATATTCATCCAAAAAACAAACAAGATGTTGGCAAACGACTTGCAGCCATTGCTCTGAATAAAGATTATGGTCGGAAGGATATCGTTTATTCAGGTCCTACATTTAAAAATGCAATCAAAAACAATGACCGGATAATTTTTTCATTCGATCAAATAGCTTTAGGTCTGCATGTTGCTAATAAGTATGGTTACATTGAGGGTTTTGCCATTGCAGGTGCTGATCAAAAATTTGTGTGGGCTAAAGCTTATCTGGACGATAAGGATAGGGTGGTTGTCTATTCAGAGAAGGTGAAAGATCCTGTAGCTGTACGTTATTGTTGGTCCATTAATCCCGATGTAAATCTATTCAATAGTGCCGGATTACCTGCTTCTCCTTTCAGAACGGATAATTGGAAAATTTCTTCGGAAAATTAAAAACTTGGAAATATGAAAAAAACAGTTTGGATCTTATTGTGCCTGCTCTTCACACGGGTGGCAGGGGGAGGCCTCCGGGCACAGGATATCTCTTTGAACGGTAGCTGGGACCTACTGTTCTTCCCCCAGCCGCGGGAGGCGGTGGTCGATCCCTCGGGATTACAAGCGGTGGAAGCGAAGAGGGTCGCGGCCACGGTGCCGGGAAATGTGGAGCTAGACCTGCTGCGAGCCGGTCTGATTGAGGATCCCATGATTGGTAACAACATTTATTCCCTGCGCAAATACGAAGGGTACCAATGGTGTTATTCCCGTTCCTTTGCATCCCCTGCTATCAACGAGGATGAAGAGGTGTACCTCTTCTTTGGGGGCATCGATTGCATTGCTGAAGTATGGTTGAATGGAGAGCATCTGGGATCGGTGAACAACATGTTCATCGAGCATCGCTTTGATATTACCCGATTCCTGCGGAAGGAGGGTGAGAACTTCCTACAGGTGATGATTCGCTCAGCGGTGATGGAGGCACAGCGTTATTCTCTGGGCACCTTCAGCATCGGCAATTTTGCTGCTGCCGAATCGGTAACTGTCAGGAAAGCACCCCATATGTACGGATGGGATATCATGCCCCGGCTGGTGAGTGCCGGTCTTTGGCGCGACGTGGAGCTGCAAGTGGTGAACAATACCCACATTGTCAACGCTCACTGGATGACATCCAACATTGATCTGGACAATCGTCGTGCACGTCTCTTCCTGGATCTGCAAATGAAGATACCCTTTGAAAAGCTGGATAAGGCTCATGCCGTAGTCACTCTGAAACGGAACAACAAGATCGTGCATGAGCAGGAGATGTTGATTACCTCACACGCTTTCCGTCATTTGGTGGATCTGGATAACGTGGATTTTTGGTGGCCACGGGGGTATGGAGAACCGGCCCTCTATGATGCGGAGGTGAAGCTGGTGGATGTTTCGGGAAAGATTTTATCCCATAAAAAGGATCGGGTAGGTGTGCGTACGGTGAAGCTTGATATGACGGATATCCACGATGCACCGGATAATCCGGGACGCTTCTGTTTTGTGGTGAACGGAGAACGGTTGTTTATCCGCGGAACCAATTGGGTGCCGATCGATGCGCTGCACAGTAGGGATGCTTCTCTCCTCGACGATGCTGTGCAATTAATGGTGGAGGCCAACTGCAACATGGTGAGATGTTGGGGAGGTAATGTATACGAAGATCACCGTTTTTTTGATCTGTGCGACGAGAATGGAATTATGGTATGGCAGGATTTTGCCATGGGTTGCACATTCTATCCGCAGCGAGAAGAGTTTGCCAAAGCGATCGAAAAGGAGGCGGTGGCAATTGTTACCAAACTGCGTAACCATCCCTCGCTCGTGATTTGGTCAGGGAACAACGAGAACGACCTGGCCCTGCGCTGGTCGCTCATCCATTTCAACATCGATCCCAACCGGGATGTAATCAGCAGGGTGGTGCTTCCTAGGGTGATCTATGAGATGGATCCCACCCGTGACTTCCTACCCAGCTCTCCTTATTTCAGCGAAGCGGTTTACCAAAGAGGGAGTTCGGAGGATCTGCTTCCTGAAAACCATTTGTGGGGACCTAGGGGGTATTACAAAGATGTTTTTTATACCCAGGCAAAGGCTCGTTTTGTGAGTGAGATAGGATATCATGGCTGTCCCAACAGATCGAGCCTGGAGAAAATGTTTACCAAAGGGTCAGTAAACCCCTGGCTGGAGGGCAACGTGGGATTATGGAATGATGAATGGATGACGAAGGCGGTGAGAATATTTCCCCACACACCCAAACAGGGGGGGCGAAACGACCTGATGACCAACCAGGTGAAAATCCTCTTTGGATCGGTGCCCGAAAAGCTGGATGATTTTATCCTGGCTTCACAGTCGGTGCAAGCGGAGGCAATGAAGTATTTCGTGGAGATGTGGCGGGGCGACAAACCGGAACGATCGGGCATCATCTGGTGGAATATTCGTGATGGGTGGCCTATCCTGTCGGATGCCGTGACTGATTATTACAATTCAAAAAAACTGGCCTTCTATTTCCTGAAAAATGTGCAACACAATGTCTGCCTGTTTATCAATGATGCCAAAGAGGGGTATCATCCGCTCGTGGCGGTAAACGATACCCGAAAGTCTGCAAAAGGGAACGTGGAGGTTACGGATGTGGCAACGGGTGAACAGATCTACAGCGGTGACTTTGCGATTGAAGCAAACGGCCGGATCGAGATTACATCTCTGCCGGAAAGGGATGGACAGGGTATCATGCTTATCCGCTATGAGATTGAGGGAATTCAATATGCCAACCATTACCTCTACGGGAAACCGCCTTTCAACCTGGCAGCATACAAGGAGAACTTGAATAAAACAAACATATACAAATTGAATTGAATGGAAACGAAAGATTATCTTTTGGGAATTGACATAGGGGGGACCAAATGTGCGGTGAATTATGGATACAGAGAGGGAGAACAGCTCTTCCTGCTGGACAAGGAGCGCTTTCCAACCACTACCGTAGCGGAGACGATCGATGCAATTCAGCAATCGGTGGAGGACATGATGCAGAAGCATGCCCTGACCAAAAAGAATCTCCGTGCGATAGGGATTAGTTGCGGCGGTCCCTTGGACAGTAAAAAGGGAGTCGTGATGTCGCCTCCCAACCTGCCGGGATGGGATCACATCCCCATTGTACAGCTGCTAGAAGAGCGATTTGGAATCAATGCCGGCTTGCAAAACGATGCAAATGCCTGTGCGTTGGCAGAGTGGCGGTATGGTGCCGGTCGCGGCACACAGAATATGGTCTTCATGACTTTTGGTACTGGCCTGGGGGCTGGTCTGATCCTCAATGGAGAGCTGTTTACCGGTGCCAATGACAATGCGGGTGAGCTGGGACATATACGTCTCTCTGAACATGGCCCTGTGGGATATGGCAAAGCGGGTTCTTTTGAAGGTTTCTGCAGCGGCGGCGGTATTGCCCAGATTGCCCGTTCCCTCCTGTTGCAGAGATGGCAGATGGGGGAGACAGTAGCATGGTGCAAACCGGAGGAGATGGAGCAGGTAACCGCGCAGAAGGTAGCGGAGGAGGCGAACAACGGCGACGAGCTGGCTCTTGAGATATTCGATATCTCTGCAAAGGCACTGGGAAAAGGACTCTCTATTGTAATAGATATTCTGAATCCCGAAGCGATCGTGATTGGGGGTATCTATACACGTTGTGAAACACTCATGCGGGATCGTATGCTGAAGATCATCGGGAAAGAGGCTCTGCCCAACTCCAGAAAGGTATGCAAGGTAATGATTGCTGAACTGGGGGAAAAAATTGGCGATTATGCCGCACTCTCTGTTGCTTCCAGTTTGTTGGATAAAGGCTCATCGTGTTGATTTCTGCACGACACATAACTATCAGATATAAAAACGTATGTATGAATAATAAAATGATATGAGATGAATAAAAGAATGATATCTTACACAACAAGCAGCTGTGTAATGCTCGGTTGTAGCTGCCTCTTATGGATCTGCATGGCCGTCTCATGCAACAGCGTGGAAGAGAACAGATACCAGGAGCTCGTTGTGGGTGAAAGTACGGGCACACAGCTGGAAGCGGTAGGCGTGGAACTGGATCCCCACTTTTTTTCGCAAAACCTGACACGTGAGGATGGATCCAAAACATCGGACTGGCAAATTGTGATGGATCGTGTGAAAAAGATGGAGATCCAGAAATTTCGCGTGATGGTATTGCCGCAATGGTATGAACCGGTGAACGACAACGAAGATCCTTTTGCAACCGATCCTGGTAGGTTCACTTTTGACTCGCCGGAGATGGAGTCGTTGTACAAAGTGCTGGATCTCGCACAGGAACAGCAGATGGAGGTTTGTATCGTGGTGTGGGGTTGTCCCACCGGGGTCTCTCTGCTCGATCCGGCATATGCGCATGTGAAAACATGCTTTATGGCCGATCCTGCCAAGAGTGGTTGGATCACCGGACCGATGGACTATGATGAGTGGGCTGAGAACTATGCTGCGCTGATCCGGCATCTGATTGAGGTGAGAGGCTATAGCTGTGTCAATGAAATCACACCGATGAACGAGCCGGATGGTGGACCTT
>JAQVWR010000003.1:0-4812 GCA_028709605.1 Proteiniphilum sp.
CTGAGCTATGCCAACCTGTGGGCCGGCAATGTGCGGGATGCGGAGATCCTGCGCCTGACGAAGATAGATCCCCATTCCCTCGGCCGATGGCGCGTGGATGGTGCGCTCCCCCATGTGGATGCATGGTATGAGGCGTTCGGCATCACACCTGCCGATCCGCTCTGGCTTTCTGAAGAAAAGCGCGCGGCTATCTGGTAACAGGGATAATCGAATCGTCCAATCAACAAATGAATCAATCATCCAATCAACCATATGTTTTCAGGAATCGTAGAAGAGGCGGCGACCGTCGTCGCACTGAACAGAGAAAAAGGCAATCTGCACATTACGCTGCGTTGTTCGTTCACCGGTGAGCTGAAGGTAGACCAAAGCATCTCCCATAATGGGGTATGTCTTACGGTGGTGTCGCTTGAGGGTGACACCTATACCGTAACGGCCATCCGGGAGACGCTGGAGCGTTCCAACCTGGGTCTGCTCGAGGTGGGCAGCGAGGTGAACCTGGAACGCAGCATGCTGATGAACGGCCGTCTCGACGGACACATCGTACAGGGGCATGTAGACCAGACGGCCGTCTGCCGGAAAGTGACCGAGGCAGACGGCAGCTGGTACTATACGTTTGAATATAGCTTCGACCGGGAGATGGCGAAGAAAGGGTATATGACGGTCGACAAGGGCTCGGTCACCGTGAACGGGGTGAGCCTTACGGTGGTCGAGCCTACGGAGAACAGCTTTCAGGTGGCCATCATTCCCTATACTTATGAAAATACCAACTTCCATCAGATCAGAGAAGGATCGGTGGTGAACCTGGAGTTCGACATCATCGGCAAGTATATCAGCCGGATCATTGCCTTAAACAGATAAAATGGATTTTCCTGAGTTTGTATCTACCCGGCAGAGCGACCGTGCGTTCGATCCCGATCACCCGGTGGAGAAGGAGAAGATTACACGCATTGTGGAGGCTGCCCGTCTGGCTCCTTCCGCGTGCAATGCGCAACCCTGGCACCTGATCGTGGTGGATGACCCCGGCTTGAAGAACAGGGTGGCCGATGCCACCTCTGCCAGAACGCTGGGGATGAATCATTTCACCAAACAGGCCCCGGTGCATATTGTGCTGGTGGAGGAGAAGGTGAATCTCACATCCGGGATCGGGGGATGGGTCATGCAGAAGGACTATGCACAGATGGACCTGGGGATCATCGCGGCTCATATCGTGCTGGCAGCGCACGCGGAGGGCTTGGGATCCTGCATCGTGGGGTGGTTCAACGAACCGAAAATGCGCGCGTTGTTGTCTATTCCCGAGAACAAGAGGGTATGGCTGGACATTGTCATCGGATACAGTGTACAACCTCTGCGCCCCAAGAAGCGGAAGCCGCTGCAGGAGGTGGTTTCCTACAACGGCTACAAGCACCGCAACGACTGGTAAAGCGATGCAGGTGAGCCGGAATGAATCGTTTATAATCATTAAACTTTAATCTTTTTAACAACAAGAGCCGGGGGTTTTGTTGGTGGCATCGTAAAAATATGTCATCTTTGCACTCTAAAACAGTTTTTTAAAAACAGGCTGCCAAGAGCTGGTTCATATACCGAAACAAATGAATATTAGGAAAAAACGGATCTTTTCGCTGATCGCTTTTCTTACGATAACCGTTGTCACTTTTGCACAACAAGTGGGTTCCAATTCACCTTACAGCAGATATGGCTACGGGTTATTGTCGAATCCGGCCCTGGGTGCCTCTGAAGCAATGGGTGGAATCAGTTACGGGTTGCGCCGCAGCCAGCAGGTCAACCCGGGAAACCCGGCTTCCTATTCCGAGCTCGATTCGCTCACTTTCATCTTTGACATGGGGGTGTCGGGCCATCTGGCTCGTATGAACGACGGCATCAACAACCGGGATTTTTACAACGGTAACCTCGATTACGTGGCCATGCAATTCCCGTTGGTCCGCAAGGTGGGAGCCAGCATCGGTTTGCTGCCCTATTCCAAGACGGGATACAATTTCGGGGGAGCCCGTTCCCTGTCCAATATCCAATATGTAGAGAGCTATCGCGGCACAGGCGGGTTGAGCCAGGTGTATGCCGGCGTGGCCTGGGAGCCGCTGACAAACTTCTCTGTCGGGGCTAATCTCTCCTATCTGTTCGGTAGTTTCTCCCGCAGCAGTGTAGTGGCACCGGTGGCTGCCTCCGCCTTAGTGACGGAGGATAAGTTCAACTATACCCTTCGTGACCTGAAGTACGACTTCGGTCTGCAGTACCGCTATGACCTTGACAAAAACCGCTCCGTGACGCTGGGTGCAGTCTATACGCCCGGCATCCAGGCGAAAGCCGATGTCAATCATTCGGTTCTGCTTTTCAGCGGTGATCCCTATGAGAATCCGTGGCTCGCCCCTGCGGATAAGATCGTTGGCGACACGCTGCGCGGTGCCTCCTTCCAGCTGCCGCACACCTTTGGGTTAGGGTTTACATACACTAACGGCCGTTTTTTGGCAGGCCTGGATGGAACCTACCAGCGGTGGAAGAATCTGGACTATCCCGACATACTCGACGGTCTCACGGCCGCAGAGCGTTACAACGACATGATCCGGATCAATACCGGGATGGAATATGTGATCGATCCGATGAGCCAGAATTTCTTTCATCGCATTCGTTTCAGAGGCGGCCTCTCCTATTCCAACGCATACGCCAATTTCAGTATTGTCCATCCGGAGAGCGGCCGGAATACAGGCATGGGCAGTTACCGGGAGTATGGGGCGAATGTAGGATTGGGATTGCCTGTACGCGATTATATGAGCGGCCATGTCTCCATGCTCAATATTGGTTTCAGCTATTCCAGGCAGCAGCCCGATGAGAAGCATATGATCAGCCAGGATATGTTCAGGATCTCTCTCAATATGAATATCAATGAGTTCTGGTTCTTTAAACGGCAGTTTAATTAGGGAGAACGGGACCTGCCTGTGAGAAAAGAGCCAGCGGATTAAACTTTTCTTTTAACGTTTTGTCCAAATCTCAAGTTATAGAAGTAGCAACAACACTAAACAACAAGAACAATGAATAAAGTATTATTATCGGGATTCGTGGCTGCCATATTAGTAGTAGGCGCCAGTGCCCAGAAAGCAGGCTATGATCCGGTGAAAGCCCCTTTCGGACACGGTCAGGATAGTATTAACTGCCGGGAAAATCTGAGTCTGATGCAGACGTCGGCCAAGGCTGAAGCCTATGAAAGTGCATTGGGTCCCTGGATTGAAGCCTATGAGAACTGTCCCGCCTCCAGCAAGAATATCTATATTTACGGACCCCGTATTTTCAAGGCTCTCCATGCTTCCACCACCGATAAAGCCAAGAAACAGGAGTATCTCGATAAGGTGATGGAGATTTATGATACCCGTCTGAAGTATTTCGGCGACGAGGATGCCAAGGGTACCATCCTGGCATATAAAACCTACGATTATATGGAGCTGATGGGCGACAAGGCCGATCAGAAAGTGGTTTACGACTGGCTGAGTGAAGCGGTGAATGAGATGAAAGGAGAGATGTATCCGCTGGATGCCTACTCCTACTATATGGTGGCATCCCTGAGTCAGTATCTTTCAGACAACGCTAAGAAGGATCAGTATATCACGGACTACTTTACCGTGATGGGTTATGTGGACCAGGCAATCGCCGGTGCCAAAGCAGCCAGTGACCAGGCCAATGTTGATTACCTGGGGATGGTGAAAGAGGGGATCGTGAAAGGATTTGTTGCCAGCGGTGCCGGTGATTGCAAGACGCTCAACGAATATTATGCCGATAAAGTAGAGCCCAATAAGCAGAACAAAGCATTTCTGAACGAGGTGCTGGATGCACTGGGTTCAGTGGGATGTACCGATTCGGATCTCTATTTTACCGCATCCGAATATCTCCATTTTTTGGAGCCTTCTGCCAGTTCAGCCCTGGGCTTGGCTAACAAGTGCCTGCGTGACAAGGATTACGACACCGCCGTGAAGTATTATTCTGAAGCAGCCCGGCTGGAGACCAACAAGAGCAAGGCGTCGGATTACATGATGCAACTTGCCGGGATCTTCTCCAACCAGCGCAACTTTGCCCGTGCCAGACAGGCTGCCTACGATGCACTCGAATATAACCCCAACAACGGGGAAGCCTATATCCTGATTGCACAGTTGTATGCCAGCTCTGCCAATAATATCTTCTCCGAGCCTGAGAAAGCGGGCTTGGTTTATTGCGCCGCAGTTGATAAGCTGCAGAGGGCCCGCTCGGTCGACCCCAGTGTGGCCGGGAAAGCAAACAGCCTGATCAACCGCTACTCGGCAGCTTTTATGGATACCGAGATCGCCTTTATGATGGGCATCAAAGCCGGCGAAACGGTACATGTCCCCGGCTGGATCGGTGAAACCACTACCGTACGCTTACGATAAAAATCAGACAGTACAGACAAGTGTTGAAAAAGCAACACGACATAATGACCGCAGGACGCATAACAACCATTGTTGCAATGGTTGTTATGTCGTTTTTTTTCGTTTCCTGCAGGGAGAAGGATGAGAGCCTTGTCGCTTTCTCCTATGATCCGGAGCAGGTTCCGACCATGATCACCGATTCGGTGACCACGCTGATCTCTGATTCGGGGATCACCCGTTACAAGCTGGTGGCCGACGAGTGGAAGGTGTTTGACAAGGCGGCTGAGCCCTACTGGTTTTTCCCCGAGGGGATCTATCTGGAAAGGTTCACCCCCGACTTCAGTATAGAAGCCACTGTCGTGGCCGATACGGCTTGGTATTACACCAGAAAGAAACTGTGGAAGCTGAATAAGAATGTACATGTGGA
>JAQVWR010000003.1:4912-74819 GCA_028709605.1 Proteiniphilum sp.
TCCCCGAGGGGATCTATCTGGAAAGGTTCACCCCCGACTTCAGTATAGAAGCCACTGTCGTGGCCGATACGGCTTGGTATTACACCAGAAAGAAACTGTGGAAGCTGAATAAGAATGTACATGTGGAAAATATGAAGGGAGAGATCTTCGACAGTGAAGAGCTGTTCTGGGACCAGGAGAATGAGCGGGTTTATTCCGAAAGTTACATTGTGATCAAACGCGGTGTGACCGAGATCAAGGGATACGGGTTTGAGTCGAATCAGGCGATGACCGATTATCGGATCTTCCGGCCGCACGACGGTAAGCTGCCTTTTGACGACCGACCACGCTCCGACTCCCTGCAGATGGATGCAGACGCCAACACGGGCCGCCTACCGGAAGGGCAGATGAATCGGGTCATGACAGATAAACAGGATCAGTAGGTATGACAGCATCCGTAACCATCGTGTGGCTGATCACCGGCCTGATTCTTTCTCTTTTTTTCTCGGGCATGGAGGTGGCTTTTGTTTCGTCCGACAAGCTGAAGGATGCGGACAGTAAAAACTCTTCCGGGGGGCTCTTCTCCATGCGCAACGCCGTATACGGCCATCCCCGCCAGTTCCTGGCCACGCTCCTTGTCGGCAAAGTAATGACGCTGGTGCTGGTGGTTTCCTTAGCCTTTCTGCTGCTGCAGGATCGTATGCTCTTCGACGGGCACGTCGGTCTGTGGCCCTTTTTGCTTTTTTCCCTCACGCTCATCTTCCTGCTCCTGCTCACCGACCAGTTTCTTCCCCGGATGCTGTTCCGGAAAAATGCCAATTTCTGGATGCGGGTGTGTATGATTCCCCTTTTTCTGTTCTATGTTTTGTTCTATCCCGTTGCCTGTTTTTTCAGCTCCCTGGCGAAATGGATTGTAAAGCTTCCGGGGGCCCGTTCACCTGAACCGGACAACAAGTCCTTTACCCGTTTGGATCTCGATGCCTTTGTGAAAAAGAGCATCCATGATTTGGCAAAAGAGGAGGATGCGGATGCTGAAGTAAAAATCTTTCGCAATGCACTCGATTTTACGGCCCTTAAGGTCAAGGATTGTATGGTGCCGCGTGCCGAGATTGTGGCGGTGAGGTTCGATACCGATCCGGATACGCTGAAAGAAAAATTTATCGAAACAGGACTGTCAAGGATCCTCGTGTTCAATGAAGATATCGACAACATTGTGGGATATATCCATATCTGGGAGATATTTAACCAAACGGGTGACTGGACAGCGAGTGTGGCACCCATCTCTTTTGTGCCGGAGAGCATGTCTGCCAGGCAGTTGATGAGTGATCTGATGCAGCAGCACAAAAGTATTGCGGTGGTGGTGGACGAATTTGGGGGAACTTCCGGCATTGTGACGATGGAAGATCTGGTGGAGGAGATCTTCGGCGAGATCGAGGACGAGTATGATGTGAAGTCGAACTTCATCAAGCAGGAGGGAGAGCATGCGTTCGTTCTCTCAGGCCGTGTGGAGATCGACCACCTTAATGAGCTGTATCATCTCGATCTGCCCGAGTCGGATGCATACTCCACGGTGGCGGGTTATCTGCTCCACTATACACAGCGCTTCCCCAAGACATACGAAACGGTGATCATTGGAAAATATACCTTTAAAATATTGAAAGTTACGGCACGTAAAATTGAAGTGGTCCGGTTGCAGATCGGTGAAACAGCAGACAGGGGGTGACAATTTTCACCGGCCGGGCAGATACTTTTCCCGGAAATAATGTTATATCTGCTTTATTTTTACTAACTTCGTGCCCTTATTTGAATCAGATTATAATTTACCTTTTTAACAGTACTAAAGATTAGTTAAATGGCTACTTTACAGAAGATTAGGAATAAAGGCACGCTGTTGGTCATCGTGATTGGAGTGGCGCTGGTTGCCTTTATTTTAGGAGACTTGTTTACTTCGGGCACCACCCTTTTCGGGAGGGCACGGGACAAAGCATTTGTGGTAAACGGCGAAGTGATATCCACAAAAGAATATGCCGACAAGATCACCGAGTTCGAGGAGTTTCAGAAGATGGTGAGCGGGCAGAGCTCGCTCGATGAGAATATCTCGGCTCAGATCCGTGAAGCCGTCTATCAGCAGATGGTCCGCCAGCGTCTGTTCGACCATCAGACACGGAAGCTGGGACTCAAAGTGAGCAAAGAGGAACTCAATGATCTGGTACACGGTGAGGCCATCTCGCCGGTCTTGCAGCAGCTCCCCTTCTTTGTAGACCCACAGACAGGAATGTTCAGCCGGGCTGCTTTGGTTGACTTCATCAACACCATCAATATGCCCGGTGCGAATGCAGAGGAGCAGGCGCTGGTAAACCAGTATAAGTCGTTGTGGCTGTTTATTGAAGAGATGGTCAGGACCCAGCGTCTGGAAGAGAAATATATCTCTCTGCTTTCGAATGCCGTGATCATAAACGATGCAGAAGCAAAGAACACCTTCGATCTGTCTCAGCAGAACGCAGCTATTGCATATACGGTGCAGAACTATTTCACCATCCCCGATTCGGTGGTGACGGTGTCCGATCAGGATATCAAGGCTTACTATGACAAGCATAAGGATTCCTACCGCCTGGAGGCCCCCCTTGTCAAGCTCTCCTACTTCACGAAACAAGTGCTGCCCAGCGAGGAGGATTATGCAGAAGTGGAAGCGGAGTCACGTGTTGCTTTTACGGAGCTGCAGAACAGTCCGAATCCCGCCACCGTGGTTGCCGATTATTCACAGGTTCCCTTTCGCGATGTCTATATGAGTGAATATATGCTGACGCCCGATCAGATTGAGTTTGTACGTACTGCCGCCATCAATGAGATGTACGGTCCGGTGCGTCAGGAAAATTCATACCAGATCATGAAGCTGATCGATCAGACTGTTGCGCCCGATTCGGTCCATTTCCGGATGATGAACATACCGACAGGTTCGATGGTGGGACAGGATTCGATCGTGACCCGGTTTACGGACAGCCTCTATACCGTTATTCAGCAAGGACAGCCGTTCGCCGACGTGGCAAACAGCCTCAACCCGAAAGCCAACGGCGGCGATGTGGGCTGGGCCAGGGAGGTAGATCTGGCTTCTTTCGGTTCAGAGATGGTGCAGAGGGTGTTCAACACGCCGGCAGGCGAGTTGGCAATGCTGTCACTGCCCGGCCAGAAGGTGATCCTTCAGGTGGAAGAGAGAACCCGCCCGGTGAATAAGTACAAGGTCGCTATCATCGATATGCCGGTATTGGCAAGTGAAAAAACCTCGAACAACATCGACAATGAGCTGAACCAGTTTATCTCTGCGCCTGAGGTGGGAGCCAAATTCAATGAACAGGCATCGAAGAAGGGCTATATGGTGATGCCGCACGTCACGGTTTCGGCCAATGAATTCACGCTGGCACAGATTCCCGGCACGCGTCAGGTGATCACCTGGGCTGCCAATGAGAAGAAGGCAGGCAGTGTGAAAAAGTTCGACCTCACCAACCTGCGTGTGGTGGCGCGTGTGGATCAGGTGATCCCTTCCGGCACAGCGCCGCTCTCCGAAGTTTCTTCCGGTATACGGACGCAGCTGCTCAATGAGAAGAAAGCGGAAAAGATGATCTCCGATCTGAAGGGGCAGCATCTTACCACCCTTGCCGATTATGCTGCGGCAATGAACAGCAAGGTCGACACGGTACGCTTTGTCAACTTCACCACACAGAACATCACCGGCCTGGGATTTGAGCCCGTGCTGAATGCTGTTTCCGCTTTTGCCCCGCTCAACAGTGTGGAGGGCCCGTGGAAGGGCAACATGGGGGTCTATGTGGCGACGGTGACCGATCGCACCCAGGGCAGCGAGCGCTACGATGCCGAAGCACAGAAGCGCAGTATGATGAACAACAATGCCTATCGTCTGCAGATGCAGTCGGTGGAAGTGTTGAAGCAGAAGCTGGGCGTAGAGGATAACCGTTTCCGGTTTTTCTGATCCGGTTTCATCCAAGCCATACAGAAAAAGGGCTGATCCGTGAGGGTCAGCCCTTTTTCGAGGTGTACGGTGCATGGCAATTCACTGGGTGACGGTTAGCTGTTATATGGGTTAACTTTTGATAAAAGAAACCACCGGGCGTGCGAGCATGCCCGGTGGTGGTGTGAGAGGCGGGGGAGTAATCCCCCTATCTGCCCGATTGACGGCGGAACGGAAGGTTTATTGTACCTCGATCCGTCCTTTTTGTTCCAGCTGCAGGGTTTTGCTGGGCTGGTCACAGACCTCCGTGGGGCCGAAGTACTGGATAGGGCCCGGATAGACATAGTCGGTCTCTGCCGCCCACTTGTTCCTCTCGCGCACGAAGTAGTTGAAGGGATCCCCGTCGAGTTCCACCAGCGCCTTTCGGATCACTGGCTTCATCTCACCGTGGCGGCGTTCCATGTTCATCATCATGGTGATGGGGATTCCTCCGGCGATCCACTGTGCCGCAGGAGCGGTGGTGTTGCGGATGGAGGACATATATCCCGTTTTGCCGGCAGCTACCAGCATTGATGCGGTGTATCCGAGAGAATAGCAGTAGTCGGCATCATAGTTGGAGGGAGCGGCGCAGCGTCCTTCATAACCGAAGAAGTGGGTGATGGAGGCGAACTTGCCGTTGTATTTGCCCTCTTTGCTCCACTGATCGAGGCGGTTCTTCACCATCTCTGCCAGCAGCTTCTCCGTTTCGATGAGCGACACCTGTACGTTGCCGTGCGGGTCACGGTCGAGGGTGAGCTGGCGGGCCACCGTCTCGGGCAGGCTGGCATAGATCTTCGCATTTTCCTGCGACAGCTTGCTGATGATATAATCCCGTTTGCCGGAGCGGCGTACCAGATCGAACTCCTCCTGGTTGTGTGCGAGGAAATCGTTCAGCTCGCTGATCAGCTTCTTCATGGCAGGGATAAACTCGATCAGCCCTTCCGGGATGATTACCGTTCCGAAGTTCATCCCGTTTTCGGCGCGTTGGGCGATTACAGAGGCAACCTGATCGATGATGTTGTCGAGCGACCATCCTTTGGCTTCCACCTCTTCCGAGACGATGCATATATTGGGGTGGGTCTGCAACGCACATTCGAGCGCAATATGAGAAGCGGAACGGCCCATCACCTTGATAAAGTGCCAGTACTTGCGTGCCGAGTTGCAGTCGCGCTGGATGTTGCCGATCAGCTCAGAGTATACTTTACAGGCCGTATCGAAGCCGAAGGAGGCCTCTATCTGTTCATTCTTAAGGTCGCCGTCGATGGTTTTGGGGCAGCCGATTACCTGTACGCCGGCGTGGATGGAGGCATAGTATTCCGCCAGCACGCAGGCGTTGGTGTTGGAGTCATCGCCGCCGATGATCACCAGTGCTTTGATATCCAGTTTTTTCAGGATCTCGAGGCCCTTGTCGAACTGCTCTTTGGTCTCTAACTTGGTACGTCCCGATCCGATGATGTCGAATCCGCCGGTATTGCGATATGCATCAATGATCTCGTCGGTCAGCTCTTTATACTGATGATCTATCAATCCGGCGGGGCCCAGGATAAAGCCGTACAGTCTGCTGTCACGATGCAGGCGCTTGATTCCGTCGAAGATGCCGGCGATCACGTTGTGGCCGCCGGGTGCCTGTCCGCCCGAAAGGATCACGCCCACATTATACGGGCTGTCTGTGCCGGGTTTTCCGGGAGTGGCTGAGAAGGTGACGATCGGCATCCCATAGGTGATTGGAAATAATTTTCGAATCTCCTCCTGGTCGCTTACCGACCGGGTGGCGGCTCCTTCTTTAATTTTCACGTTGCCCTTTAATCCTTCGGGCATCTTGGGCTCATAAGTAGCCCTCGCAATTTGTAAAGCGCTTTTTGTCATTGAAATGATTTTTATGATGATGATTGTCTTTGTTTCTGTGCAGAATGATTTGAAGCCTCAAAAATAGCATTTTTTCGGCAAACAGGAAAATGTCCCATCAGATAAATCATGGAGGGAACCACACAGAGGTTTTTTTATTTTACCGGGCACTCTCCACAATGGTGAAGCGGGCAAACTTGAGCAGCAACTGTTTTCTGCCTGCCGATTCAAAATCCACGAAAGCGCGGCGGTCGCTGCCGCCCATCTCGATGGCGGTGACCACGCCGCGGCCGAACCGTTCGTGCTCGATGATATCACCCTTCTGCAACTCCCCTGCCTCTTTTGAGAGGGGAATGGAGGAGGATGTCTGTTGCAGGGGTATTGTCTTTCGGGGGGGAGAGATGCTTCTTTGTTTTTCGAGTCTCTGTTTCCGCATCGATCCCCAGAAGTTGTCCGCCTCGGCAGCGTGGGCAATGCCGGTGGCCGTCTGCCGGTCCATGTTGAGATAAGCGGGGTCGATATCTTTCAGAAAGCGGCTTTCACGGGCAGGGTTGGTTTTCCCGTTGCGGAAGCGGCTTTTGGCGTAGGTGATGGTGCACGACTCTTTTGCCCTTGTGAGGGCTACATAAAAGAGGCGTCGTTCCTCTTCCAGGCCCCGCATTTCCGAGCGGGTCATCGCTGAGGGAAAGAGATCCTCCTCCATGCCCACCACAAAGACATGATTGAACTCCAGTCCTTTGGCCGAGTGTACTGTCATCAGGGTCACCTTCTCATTGTCCGCTTCGCGGTCGGTATCCTGATCGGTCAGCAGCGACACTTCCGAGAGGAAGTCGACCAGCCGGTTATGCTCCTCTCCCTGTTCCAGCCGGGTCGACACAAACGCGCTCATGGCGTTGAGCAGCTCCTGGATGTTCTGGGTGCGGCTCATCCCCTCCGGGGTCATATCCTCGTAGGCTTCGGCGGCGATGCCGCTTTCCCTGATCACCTCCTGTGCCAGTTCGAAGGCGTTGAGGCTTTCGTTTTGTTCGAGGAAGCCGCTGATCAGCGAGTGGAACCCTTCGAGCTTTCTTGCCGTGCCGGCATTCACATCGAGGGGATGTTCCCCGGGTGCTGCCACCACCTGCCAGAGGCTGGCCTGTTGTTGCTGTGCTACGAACGTTATTTTTCCGACCGTCACATCGCCGATTCCCCTCGAGGGGTAGTTGATGATCCGGCGGAATGCCTCCTCGTCGTTCGGGTTGACGATCAGTCGGAAGTAGCTGATCACATCCTTGATCTCTTTGCGTTGGTAGAAAGATAGTCCGCCGTAGATACGGTAAGGAATGTTATTCTTGCGCAAAGCCTCTTCGAAGATGCGCGACTGGGCGTTGGTGCGGTAGAGGATGGCGAAATTGCTGTAGGGAGTATGTTTCTCGAGCCGCATTCTGGCAATCTTGTTGGCGACGATCAGTCCCTCTTCAAAGTCGGAGAAGGCACTTCTCACCTCAATCTTCTCCCCTTCTTCATTTGTTGAAAAGACCTGCTTGAAGATCTGCTCGCTGTTCTTTTTGATCAGGCTGTTGGCCGCATTCACGATGTTCTGTGTGGAGCGGTAGTTCTGTTCCAGCTTGAAGACCTGTGTTTCCGGGTAGTTCGATTTGAAATGCAGGATGTTGTTGATATTTGCGCCGCGAAATGAGTAGATACTCTGTGCATCGTCGCCTACCACGCATACGCGGTGGTGCTTGTCTGCCAGCTGCTTCACGATGAGATGCTGTGCGAAATTGGTGTCCTGGTATTCATCCACCAATATGAACTGAAACTGATTCCGGTATTTTTCCAGGATATCGGCATGGTCGCGGAAGAGGATATTGGTCTGCATGAGCAGGTCGTCAAAGTCCATGCTGTTGGCCGTCCGCAGTCGCTGCTGGTAGCGGCTGTAGATCTCGCTGAGAGCTGGCCTGTGTGTCTTCTGGTCGTATGCGCGCATCTCGCTGTTGGCGGCATACATAGCGGGGGTGATCAGGTTGTTTTTCGCCCTGGAGATCTGGTTGTGTACCGCGCCCGGTTTGTATTGCTTGTCGTCGAGCTCCATCTCCCGGATGATCAGTTTGATCAGGTTCTTCGAGTCGGATGCGTCGAAGATGGTGAAGTTCGACAGGAAACCGACCGTTTCCGCCTCGTTGCGGAGGATGCGGGAGAAAATGGAGTGGAAGGTGCCCATCCAGAGCCGGCGGGCACGTTTCTCACCTACCAGATCTGCGATGCGAGATTTCATCTCGCGTGCGGCCTTGTTGGTGAAGGTGAGTGCCAGGAGGTAGTAGGGAGGGAGTCCCTGTTCCAGGAGCCAGGCAATCTTGTAGGTGAGCACGCGTGTCTTCCCCGAGCCGGCGCCGGCGATCACCAGCGAGGGGCCGTCGCAGAACTCCACGGCGGCGCGTTGAGCTTCATTGAGGTTATCGAGGATAGATAACTTTGTTTTTTCTTCTTCACGTGATAGCATAGATGCAAAAGTACCAATTTTATGTGGAATTCGACAAAAAAACCGCTCTCGGTTGAGAGCGGTACTGTGAGGTTGTCGGAACATCCGTTTATCGGAAGGTGTAGCGCAGGCTGAGTGCAAAACCGCTGTACCAATAGTCATTGTAGTCGCTGGTGAAGTTAAACGACGGTTTCCAGTCGAGGGAAGCGGTAAAGGGAGTTCCCGGGAAGAGGTACTCCAGTCCGGCGATCAGATCTGCTCCCAGCAGAAAACTGCCGTCATAGTCATCTTTATCCTTGTGAATTCCTCCGATATGCGCACCGATACCGAGATACCAGTCGAGATTGGGGGCACCCGTTACCGGCTGCTGGTATTCATAGAGACCGGTCAGTTGAAAATGACGGGGGGATGCCGACAGGATAAACTCAGCAGCGCTGGACGGTGCAAAAAAATTCTTCAATGTGAGTCCGTTGTCATATCCCAGCCTCACACCGAAAGCGGTGTTGTAATGCTGTGCGTGCAGTGTAGTGGTAAAAGCAGTGATCAGGATCGCTGCAAATAAGACTTTTTTCAGTTTCATGAGTTGGTGTTTTAAAATGAATAATTGGTTATCCTCTGTTTGAACCTATTTGAGGCTTGTTCAAAGAATAACAAAAAAACATCCTTTTTGTTTTTTATGAAGCAGAAAAAGTGCTTGTTGCAGCCCTTGCGGCAGGGCCTTTTTTTAGGATAAAGCAGTAGGATTATGGCTGTTTTGCTGCTGCTTTCAGGTAGCATTTTCTGCACAGTGGCTGGTACTCTTCGGTTTCCCCCAGCATGATCTGCCGGTTGTTTTTCACCAGCCGGTAGGAGTAGCTGGCCAGGCTGCCGCAGCGCACACAGATGGCATGCACCTTGATTACATCGTCGGCGATGGCGCAGAGACCCGGTATCGGCCCGAAGGGCACGCGCCGGAAGTCCATGTCGAGTCCGGCGATGATCACGCGCACCCCCTGGTCGGCCAGCTGCTGGCACACGCTGATCAGTCCCTCGTCGAAAAACTGAGCCTCGTCGATGCCCACCACCTCCACGCCGGAGGAGAGAAGCAGGATGTTGCCGGAGTGCTCTACGGGGGTAGAGAGAATGGCGTTGCGGTCGTGCGATACCACCTCCTCCTGCGAGTAGCGGGTGTCGATGACCGGCTTGAAGATCTCCACCTTCTGGCGGGCGATGCGTGCGCGGCGCAGCCGGCGCAACAACTCTTCGGTTTTGCCGGAGAACATGGATCCGCAGATCACTTCGATGCGTCCGGCGCGTATGGGTTCGTTGTGGCTTATCTCGTTATACATAGCTGTGGGAGCGGGTGTTTCCTGGCCTGCGGGTACAAGGTTGTGCCGGCAGGTGTGTGCGTGAGAGCGTTTATTTTCCTTTTACAATTTTTTTGATCTCGTTCAGTTTGTTGAGTGCTTCGAGGGGTGTCAGGTTGTTGACGTCGAGGTGGAGGATCTCATCGCGTACCTGGCTGAGGATGGGGTCGTCGAGCTGAAAGAAGCTGAGCTGGTATCCTTCCCGTTTGCCGATGAAGTCGCCGATCGGCTTGCTGATTCCCTCTTTTCTGCCGTTTGACTCCATTTCTCCGAGGATGGCATCGGCACGGCGGGTGATGCTCTGCGGCATCCCGGCCATGCGGGCCACGTGAATTCCGAAGCTGTGTTCACTGCCGCCGGGTACCAGCTTGCGGAGGAAGATCACCTTGTTGTCGATCTCCTTCACTGCCACGTTGTAGTTTTTGATTCGTTTGAACGATTTCGCCATCTCGTTCAGCTCATGGTAATGGGTGGCGAACAGTGTTTTGGCGTGTGCCCTCGGATGCTCGTGGATGTATTCCACGATGGCCCAGGCAATAGAGATGCCGTCGTAGGTGCTGGTGCCGCGTCCCAGTTCATCGAAGAGGATCAGGCTTCGTTCGGAGAGGTTGTTGAGGATGCTGGCCGCCTCGTTCATCTCCACCATAAAGGTGGATTCGCCCAGTGAGATGTTGTCGGAGGCCCCCACGCGGGTGAAGATCTTATCCACCAGTCCGATGGTCGCCGCTTCTGCCGGGACAAAGGAGCCGACCTGTGCCATGAGCGTGATAAGAGCAGTCTGGCGGAGAAAGGCCGACTTACCGGCCATGTTGGGCCCGGTGATGATGAGGATCTGCTGGGTATTGTTGTCGAGGTAGAGGTCGTTGGCGATGTAAGGCTCGTCGGGCGGCAGCTGTCTCTCGATGACCGGGTGACGTCCACCGTGGATCTCGATAGCGTCGGAACCGTTGATCACGGGGCGGATATAGTGATACTGCCCGGCTGCATTGGCGAAGGAGAGCAGGCAGTCGATCCGGGCAATCAGTGTCGCATCGACCTGTATGGCCGGAATGAATTCGAGGATATTTTCCACCAGGGCGGCATAGATCCGGTTCTCTAAGGCAATGATCTTCTCCTCCGCACCCAGGATCTTCTCCTCATACTCTTTCAGCTCCTCAGTGATATAGCGTTCTGCGTTCACCAGCGTCTGTTTGCGGGTCCAGTCAGCCGGAACCTTCTCCTTGTGGGTGTTGCGCACCTCAATATAATATCCGAATACATTGTTGAATGCCACCTTCAGGGAGGGGATCCCTGTCCGTTCGCTCTCCCGCTGCTGCAGCTGCATCAGGTAGTCTTTACTGCTGTAGGCAATGTGGCGCAGCTCGTCCAGCTCACTGTCCACGCCCCTGCAGATGAACCCTCCTTTGTTCATCAGGGCCGGCGGATCGGCAATGATCTCTTTTTCAATGCGGTCCCGTATCAGCGGGCAAGGGTTCAGTTTCTTACCCATCTCTTCAAGGCTATCGTTCCCCGAAGCGAGAAAGGCATCACGGATGGGTTCGAGGGCGGTGAGTGCCACCTTGAGCTGTACCACTTCGCGGGGGGTGATGCGTCCGACGGCAGCCTTGGAGATGATCCGTTCCAGGTCGCCGATCCGTGCGATCTGCTGTTCGAGCAGCTCTTTCAGTTCCGGCTGACGGAAGAAGTTCTCCACTACGTTGAGCCGCTCTTCGATCTTCTTTTCCTCCTTCAGGGGAAAGAGCAGCCAGCGGCGCATCAGCCGTGAGCCCATGGGGGAGAGGGTTTTGTCGAGCACGTCGAGCAGTGTCTTTCCTCCTTCGTTCATAGGGGTGACCAGCTCGAGGCTGCGTATGGTGAACCGGTCGAGGCGCATATACCGTTCCTCCTCAATACGGCGCAATGCGCTGATATGTCCGATCTGTGTGTGTTGTGTGAGGTCGAGGTAATGAAGGATGGCACCCGAAGCGATGATGCCCAGCGGCAGATTGTCCACGCCAAACCCTTTGAGGCTTTTTGTGCCGAAGTGAGTGAGCAGGCGGTCGTGTGCCGCCTCATCGGTAAAGATCCAGTCCTCCTGCTCCGAGAGGAGCCATCCGCTGCCGAAAGTTTCTTCCACTTTTCTCCGGTTGCCCCGTTCCACCAGCACCTCCTTGGGCGAGAAGCCGGAGAGCAGCTTGTCTATATCGGCGCGCTCTCCTTCGGAGGTAAGGAACTCGCCGGTGGAGATATCGAGAAAGGCGATGCCGTAGCGGTTGTTCTTTGAGAGGTGGAGGGCGCCCAGAAAATTGTTCTCCCGGTAGTTCAGGATGGTGTCGTTCATGGAGACGCCGGGTGTTACCAGCTCGGTGATGCCCCGCTTCACCAGCTTGTTGGTCAGCTTAGGGTCCTCCAGCTGGTCGCAGATGGCTACTTTCTTCCCGGCGCGTACCAGCTTAGGCAGGTAGGTGTCGAGTGCATGATGGGGGAACCCGGCGAGCTCGACGAATTGAGCAGCGCCATTGGCGCGGCGGGTGAGGGTGATACCCAGTATCTCTGAGGCGACGATGGCATCATCGGAGAAGGTTTCATAGAAGTCGCCCACGCGGAACAGCAGGATCGCATCGGGATGTTTTTTTTTGATCTCGATATATTGCTTCATCATCGGTGTCTCTGCTATCTTTTTTCCCACGGGCTTCTTTTCTGTTATTGAATGAAGAAGCGAAATTACAAAAAAACGGGGAGTTTCAAAGAGAATTGGTCTTCCTGTTTTGCTGCTGCACCCCTGTTTTGTGTTTTTTGTTTCGTCGAAAAAAGAGAGATCATCCCTGCAGCATGAAAAACCAATTTGCATCTTTTTGAAGCACTTTACCGCAACAGCTGCCTCAGCTCCTTCACCCCTTCGGAGGCTCCTTTGCGGATATGATGGACATCGTATCGGGTTGTGCTGACATCTTTGGGATCGATCAGATAAACCGGCACGTTTTTGCGCACGTCCATCAGTAGTCCGGCAGCCGGGTAGACATTCATGGAAGTGCCGATGATGACGAAGATCTCGGCTTGCCGGGTGATCCGTTCTGCTTCCCTGATCATGGGAACCGGCTCCCCGAACCAGACAATATGGGGCCGCAGCTGAAATCCTTTTTCACAGAGATCGCCGATCCGGATATCGCTGTTTGCCGGATCAATGTCGTAGATCAGCGAATCATCTCCCGTGGAGCGCGCTTTCATCAGTTCGCCGTGCAGATGTACTACCCTGCTGCTGCCGGCCCGCTCATGCAGGTTGTCGATGTTCTGGGTGATGATATCAACATCAAACTGTTTCTCCATCTCCGCCAGGGCTTTGTGTCCCTCGTTTGGGACAGCTTTCAGCAGCTCCCGGCGGCGTGTATTGTAAAAGTTGAGGACCAGTTCCGGGTCGGCGGCAAACCCTTCGGGGGTGGCTACCTGCTCAACGGGGTAACGATCCCACAATCCGCCTGAGTCCCGAAAGGTAGCAATCCCGCTTTCGGCACTCATGCCTGCTCCGGTTAAAACGACTAATTTCTTTTTCATCAATTCATTCAGTTCTGTTCTTCATTGACAAATATAGCTTTTTATTACGGAAAAACGGAGATAATTCAACTTAAAATCGTACTTTTGTGCCCAACAATCAAAAAAGAAAAAAGTGAATGGATAAAATAAGCTACGCCCTCGGGATGAGTATGGCCTCAAATCTGATGAATTCAGGATTGCGTAATATTGATGTCGAATCTTTTACCGATGCTTTCAACAGTATTGTGCACAACACTGCTTCTTCCATGACTCCCCAGGAAGCCAATCAGGTGATTCAGAATTTTTTCAGTAAACGGCAGGAAGAGATGCTGACCCGTAATATGGAAGAGGGAAAAGCCTTTCTGGCGGAAAACAGCAAAAAAGAACAGGTGGTCACCCTCCCCAGCGGACTGCAGTATGAGGTGCTGAAGGAAGGTATCGGTGCGAAACCCGGCTCTACCGACAAGGTGAAGTGCCATTATCACGGTACCCTGCTCGACGGTACCGTCTTCGACAGTTCCGTGCAGCGCGGACAGCCGGCAGTGTTCGGCGTGAACCAGGTCATCAAGGGGTGGGTGGAGGCCTTGCAGCTGATGGCCGTGGGTTCCAAGTGGCGCCTGTTTATTCCCTCTCACCTGGCTTACGGAGAACAGGGAGCCGGCAATTCGATTGAGCCCAACTCTTCGCTGATCTTCGAGGTGGAGCTGCTCGGGATTGAGTAAGCGCAGGATCAACGGATGAGAACTTTCACAAGGAAAATAGAATGATTTTTCACCAACAAATAATTAGGACAAGATGAAGAAAACAATTTTGGGCACATTCAGTGCCATGACCGTGATGGCGGTAATGATGGTTTCGTGCGGTGGAGCCTCCACCCCCAAGACATCACTGAAGAACTCCGTCGACAGCGTATCGTATGCATACGGAGTGAGCATGACTGATCAGGGATTGGTTCAGTTTTTGGAACAGACCGGTGTGCTGCAGAGCGCTTCGAATATTGAGTATGATTATCAGATGCGGATTTCCGCCGCCGATTCCACTCAGAAGGAAGCACTAAGAGAAGAGATGAAGGCAAAGGTGGATTCGTTGAACAAAATCAATGCACCCCGACTCAACGAGTTTATCAAGGGACTGATCGAAGGAATGGATCTGAAAGAGAAATCCCCTTACGCAAGCGGGTTAAGCATCGGCGTGCAGTTCTCGCAGCAGATGCTGCCGCAGTTCAGCGGCATGCTCTTCGGCAGCGATTCATCCAAAACGGTGAACAAAGATCAGGTGCTGGCCGGTATCATCTCCGCATTGAAGAACCAGCAGCTGGCCATCAGCAAGATGGAAGCCGGCGGCATGGTGCAGAGTGCAGTTGAGAAGGCGCAGGCTGAAGAGCAGAAGCGTCAGGAGGAAAACCTCAAGACCCAGTATGGCGACAGCATTGCCGCCGGTGATGCTTATATGGCGGAGAATAGCAAAAGAGAAGGTGTGGTTACGCTTCCCAGCGGGCTGCAGTATGAGATTCTGCGTGCCGGCAGCGGTCCGATGCCTACCGATTCCGATCGTGTGAAAGTACATTATCACGGTACCCTGCTCAACGGCACGGTGTTCGATAGCAGCGTAGATCGCGGCGAACCTGCCATTTTCGGCGTGAACCAGGTGATTCCCGGATGGACGGAAGCGCTTAAGCTGATGCCGGTGGGTTCCAAGTGGAGACTCTATATCCCTTATAACCTGGCATACGGGTCGGCTGACCGTGGCACCATCAAGCCCTTCTCCAATCTGATCTTCGACGTGGAGCTGCTCGGTATAGAAAAATAAAGGAATTCAAACATACTATCATACAATTGATTGAACCACCCTTCGGGGTGGTTTTTTTGGTATGTATACTGCCGGAATATCTCAGTCTTCCAACCGTCATAGCCGGTTTTGGGGCAATAGGCAGATTGTGGGAACCTGTTTCCAGGAGCGGTGATCCTATTTATTGAAATGTTAAAATATCTATCTTTGTTGCCTGCGGATACCAGTCCTGTAAAAAAATAAAGTGTAAATCTAACACGTGAATAAGTTACTGTTTGAAGAAAATTTGTAAAAATAAGTTTGAAAAAATACGAAATTAAAAAAATTGACATATATTTGCAAAGTAAATAGAGCTCTACAGGTATGTTAATAAAACAAGAAAGCTATTAAATGAAAATAAAACCCATACCACTTTTCCGGATGTTTTACAGAAGAAACAAACCACATTATCCATTGTAAGCAGTATGGGCATGATGTCGAAGCAAAGAATATAGTAATGGAGTGTTTAATTTAAAAGTAGAGTTTATGAAAAGAAAACTAATGATGTTTTTATCCCTGTTCCTGATCGGGATGGGGATAGCAACGGCTCAGACACGGGTGCGGGGAACCGTGGTAGATGATGCCGGCGAACCGGTTATCGGAGCAGCGATACAGGTTAGTGGAACTACACAGGGAACAGTAACGGATATTAATGGACAATTTCATATCACTGCACCGGCCGGAGGTACACTGATCATCTCATTTGTAGGTTTCATCACTCAGCAAGTACCCGTTAGCACGAATGTAAGGGTGGTATTGGTGCCTGAATTAGAAATGTTGGACGAAGTTATTGTCACAGCGTACGGTGTTACAACCAGGAAAGCTTTTACGGGAGCAGCCACAACCGTAGGAAGTGATAAGATTGCCAACAAGTTCGAAGCAAACCCCATCAATGCTTTACAAGGCAATGTGCCGGGGGTTCAAATGAATTTGGGATCGGGGCAGCCCGGTGCGCCTGCTACCGTCTTTATTCGGGGAAGAAACTCCTTAAATTCCGGGACTCAACCGCTATATGTTGTTGATGGGGTTGCCATTGAATCGGGTACCGTGGGAATGCGAGAGAGAGAAGGACAAACACTTACCCCCCTTTCAACGTTGAATGCAGAGGATATTGAGTCTGTAACCGTATTAAAAGACGCAACCGCAACCTCCATTTATGGTGCTCGTGCTGCGAATGGTGTGATTGTAATCACTACCAAGCGTGGAAAATCAGGACTTTCTGTAAATTTTACCGCTAAAATGGGATATGAAATGTTACCCAACATACCCAAAGCATATCGTATGGTGAATAGCAAAAAATATTACGAAATGTCTATAGAAGCGGCCCTTAATGGACATAATTATGGGAGCGTGGTCGGTGGCGTTGGTAATTTTGACCGTTATAATGACGCTTATGAACTAGGCTTACCTTATACCGAAGCAGGCGCCAGAGACTTTTTAGGATGGTACTCTGAACTGGATGTTAGCCCCGAAAACAAGACGGATACCGATTGGTTGAAAGAGGTAACTCGTAATGGTTTTGTACAAAACTACACGCTCGACGTGCAAAGTGGGGGTATAACAGAAACAGCTCCTAAGTATTATATGTCATTGGATTATATGGGAAATGATGCTATTATAATAGGCAAAGACCTGAAACGTTATTCCATGCGTTTTAATTTTGACCAGTCACCGTCAAAAATGGTGAAGTTCGGGTTTAACACCAACTTATCATATACCATTACCAATATGGGTGCGGGAGGAGGTTATTTTTCCGATCCGGTTACGCAAGCATATATGCAAGCGCCAAATTCTCCGGTATATAACGAAGACGGCTCTTATAATTTTGCCACGATAAACGGATACAATCCCGTTGCGCAACGCAGTGATTTGGGAGATAAGAGCACGGCAAAACAATATCGTGCGTTATTTTCTCCTTTTGTGCAGATCAATTTTACCGACAACCTGTTCTTTCTGACTCGCAATAGTGTTGACGCTTATATCCTGGATGAATATGGATATTGGTCCTTTATGCAACCTCAGGGGAAAGAGATGCGCGGACTGGGTGAAAACGGGTATACCGCGAATATGTTGTTGACTTCCACCAATACATTGAATTATGTCAATACCTTCAATGATGTGCATAGTCTGAATGTATTGATAGGGCAGGAAGGCCAGCACACAAATTTAAAAAGAACTTATTTGGAAGGATCTAATTATCCTGTAGATTATTTAAACGAAGTTGCGTTGGCATCCGTACCCGGTGGTGCGTCAACCGAAAGAATGGATTTAAAGTTGTTGTCGTTTTTCTCACGCGGTGAATATAGCTACGATAATAAATATTATTTGTCTGGTAGTTTCCGTTACGACGGGTCGTCTCGTTTTGGTAAAAATAAGCGTTGGGCACCTTTCGCTTCAGTGGGGGTAAAATATAGGCTTTCTGCTGAAGATTTCATGACTTCTACATCCGATTGGCTTTCCGATTTAACCATCCGATCCAGTTATGGAACCTCCGGCAACCAGCAAGTAGGAACCGGTTGGTATGCTTCACGTGACTTGTATGGCTATGGGTACAATTATAACAACTTGCCGGGTAGCGGGCATGATCAATTCGGCAATGATGACTTAAAATGGGAACAAACTGCTAAGCTTAATGTGGGAATAGATTTTACGCTATTGAATCGTTTTACCGTTTCTGCTGATATTTATAAGCACAAAACCAAAGACATGGTGTTTGCTGTACCCGTATCCCGTACGACCGGATTATCGAGCTACTATAAGAATATTGGAGAGTTATCCAACAAGGGCTTTGAAATTACGGTGGATGCAAATCTTATACGAAACAAAGATTTACAATGGAATATGTCATTGAACGGAGGGAGGAACATCAATAAGATCCTTAAATTGAGTACCGATAATCCTATTGAAGCGACCTATACAATAATTGAGCCGGGCCATGATATTTATACCTTTAAGATGAAAGAGTGGGCAGGCGTGGATCCCGCCACAGGTCGCGGCATGTGGTATAAAAACGAGACCGGGGACGAAACAACTTTTAGCTATGCAGAAGCAAAAAAACGATATTTAGGAAAAGCGAGTCCCGATTTCCAAGGTGGTTTATCTAGTACATTGAAATATAAAGGTTTCGATTTTGCCTTCCAGTTAAATTATTCCATTGGAGGAAAGATTTATGGTAACAGCCTCCGTTATGATGAACAATACGGGAATTCATTTGGAAATAATTTTTCAAACTATGTTTACGACAATCGTTGGAAAAAGCCGGGTGATAAAGCAAAAGTTCCCATGTTATATTTTGGAACAGGTGCATCATGGCATAGCCACCAATCACGTTTTTTAATGGATGCAAGTTATTTGAAACTTCGTTCTTTATCAGTGGGGTACACCTTGCCTTCAAGCATTATAAAAAATGCAGGAATGAAGAATCTTCGTCTTTTTGTTAATGCGGATAATTTATATACGTTCAGTAAAAAAGATTATCGCGGATTTGATCCGTCCGGAGTCGGAGCTAACGGAATACAATGGTGGAACTACCCTGTTCCTCGCAATGTGTTATTTGGAGCAACCATAGGTTTTTAAACATTAACAGAGCATGAATATGAAAAGAATAATAAAATATGCAGCTGTAGTATTGATTACATTAGGATTTCCATTTTGTGATCTCGATACATCTCTTTACCAGCAAATACCGACTGAAGATGCTTATAAGGGGATACAAGATGTGCAGAACGGGCTGAACGGAGCATATCAGCGATTCGGTTATAATACTTTCTATGGGAGAAATGTCCCGGCATTAAGCGATATGATTTCCGATATTGCAGTTGCTAGTACGGCTACCGGTCATTTTGTTTCTATCAATCAATGGAGTTTCAATGAATATGACGGTTATGTGTTGGATATTTGGACTGCCGGGTATAACCTGATTGATCGTTGTGTGAGAGGAATTAATGGAGGAACAGCCTTGATAGAAAGTGCACAAAAACATAATTTCTCTGACAAAGAAGTAAATGAGCTCCATAGTTATGTGGCTCAATTCTATGCTTTGCGTGCGATGGCAAACCTGATGTTGGTTAATATTTACGGATTACCTTATCAGGCAGGTGCTGCAAACAACCAGAAAGGAATTGTATTGGTCACGACAAAGCCCGTAAAGGAATTTGAAACAGTTAAGCGTGCAACAGTAGGGGAAACCTATACACAAATCCTTGCAGATATCGCGAAAGCAAAAGAGCATATGGATCAATTAACGGACAAAGAAAAGAATGCTATAAATCAGTATTATTTCAACGAAGCGGCTATTTTTGCATTAGAAGCTCGCACGAAACTTTATATGCAGGATTATGACGGTGCTAAAACTGCTGCCCAGGAAGCCATCGATTTACGGGATTCTGGTGATGAAACGTTTGAAAGCTATGTCGCTATGTGGAAATCGACAGCTATTACCAAAGAGGATATCTTTACGATAGTGAAATCGGATAACGATAACCTTTCGGCAGATGCGCTGAATACTCTTTATGGGTCATATAAGGCATCTTTATCAACTTTTGCACGCAATAAATTTGCAACGAATGATATCAGAAGAGGTTTAATTAGCAAAACACATCCGGCCAAATTTGACGGGACAGCTACTGCACAAGCAGTAAGCAACATTCCTGTATTTCGTAAATCGGAAATGTATTTGATTATTGCTGAAGCTAACCTCAAAGGGACAACCGTGAATATCTCCGCAGCACAAGAAGCATTGTTCTATTCTGCTCATCGGGATAAAGACATTGATTCTGCTGATGACCTGCCCGCAACAAAAGATGAACTGGTACAGTTTATTTCTGATGAACGAATCAGAGAATTCTTTCAGGAAGGACATCGCTATTTTGATTTACGCAGAACAGGAGAGAAAGCAACCATAAGCGGTGTTGCCAACTATCAAATGTCCACATTTGTTTTTCCCATCCCAGATGAGGAAGTACAAGCCGGTTTTGGAGTAGAGCAAAATACGGAATGGTATAAGTTAGTGCCTAAAAAATAATCTCCATTAATCTTATAAGAGGCTGTCTCAGAACGAGACAGCCTTTTTTATGCGCTGTTCCCGGCAATTCAAGCGACAGCCATATGCTCCCGTATAGCAATGATGTGCATGTATCTATATTGGATTAAACAGCATTTCTTACTATCTTTATTTTACTTTAAACGCCATTCTGATGTTAAAATTGAGTTTTTTCGGGGGAACATGTTGCAAGATGTAATATATTATCTTATCTTTGTTGCCTTTAGGTTATAACATGCAGGTACATGCAGTTGTGAAAACAACAGAAAACAATCCGGATGTTGTACAGTGTTAAAAATTAACAACATGCACTCCTGTTGTGTGGCCTGAGTATATAATTTAGAAAATTTGTGATGAAATAGTTAGAAAAAATCATGTTTGAGATAAAAATATATGTTAATAGCTCGAGATGTTCTGTTTTCAAGGAGATCAGATTCCTCAATTACACCTGATGAGTTGAGCTGAAGAGCTTGTTTTTCCTGACTATTATGAAATAATGGGAGAAAGTTTTTAACCAAGACTTTAATGTATGGATTTCTTGTCAGAAAACCATGTGATTCCCTGTAAATATTGAATGATGTTATTATTGTGTTAATTTTTTTAAGTAGAGTTTATGAAAAGAAAACTAGTGATGTTTTTGTCCCTGTTCCTAATTGGGATGGGGATAGCGATGGCTCAGACACAGGTGCGGGGTACCGTGGTGGATGAGGACGGCGAATCAATAATCGGTGCAACGGTACAGGTTAAAGGAACTACACAAGGTACCGTAACGGACCTTGACGGAAATTTTGCTTTGTCTGCACCTGCAGGGGGGACGCTGGTGATCTCTTATGTGGGTTATGCTACCCAGGAAGTGGCGGTCAGTGCAAACCCTAAAGTGATTTTGATTACTGACAGTGAATTACTGGAAGAGGTAATGGTGGTGGCTTACGGTACTGCAAAGCGTTCGTCTTTTACAGGCTCGGCTGCAGTTATCGACAGTGAAAAGATATCGAAAAGACAAGTTGCGAACGTCACGAATGCTTTATCGGGTCAAGTGGCGGGTGTTCAGGTAACCAGAACCAATGGACAGCCGGGAACAACTTCGACCATTCGGATCAGGGGTATCGGTTCCATGGCTGCTGGTAACTCTCCGTTATTTGTGGTGGATGGCGTGCCTTTCGACGGGGATATCTCTTCCATCAATACAGCGGATATTGAAAGTACTACTGTTTTGAAGGATGCTGCTTCAAACGCATTATATGGCGCTCGTGGAGCGAATGGCGTTATTCTCATTACCACAAAAAGCGGCAAAAGCCGTGAGCCCAAAATTACTGTGGATGTGAAATGGGGATCAAACAGGAGAGGACTGTCGAACTATGATGTGATAACTGATCCGGCCCTTTACCTGGAAAAAGCGTACCAGGCTATTTATAATGGGTTCCTGGGTACAAAAGATGACAACGATGTGGTCAGGGGGCCGGAAGAATCGTATCAATTAGCAAACAGGTATTTACCGACCAATGAGAACGGCGGCGTAGGCTATCAGATATATACGGTTCCCCAGGGACAGAGCATGATAGGAATGGATGGAAAATTAAATCCGAAGGCAACATTAGGTTACAGTGACGGGAAATTTTATTACAGACCGGACAATTGGTATGATGAGCTTTTCAAGAAAGACAACCTGCGTCAGGAATACAATGTAAGTGTTTCCGGAGGATCCGACAAAATAAACTATTTTGCTTCCGGAGGTTATTTGGATGATGCCGGTATTGTTGCCAATTCGGGATTCAAACGTTATTCCACCCGATTGAATGCCGATTATCAGGCGAAGGAGTGGTTGAAGTTGAGAGCGAACGTCTCCTATACGAATTATGACATGGCTTCTCCGGCAACCCAGGAAGGTACCTCTTCTGCTAATTTATTCTATGTTGCCGATTACCTGGCTCCCATCTATCCGATGTATGTGAGAAATGCAGACGGAACCATCAAAATTGACTCAAGAGGTTATACCGTGTATGATTTTGGTGACCGTACCGGAGGAAATTTTAATCGGACTTTTATGAGCGGATCAAATCCTGCGTCTATGATTGAACTTGACAAGCGTCAGTACCTGGCGGATGTATTTGGCGGCAGATGGGGGCTTGATATCGATCTGATGGAGGGCCTCAAGTTTACTTATAATCTTGGGACAGACTTTGATAACACGCGCTATAGCCGGCTGTATAATGCATTCTACGGACAATATTCCAGAGTGGGAGGTATTGTATATAAGGGAGCATACAGGACATCTTCCATCAACCATCAACAATTACTCAATTACCACAAAATATTGAATGATGTGCATAGTCTCGATATCCTGCTGGGACATGAATCCTATGACTATCAATATCAGTATTTAATGGGAAGCAAAGAAAAATTGTTTAATCCGGAAATCGTTGAACTGGACAATGCAATCTTGAATCCTACGGCTGAATCATATACCGATAACTATGCTACTGAGGGATGGTTGGGAAGAGCCCAATATGAATATGACCAGAAGTATATTGTTAGTGGTTCATTCAGAAGAGATGCATCCTCCCGTTTTCATCCCGATAACAGATGGGGTAACTTTGGCAGTGTGGGTGCTGCATGGGTTATGACGCAAGAAGATTTTATGAAAGACCTTGATTGGGTGAATTTTCTAAAATATAAAATCAGCTATGGTATTCAGGGAAATGATGCCTTGCTTTATAATGATGGTGAAACCAATAACTACTATCCCTATTCCGATCAGTTTACCGTAAAGGAAAATAATAAGGATTTTGCTACAACGATGACTTACAAAGGGAATAAGGATATCACTTGGGAAACCTCATATTCCTTTAATACCGGATTTGATTTCAATCTGTGGAATAATAAGTTAAGTGGCGGCATAGAGTATTTTAGCCGTAAAACAACCGATATGCTCTATTATATGCCGGTTCCCCCATCGAATGGCTATGCTACGGTTCCGATGAATATCGGATCAGTATTGAATCAGGGAGTTGAAATTGATTTGCGTTCAGATGTTTTTAAAACGCGAGATTTGGTTTGGAATGTTTTTGTGAATGGAACATTTTTGAAAAATGAGATTGTAGAACTTGCTCCGGAACTCAATGGTGAGCTTGTTTCGGGTAGCCGAATCTATAAAGAGGGAAAATCGATGTATAATCTTTATATAAGGAATTATGCCGGTGTGGATGAAAACGGAGTGGCTCTCTATTATAAAGACACAACAGATGCCCATGGAAATGTTATCGGCCAGGAGACCACAACTGAGTACAATCAGGCTACAAAATATGCTACGGGAAATATTCTTCCCACTCTCTACGGCGGGTTTGGTTCCAGCCTGAATGCTCACGGTTTCGATTTTTCTGTTTCTTTTGCTTACCAGCTGGGTGGACGAATGCTTGACTCCAACTATCAGTCTTTGATGCACTCCGGAACGACGAACAATGCCGGGACGAATTGGCATAAAGATATCTTAAACGCTTGGACGGCTGAACAGAAAGACACGAAGGTACCCAGATTAAATGCGGTCGATCTTTATGCAAATTCAACTTCCGACAGATTCCTTAAAAGCTCTGATTATTTGGATCTTACGAATATTACGTTAGGCTATACGTTGCCAGGGAACCTGATCCAAAAAACGGCGCTTGGCAGTCTTAGGGTATACCTGACAGCCGATAATGTCGCGCTGTGGTCTGCAAGAAAAGGAATGGATCCGCGTAGATCTTACACTTCTTCAGGGGGTTATCGCTATTCAGTAATCCGAACAGTTTCCGGTGGGATAAGCATTCAATTTTAATGAATTTAATAAGAATCATTATGAGAAAAATAAATCAATTTTATAATATCTTGCTTGCTGCATCGTTCATCCTTTTGGCAGGATGTGCCGATTTAGATTTAGAGCCGGAAGGATCGGTGTTTACAGAAAAGCAAAAAGAAGAACTTACCAAAATCGCACCTGAGAGATTACAGGCAGAGGTAAACGGTTTGTATTCAGGATTAATTAAATGTGAGTCTATCACTGATTGGTTTGGTGAGGAGAGGCACTATGACTTCGGATTTGCAGCTGCAGGCATCATGTTCGATGCGTCAGGTCAGGATATGCTTTCGGAAAATTCAGGGTATAACTGGTTCCGGAATTCAATGCGATATACCGACAGAACAGCTCCCAGTGACATTACCTATTTCCTGTGGAACTTGTTTTACAGCCATCTGAAGACAGCGAACAATATCTTGTTTACTGTTCCTGCCGACACATCCGATCCGTTGCTCAAAGCATATAGAGGACAGGCTTTGGCATCAAGGGCTTTTGATTATCTTCACCTGGTACAGATTTATCAGTTCACTTACAAAGGTCATGAAAGTGCCCCTGCTGTCACGATTGTTACGGAAGAAACTACTCCCGAACAGGCGGCGAATAATCCCAGGGCAACCGTGCAGCAAGTGTATGATTTAATCATAAAAGATCTTGATGAAGCCATTTCTTTGTTGGATGGTTTTGCTCGACCCGGAAAGGAAATGATAGACCAACAGGTTGCATATGGTTTGCGGGCAAGAGCAAATCTCAATATGGAAAAATGGGCTGATGCCGCATCAGATGCCGAAAAAGCGATGGAAGGATTTACCCCGTACACTATTGAAGACGTTTCTAAACCTTCTTTTAATGATATCAACGCTTCTTCCTGGATTTGGGGAAGTGATGTGTCTGAAAACAATGACATTGTGCTTTCAGGGATCCTTAATTTCCCGGCGATGGTTTGTTCTCTGACCGGTAACGGTTATTCTCCCGCCTATGCCGGTAGATATATCAACAAAAAATTATGGGAGGATATTCAAGTCTCAGACGTTAGAAAGGGATGGTGGACAGAACCTGTTTGGGGAAAAGATAAAGACGGAAAAGATTCTATTGTAAATTACAAGACTCCTCTCGTGGATATGACATGGACAACCACGTATAACAATGAAGAGTATGGTGTGATCGATTGGTTTGGGTGGAATGCTCCTTATCTGAATGTGAAATTTGGCCCCTACAAGAATGAGTATAATAATCCTACGAATGCGTGCGATCTTCCGTTGATGCGTGTAGAAGAAATGATACTGATCAGAGCGGAAGCACTGGCTATGGGGGGAAATCCTGCTCAGGCGAAACAGGTATTGGAAAATTTTGTAAAAACCTACAGGAATCCTACCTATGTGTGTGCGGCAAGCGATGCAAAGGGTATTCAGGATGAAGTGTGGTTCCAGCGCAGAATCGAGTTGTGGGGTGAGGGTTTTTCGTTATTCGACGTGAAGAGGCTGAAAAAACCGATTTTACGGAGCGGGATAAATTTCCCGGAAGGGATCTCTTATAATCTCCCTGCTGAAGCGCCTATCCTGTTGTGGCTAATCCCGGAGGACGAGGTGAATGCGAATGAAGCGATTGATGAATCAACCAACAACCCCGTGATCGCCGTCCCTTCTGTGTAGAATCTGATTCTTTTCTATAGATTGTATTGAGTGGCCGTAAGTCGGCGGTCTCAATATCAGAAAAATTCAGCGAACCCCAAAAGTTTTGATTTAACTTTTGGGGTTTCTGTTGGTGCATCGTGCAGAACATTAACCTGGCGGAGGAAAAAGTTCGTTTTGAACAGTAGATTTGATAATTGATCCTGAAATAGATTATCTTTGCTGCCATATTTTCAGGTTTTCACCATGCAGCGAAGGTTCCTTTTGTTTGTGTTTTTATGCGTGCTCGTTTTCATTGTTTCCTGTGATCACGGGAAGGATGATGACAGGGTGGCTCGTTTACAGCAGTGGGATAACATGCTTGACCGCCATCCGAAAGCAGTTTCCGACAGTCTGAAAACCCTCGACAGAAATGCTCTCTCGCGCTCCGGGAAAGCATATTACGATTTGCTGAAGGTGATCTCAGACGATAAAACCTACGTGAATTTCACCAGCGACTCGCTGATCAATGCTGTCAGCAGATATTACAAGTCATATGATTCGCAAAATATGAACTATATTCGTGCCCTGGCCTATCAGGGAATCGTGCGTACCCGGATGGGGGTGAAGGACAGCACGGTCTATGAACCCCTCCGTGAGGCAAACAGACTGTTTCAGGTCAGCACACAGCCCGATGCCTCTATAGGGTATATGATCAACTATTTCCTGGGGAACATTCATTATAATAATCGAAATTTCTCTTCAGCTGATGATTATTTCTACTCTGCGCTTACTTATGCAGAACAGGAAAAAGATTCTGTGCATCGGTTTGATTCTTATCTGGCGCTTTACTGGAACCAGATGGGGCAAAAAGATTTTAAAAAGAGCAAACTCTATCTCGATACCCTTTCAACTTATTACAACCAGTTGCCCGGAAAAGATTATTTTATCTTAAATGCGCAGTCAATCTATTATGACATAATCGGTGAGCCTGAAAAGGCTCTTGAAAAAGAGAAAGAAAAGTCTAAATTATACAATAAGCAAAATGAGAAGATTGAGTTGTCGAGGGTCTATTTTAATATTTCCAACATATATTTAGGTCTTGAACAGTTAGACAGTGCCTTGTTATATGCTCGCGCATCTATTGAATTGATTGATGATCCCTCATACAGGCAAAATTACCTCTATTATCAGAATCTGGCACATATATCAGAAAAAATGGGCGATTTTGCGTTGTCCAACCAATATCTGAAAAAATCCATGGAGATGCACCAGTTGTCGTTGCGGGAACGGCTGGATGTGCAAATTGCAGAAATGGAGAAAAAATATGATTTGTCGGAAGCGGAGAACGAAGTATTGCGCGCGCGTGCACAAACATCGAAAACGATCATTGCCGCGCTTATCCTTGGGATGATCCTGGTCGTCATGTCTATGTATGCTTTCTGGAACAGGCGAAACACCCATCTGAAGCTCTTGCATGCGGAGCATCAGGTGAAACAACAGCAATTGCAGGCCGACCTTCTGAAAGAAGAAGCGGCTAAACGAAAATGGCTTCTCCAGCTTTATAGTAATATTTCCGACCGGCTCACTTTCCTTCAGAACGAGTTCGAGCAGCTTGCCCAACGATATATTTCGGCGAACCCGAAGGTGCACAGGGAGATGCTGCGGATCCTGAAAAATACCGATACCGATTTGCGAGACATCACCAAAACACTCTCGCCCGATGACGAGACCTTTTATGCCTACACCCGGTTGAAAAATGAAGATGATTTCTTCAGCACGAATGAGAAATTGCTGTTGATGCTGCTGACCTGCGATGCCGACAACCGGCAGCTGGCTACCTTTATGAACACTTCGATCGACAGTATCCGGGTCAGAAAATCACAACTCAAGAAAAAAATGGCGGAAAAAGGATTGAATACTTCCATTTTCTCCGATTAGGGGCCGTTAAATCCGTGTTGGTTAACATCCACGTAACCAAGCAAATAGCAGCTTTGTGCCCGTTAAATTTACAAAGGGGTATTGTTTTTCATGTCCCGGAGTTGCTATATTTGTGTCTGAAATTCATAAGTCATGAACGGATCGCAACGTGGAGGGAGCAAGGATGATGCCTCTCCCCGATAGGGAGACTCCGTTGACTTGGAAGAAGAAAAGTTCACCATATTTGTTGCATCATTTAAAAATAAAATCGTATGAAAAAATTTATGTGCGTGTCATGTGTATTGTTTGTCTGTAATCTGTTGATGTTTCAGTTGTCTGCTCAAGATCCTGTACAGGATAGGATTGAATTAGGCCGGGAAGGCGGGACAACGCGCCTGGCTGGAAGCAACCGGATGATGATGACGATGAGTACTGCATCGGTCACTGCAGCCCCTGCCACAGCAGAAGCATTTGTAAGCAATGAGGTGATCACCATTTCGGTTCAGAACTATCGCGGGCCCGCATGGGTAGAGATCATAGGAAGAGGCGGTTTCAGACAGAGCTATTTCCAGGTGTTCGACATGGGTTTTGAGGTGCTGAATATTGCGGAATTAGGCAAAGGCAGATACATGATCCGCATTACACTCGGGGATACCGTATACAAAGGTACCTATTACAAACGCAACTGATATGGAAAAAATCAGGAGCAACATACACCCCGGTAAAGGGAAAAAATACCTGCTGACCGATGTGGCGGCGTGTACTTTCACTTTCTCCGACGGACTCAGGAGCAACCTCGATGCGTCACCCGACAATGAGATCGTGATGGTAAAGCTGATTCCCCGCGTCTCCAAACTCAAAAGATTTGAGGAGCTGGTGCTGAAGAACTATTCCTCGGCGAAAAATATGAGTGATCTGGCCCGATTATGTCACTATGACTGTCTGAGATCTTTTTCAAGACACTTTAAGAAATGTTTCGGACAAACACCCTACCAGTGGCTGCTGGAACGCAAAATGGAGGAGGTCCACTCGCTGGTACTCAGCTCTGATCTGACCGTGACCGAGATCGCATCCATCTATGGCTTTAGAAGTGTCTCTCATCTGGTCAACCTTTACAGCAAATGGTACGGCATTTCGCCTCATAAAAACAGGTTATCGAATGCGATTTGACTCTCTCTTAGTTCAATGAATGGTTAAACACAATCTTTCTTTTATATTCGGATAACTGGCTTTTTATGGTTCGGTGAAATGGAAAAGCGTCCCCACAGGGAGACGCTTTTTTTTCGGTTATAACCTGCCGGGAGATGATCAGATCCAGCGCACATAGGCAAAATCCATCCGGTGCGGCAGGTCGGGGTTCTTCGGATAAACCCGCAGCCCGTATTGGTGGGAACCCGGATTTTTGAGCGCCTTGCGTGTCTCAAAGTAGAGCAGGCTGCCTTCACGCTTCACCAGCTCAAACACGCACGCTTCAATGAACTGAGGTTCGTTGTTCTTCGCATCGGGGTCTACCACTACGCACTCCACGCCGATGTCGCACGTCAGTTCTTTGCGGTCGATCACTACCTTGCCATAGATTTCATCGTTGCTGTGGCGGAAATCCATCTTCTGGTTCGGATTGAATTCTATCTTCACTACCTCCAGGGTATCCCATTTGGCAGCGGTATCCTCTTTCCAGCGCACGATCTTCTTCGCCTTGGCATAGCGGTCGGCGTGCAACAGCCGCGAGCGTTCGGCAAGCTTATGGTAGAACCGGTCGTAGTAATCGTCCATCATCCGCTTGGTGGTATAGTGAGGGGCGATCTCAGCCATGGATTTCTTGATGTACTGAATCCATTCAGGTGAATATCCCTGGCTGTTGTGAGCGTAATAGAGCGGGATGATCTCGTTCTCCAGCAGGGAGTAAATGGTGGAGGCATCCAGCTCATCCTGGAACGACTGATTATCGTAGGTCTTTTTTTCTGTCAGTGCCCAGCCGGCGCCTTCCCTGTAGCCTTCATACCACCATCCGTCGAGCACGGAGAGGTTCAGCACACCGTTCATCTCGGCTTTCTCGCCTGAGGTGCCGGAGGCTTCCTGTGCACGTGTGGGGGTGTTGAGCCAGATATCTACCCCGGATACCAATCGTTTGGCCAGTCGCATGTCGTAGTTCTCCAGAAAGATGATCTTACCCAGGAACTCGGGACGACGCGAGATCTCCACGATCTGCCTGATCAACCCCTGACCGCCGCCATCGGCCGGATGTGCCTTGCCGGCGAAGATAAACTGTACCGGGTACTTCGGATTGTTCACAATCCGGGATAACCGTTCCAGGTCGGAGAAGAGCAGGTGGGCCCGCTTGTAGGTGGCAAAACGACGGGAGAAGCCGATCAGCAGGGCGTTGGGATTCACCTCCTCCAGTATGCTCATGATGCGCGACGGATCGGCCTGATTCTTCAGCCATCCCTCCCTGAATTCCACCTGGATATAGTCTACCAGTTTCTTCTTCAGATGCATGCGCAGCTCCCACAGTTCCTCGTCGTTTACGTTCCGGATATTCTCCCAGATCGCCGGATTGGACTGGTCGCCATAGAACGACTCTCCGAAATATTTCTCATACAACTCCTTTACCGATGAGGAGGCCCAGCTGGGCAGGTGCACGCCGTTGGTTACATATCCCACATGTAGTTCCTCGGGGAAGTAGCCTTTCCATACGGGCTGAAACATCTTCCGGGAGACGGCGCCGTGCAGCTGGCTCACCCCGTTGGTTTCCTGTGCCGTATTCAGCGCGAAGACGCTCATGGAGAACTTCTCCTGCGTGCCGGGGTTGGCACGCCCCATATCCATGAACTGCTGCCAGGAGATGCCCAGTTGCTGCACGATGGGAGTCATGTACTTGCCGATCAATGCCTCGTCGAAATAATCGTGGCCTGCCGGCACAGGGGTGTGAACGGTATAGAGGGAGGAGGCGCGAACTACCTCCAGTGCTTCCCGGAAGGTGAGCCCCTCCTGCCGGATAAAATCCAGCAGCCGCTGAACGCTGATCAGAGCAGCATGTCCTTCATTCATGTGGTAGACCTCCTTTTTGATGCCCAGCTTGTTGAGCAGCAGGATGCCACCAATCCCCAACAGGTACTCTTGTTTCATGCGGTTCTCCCAGTCGCCTCCGTACAACTGGTGTGTGATGGAGCGGTCATACTCGCTGTTCGGCTCCAGGTCCGTATCCATCAGGTAGAGGTTGATGCGCCCCACAGCCACCTTCCAGACATGTGAGTAGATAGGCCGGTCGTGAAAGGGTACCTCCAGGATCATGGGGCTGCCATCCTCATTCTTCATCTGGGTAATGGGGAGGTTGCCGAAGTTCTGCGCTTCATAATGGGCAATCTGCTGGCCGTCGATGGAGAGGGACTGAGTGAAGTACCCGTAGCGGTAGAGAAACCCTACGGCGGTCATATCCACATTGCTGTCGCTGGCCTCCTTCAGATAGTCGCCCGCAAGGATGCCCAGACCGCCGGAGTAGATTTTCAGCACATGGGACAACCCGTACTCCATGCTGAAATAAGCTACGCTGGGGCGTGCACTGTTGTGGGGCGCTTCCATGTAGTTCCTGAATTTGCGATAGACCTGCCCGATACGCTCCATCATTTCTCTGTTTCCGATGACACGTTCGGCGATATCTGTTTGCAGGTTCTGCAGCAGAATGACCGGATTTTTTTCGCTTTTCTCCCACTCTTCCGGATCCAGTATCTCGAAGATGGCTTTGGCTTCTTCGTTCCAGACCCACCAGAGGTTGTGGGCAATCTCTTCCAACGGACGCAGCTCCGCAGGCAGTTCGGTATGCACATGGATATCTCTCCAAACCGGAGTATTGGAATAACTCGATTGAATGATCATTGTCGGTTTTATTTAATTGCTTACTTTTCGATTGGGTTGGATAACGCTCTACGCAAGTACTGTTATCATACACAAGAAATATAACGCTTTATTCTGCTTTAAGTTTGAGGGGTTTTGATAATCTGATATAGGAGTGATGCAGTGCTTTGCCGTATGCTTCCTGATAAGAGGAGATGAAGTGCGCCCAGTCGGCCCGGTCCGACAAGGCGGCAGCACGTTTTCTGAGCAGGCGCACCTGCCCGGCACTTTTGAGGGAGAAGTCGTGAACCAGCCGCGCAATCTCTTCTGCTACCTCCGACTGATTGGTGTCGTCGCGACGGATCACCGTTATCCCGTTGTCCATCCCTTTCTGGTCACCCTGCTTCTCTGCCCATGCGCCGAAGCCGGCCAGCGAGGTGGTGATGGTGGGGATGGAGAAGGCCACGCTCTCATGGGGGGTATATCCCCAAGGTTCGTAGTAGGAGGGGAAGACCGACAGGTCGAGGCCGATCAGCAGATCGTAGTAGGGCAGGTTGAAGATGCCGTCGTCACCGTTGAGGTAGGAGGGTACAAACAGGATCTTCACCCGTTCTTCTTCTGAATTGCAGCATCCCGCATGTCGCAACTGGTTCAGAATCATATCCCGTTCCGGATCCACCAGCTCATGGGTCACGAAAAGAGACTCCACGCTTTTGGGCACTCCTTCGGGTTGTTCGCCTGCACAGAGCAGCGCCTGCAGATCGGCACGGGGACCCTTATTCCAGGCGGGAACCATGATCAGGGCAATCACGTCCCTGGTCAGGCCCGGCATTTTGCACAGCCGGTGCATCGCTTCGATAAACAGATCGATCCCCTTGTTCTTGTATTCATATCTCCCGCTGGTGCCTATCAGCAGTGCATCGGAATTTATGGAATACCCCAGCATTTTCTCCGCTACATTCTGCAACACTTTTCGTGCTTTCGCCCGGGCTTGCAGATAAGCTTTCCCTTTCGGAATGAAGTCTTTCTCGAAGCCGTTCGGGGTGATCACATCCGGCTGGCGCTGAAGGAACTGTGCGCACTCACGGGCAGTGATATCGCTCACGGTGGTGAAGCAGTCCACATGCTGTGCCGCTTTCTTCTCGAGGGAGTGCTTGGCCGACAGGTTGAGCCGGCCTGCCATCTGATCGCCGTCATACTCCTCCAGATGATTGTAGAGCGGCAGGTTGTTGCCGGCAATGGAGCGGCCGATGGAGGTGGCGTGGGTGGTGAAGAGGGTGGCAATCCTGGGTACCTGCTTGCGGATGTAAAGAGCTCCTGCACCCAGCATCCACTCGTTGAAGTGGGCGATCACGTTGTCCGCTTCCAACCGGTGATAACGGTAGAAGCTCTCGATCACCAGGCCGGTGGCATAGGCAAACATCACCGATTCGTGGTAATCACCGTAGGCATGGAGGGAATCCACCCCGTAGTCCATCCACATGGAGGTGTAGATGTCGTTCTGTCGGGCAAAGAAGGTATCGAACTTCACTAAGAAGACGATTGGATTTCCCGGCACATCCCATCGCCCGGCACGGATCTCCAACTGCTGGTTGGTCCGGGCATCATCACACCATTCCGGATAGAGCGTGCGGTCTTCCCTGAACCAGGGGCTCTCCTGCTCCTGCCATAGATCGGGCCCGATAAAAAAGATGCGGTCTGTATAAATTTTTTGTAGGGAATTAGCTCGCGTTGAGAGGACAGTGTAAATTCCGCCTACCTTGTTGCATACCTCCCAGCTGGTTTCGAAGATGTAGTCGGGCGTATGACGGGCATCTATCTGCATAAAATGTTATTTCTTATAAGAATCGGGACAAAGGTAATAAAAAAAAGAATTACCTTTGTACTTTCGTCTGCATGGTTGAAACAATAGACATTACGCAACTTCAGCAGCGGATGGATCTCCATCCCAACATGGCAGCGGCAGGCTCGCTACTGGACAAGGTGCAACTGTTGTCGGTAGCCGGTTTGCGGGGATCATCGCGTGCCCTTTTTGCGGTGTCGCTCTTCCGACGGGTTCCCAAAACTTATCTCTATATTCTCAATGATGCCGAAGCGGCCGGTTATTTTTATCACGACCTGACGCAGCTGATCGGCTCCGCAGCGGTGCTCTTCTTCCCTTCCGCTTATAAAAGAGCAGCCCGGTACGGGCAGCTGGATGCGGCCAACGAAGTGCTCCGCACTGAGACCCTGAGCCGCTTGCAGGGAGATAACCCTCCACTGCTCATCGTCAGCTATCCCGATGCCCTGGCTGAGAAGACGGTCTCACGCGACCAGCTGAAGGAGAAGACGCTGAAGCTGTCCATCGGCGAGCGGGTGGATGCCTCTTTTGTCAGCGAGGTGCTCGACAGCTATGGTTTTCAGTATGTGGATTATGTCTATGAGCCGGGACAGTATGCTGTGAGGGGGAGCATCCTCGATGTCTTCTCTTTTTCCGGTGAGCTGCCCTACCGAATCGATTTCTTTGGCGATGAGGTGGAGACCATCCGCAGCTTCGACTTGGAGACACAGCTCTCCATAGAGAAACTCAGCGAGGTGCGCATCATTCCTGAGTTCAGTCGCAACGGAGGGCTACACGCTTCTCTCTTCGATTCCCTGCCGCGACAGGCGGTGATCGGGATTGAGGAAATGCTCTGGATCTCCAGTCGTGTGGAGTCGCTCAACCACGATGAGCTTCATATTGATCCCAGAGATGTGGAGTTTGTGAAGGCCGATCTGCTGACGAAAGAAGAGTTTGTGGCGCAGATCAGGCTTTTCCGCCAGCTTCGCTTTGATACAAAAATGCCGGAAACACCCGATGCGGTGCTTCGTTTCCAGACCTCCCTGCAGCCGCTCTACCACAAGAACTTCGACCTCCTGAGCGAGTCGCTCCGCCAGTTCAGAGAGGATGGATATTCCCTCTATATTCTGAGTGACAGCGAGAAACAGCAGAAACGACTTTGTCATATTTTTGAAGATCGCAATGATCAAATCGCCTTCGTGCCGGTCAATAAAACACTGCACGAGGGCTTCTCCGACGAGACCCTGAAGATCTGTTGTTTCACCGACCACCAGATCTTCGACCGTTTTCACAAGTACAGCCTCAAGTCGGAACGGGCCCGGACCGGCAAGATCGCTCTCACCCTCAAGGAGATCAACCAGCTGCAGCAGGGCGACTATGTGGTGCATATGGACCACGGCATCGGCCGGTTTGCCGGACTGGTGCGCTTGCGCATCGGCGAAAAGGTGCAGGAGGTGATCAAGCTCACTTACCTGAACAACGACGCGGTGTTCGTCTCTATTCATGCGCTGCACAAGGTCTCCAAGTACAAAGGCAAAGAGGGGGAGTCGCCACAGCTCAACAAGCTGGGTTCCGGCGCCTGGGAGAAGGTGAAGGAGCGAACCAAGAAGAAGATCAAGGATATTGCGCGCGACCTGATCAAGCTCTATGCCCGCCGACAGGAGGAGAAAGGGTTCGCCTATTCGCGCGACTCCTACCTGCAGACCGAACTGGAGGCCTCTTTCATGTATGAGGATACGCCTGATCAGATCAAGGCTACGCGTGACGTGAAAGCAGATATGCAGAGCGAGCAGCCTATGGATCGCCTGATCTGCGGCGACGTGGGCTTCGGCAAGACTGAGATCGCGGTGCGGGCAGCCTTCAAGGCGGCGACCGATGGCAAGCAGACTGCCGTACTGGTTCCTACTACTGTGCTGGCTACGCAGCATTACCATACCTTCCGCGACCGCCTGGCTAACTTCCCGGTGAAGGTGGACTACCTGAGCCGCGCACGCAGCAGCAAGGAACAGAAAGAGATCCTCCACAACCTGAAGGAGGGGAAGATAGACATCCTGATCGGTACCCACCGCCTCGTGGGAAAGGATGTGCAGTTCAAAGACCTGGGACTGCTGATCATCGATGAGGAACAGAAATTCGGCGTCTCGGTAAAGGAGAAGCTGAAACAGCTGAAGGTGAACGTCGACACGCTCACCATGACGGCTACGCCTATCCCGCGCACCCTCCAGTTCTCGCTGATGGGATCGCGCGACCTCTCTACCATCGGCACCCCTCCTCCCAACCGCTATCCGGTGCAGACAGAGGTGCATCCCTTCGACATCGAGATCATCCGCGACGCGATCAACTTTGAGATGAGCCGTAACGGACAGGTCTTTATCGTGAACAACCGTATCCAGAACATCTACGAGCTGGAGGCTCTCATCAAAAGGGAGATCCCTGACGTGCGAATCGCCGTGGGGCACGGACAGATGGATCCGAAGAAGCTGGAGCGGGTGATCGCCGATTTTATCGATCAGGAGCAGGATATCCTGATCGCTACTACGATCATTGAATCGGGCATTGACATGCCCAACGTCAACACCATCATCGTGATCGATGCCCAGAACTTCGGACTGAGCGACCTCCATCAGCTGCGCGGCAGGGTGGGGCGCAGCAACCGTAAAGCGTTCTGTTACCTGCTGGCACCCCCGCTCTATTCATTGAGCGCCGACGCGCGCCGCCGTTTGCAGGCTATCGAGAACTTCTCCGAACTGGGCAGCGGCATCCATATTGCCATGCAGGATCTTGACATCCGCGGTGCGGGCAACCTGCTGGGTGCCGAGCAGAGTGGTTTCATCGCCGACCTGGGGTATGAGACTTATCGCAAGATCCTCACCGAGGCGGTGCAGGAGCTGCGCAAGGAGGAGTTTACGGACCTCTACCGCGAGGAGCAGGCCGCCAAGGCCGAAGAACAGGATTTTGTGGAGGATGTGCCGGTGGAGAGCGACCTGGAGCTGATGTTCCCGGTGATGTACATCCCCAACGATGCGGAGCGCGTGGCGATCTACCGGGAGCTGGACAATATGGAGACGGAAACCGAGATCTTGGAGTTCACCGCCCGCCTGGAGGATCGTTTCGGAAAGATCCCCTCCCAGGGCAGGGAGCTGATTCGCATTGTCAGGCTGCGCCGACTGGCTAAATCGCTCGGTATGGAGAAGGTGGTGCTGAAAAACGGACAGATGATCCTGAACCTGATCAGCGACCCGGCGTCACCCTATTACCAGTCCCCTCTCTTCGACAAGCTGCTCGCCTATGTGCAGCTGCATGCACGGCAGTGCCAACTGCGCGAGACAGGGAAAAAACGTTCCGTGGTGATCCGAAACGTGGATACTGTTGAGACAGCCGTATCGATCCTGGAGGAGATGCTCAGAACAGCCCTTCAATAGAGAGATACCGTTCTCCCGTATCGTAGTTGAAGGTGAGAATGCGCTTTGGAGCCTCCAGCTCCGTAATCTTACGGGCTACTGCCGCCAGCGAGGCACCGGTGGAGATGCCGCCCGGGATGCTCTCCTCGCGTGCCAGCCGCCGCACATAATGGTATGCTTCTTCTTTTGTGATCTTGATCACGCTATCCAACACCGTAATATCGAGCGTGTCGGGGATGAACCCGGCGCCAATACCCTGCAGGGCATGCGGGCCCGACCGCCCTTCGGTCAGAAAGGGCGAGTCGGCCGGCTCTACGCCGATCACTTGTAGCGAAGGAAACGCCTTCTTCAGCTCCCTGCCCACACCGGTGATATGTCCGCCGCTGCCGATGCCGGTGATCAGGTAGTCGAGCCCTTCCGGGAAGTCGGCTAAGATCTCCTGTGCGGTCGTTTCCGCGTGAATGCGCGGGTTGTCTTTGTTGGTGAACTGCTGCGGGACCCAGGAGCCGGCGATTTCCCGCTGCAGCTCTTCCGCCTTCGCGATGGCTCCCTGCATTCCCTGATCGCGGGGGGTGAGCACCAGCTCCGCCCCGTAGAGGGCGACCAGACGACGCCGCTCGATGGACATTGACTCGGGCATCACGATGATGACCCGGTAGCCCTTGACCGCGCCTACAAAAGAGAGTCCCACGCCGGTGTTGCCCGAGGTGGGTTCGATGATGGTGTCTCCCGGCCGGATGATACCCCTGCGCTCGGCTTCTTCCACCATGGCCAGGGCGATGCGGTCCTTGATGCTGCCGGCAGGGTTCTGCTTCTCTAACTTGATCCATACCTCCTGGTCGGGGAAGAGCCGCGCCAGGCGTATGTGCGGCGTATGGCCAATCGTTTCCAGAATATTGTTGTACTTCATACGATGTTTGGTTGATTGATTGACTGATTAGTTGATTTGTTGACTGACTGACTCTTCAAATCACGAAGTCGTGTGGCATTTGGAAGTCTTTCAGGGTGCGGATCTTTACATCCACCGAGTTGTAAACCAGCGAGTAGGGAATGACGCTCTGCGTAAGCCAGGTACCCCCGCCGATCACCGAATCGTGGGCGATCACCGTCTCTCCTCCCAGGATGGTGGCATTGGCATAGATCACCACATTGTCCTCTACGGTGGGGTGGCGTTTCACATCCGACAGCTTCTTCTCCACATACAATGCACCTAAGGTGACACCTTGGTAGATCTTCACGTTGTTGCCGATCTCCGCCGTCTCGCCAATCACGATGCCGGTGCCGTGATCCATAAAGAAGTTCTTCCCGATGCGGGCAGCAGGGTGGATATCGATGCCCACTTTGGCATGCGCATGTTCGGAGAAAAGGCGGGAGATGAGTGGCAGCCCCAGTTGGTAGAGTGCGTGTGCGATGCGGTGTGCACAGAGCGCATAAAAACCGGGGTAGGTGATCACTACCTCCTCCAGGCTCTTCGCTGCAGGGTCATACTGCAGGTAACAGGCTGCATCCTTGTAGAGTCGTTCCTGTAGTGCGGGGTAGAGCGCAAAAAATGCTTCTGTCTTTTCATCTGCAGCCTGTCGGTTGTGCAACGTCGCAATATTGGCATGCAGCTTCTCTGCGGCAGATTGTAGCCCTTTCTGCACATGCAGTTTCTCCGGACAGTTGCAGATGGGGAACATCAGGTTGATCAACGACTCAATCACCTCCTCCAGCTCACATTTATTGATGGGAATATGAATGGGTTGGGGACTGAATTGTGCAATCCGTTCACGGGTCTTGTCGGTCATATACTTATATTAATGGTTGGAAAAAATGATCTGTTTGTTGTGTAAAAATGTAATGCAGGATGGGACTGATTCCTGCCGGGAGGCCGGAAGTCAGCAACAACAATAACAGATATGCAGGCAAAAATGTTTCATCTCTTTCTGAATGATGAAACAAAGATAATATTTATTTCAGATTGACAAAAACCGGATGTTTATTTTATGTGACGGATCCGTTCAATCAGCTCGGCACCCAGCGCCTTTTTTTCTTCCATATGCCGGAGGGTGGCGGTCACGAACGGATTCTTGTCGAATGCACCCCGCACATACTCAAAATCGAGCGCCTTCTCCTGGATATTCCCGTCGGCGCCGAAGCCGGTCTTGAACGAGAGTGAGAACTCTTTCCGTGCATCGCAGTAGATCTTCTCATCCAGGCTGATCACGCTTTCCTCCCATTTTCGAACAATGCGGATCACATCGGTAGCGGTGATGGTCTCGGGTGTGAGTTGATAGAATGACAGGATCTTGTCCCATGCCCAGGTCCATTCGTTCACGTAGTAGTTGGCGTGCAGCTCGGCAAACACTTCGTTGATCTCTTGCAGCCGCGTGATCTCACCCGACTCGATGCGGTTCAGCAGCGTGTCGATCTCCGACTTGGGGGCGATCAGGCCGGAGAGATCCACCCATTCTCCCAGCCCCGGCGTGGTGCCGGGATCCAGTTGGCGGCGTATCTCTTCATTGCTGGTGAAGCGTATCTTCTCCAGCCGTTTGATGAGGGAGTTGCCGAGGAACTTGTGGATGATGGTCTCATAGAGCTGCAACCCTCTTTTTAATGCATGATTGGTGATGATACAACTCTGGAAGGTATAGATCTCCGAGGTTTCGCCGGCTGTTGCCTGCAGGTTCTTCAGAATCCTGACACCTGCGAACACCTTCTGGATGGTGTAGGGGCTCAGCAGGTTGAAGTTGATGCAGTCCAGCCGGTGCGGATCTTTCCGTTTGTCTCTTTCCGGCCATTTCTTCGCATCGCGGATGGTCCCAACACTGCGCAGGTTCACGCCCGGAGCGATATAGGTGCTGTTGTCCTTCTCTACCAGATAGGAGAAGGGAAGGTCGGAGGTGTCGGCATGCTGATGATGGCGCCCCAGAATCAGCGAGAAGGCGCCTACCTTGGCGGGCCATAATACATAGGAGTTGCTGGTGGTTTTGGCGCCTCTCTCCACGATCCCCTGATGGATGGGCCCCAGCTTATACATATGGTTGCTCTGGTTGGATCCCGAGCCGGCATTCATAAACGAGAACATCCCCGCGATCAGGAGGGTGGACTTGTGATGGGTTACCGTATAGGGGCCGGCAAACAGCGCACAGGCCTCACCATTCTCTCCCTGGCAGTTGCTGAAAAAGAGCGAATCGGAAGCAGAGTAACCATGATCGATGTGACAGGCCTGACCGATGAAACAACGGGTAATGAAAGAGCCTCCATCGATCGTGGAACCGGACGAGATGATGAAATCCTCCGCGATCACATTGCGTCCGATATAAATCGGATCCTGTTCATTGCTGTTGATGCTGCCGTTCTTCAGCTTCATCGCTCCGGTGATCTTGGTGTGGGGCCCGATCCGTACGTTCTTGATGTATCCAACGTTTACGATCATACTGTCATGGCCGATAGTCCCCCGGTCGGAGGCATGCTTGTGACAATAGTGGTCGATGATCGCTTTCATCCGCTCAATCAGTACCGGCCGGTGACGATAGAGGGAATAGATATAGGCAAAATGTGCCGAGAGCTTGTCGTTGATGTGCACCTCCCGTCCGCCGGTCTCATTCAGTACGTTCACTGCTACGCCGTTGCCGAAGGTGGTGACGCCATCGACCAGGATCACATCTACATTCTGGATAAAACAGTTATCGCCAATGGTGTAGTTGGCAAGGTAGTTTTGCACGTTCTCGATCACCACGTTGTCGCCTACCCTGCAGTTATGGAGGACGGCGTGGCTGATGCCGGCATGCTTTTTCAATCCGCCGGCAAGGGTGAACTCCTTTTCAAACTGACCCAGTTCAATTTTACCGGAAAAATGGACGTGCCTAATCTGATCGGGCAGAAATCCTTCCTTCACGAAGACAGAGCCCCACTCTGCACTACTGCATCCGTTCTCTGTCAGCGTGAGGATCTCTCCTTCGGTCAATGATCGGTAGGGTTGCATACGGAAATTCTGCTCTGATCCGTTTGTTTACTTGCTTTTCAATGCTTCGAAGATCAACTTCTCCAGCTCTTCTGCCAGCTCGGGATTGTCTCTCACGGCCATCTTGGCCGCATCGCGTCCCTGTCCCAGCTTGGTGTCGTTGTAGCTGTACCATGATCCGCTCTTCTTGATGATGTTGAGATCCGACCCCAGGTCGATGATCTCACCGGTGCGGGAGATCCCTTCGCCGTACATGATATCGAACTCAGCCTTGCGGAAGGGGGGAGCTAGCTTGTTCTTCACTACCCTGACACGGGTGGGCCGGCCGATCTGCTCCTCGCCATCCTTGAGGGGCGATCCGTTGGAGCGGATGTCGAGCCGTACGGAGGCGTAGAACTTGAGTGCATTTCCGCCGGTGGTGGTCTCCGGGTTGCCGAACATCACGCCGATCTTCTCCCGCAACTGGTTGATGAAGACGCAGGTGGTATTGGTTTTGCTGATGGCCGAGGTGAGCTTGCGCAGGGCCTGTGACATCAAACGTGCCTGTAATCCCACATTGGAGTCGCCCATATCTCCTTCGATCTCTTTCTTCGGGGTGAGGGCTGCTACGGAGTCGATCACGATGATGTCGACGGCGGAAGAGCGGATCAGCTGTTCGGCGATCTCGAGCGCTTCCTCCCCACTGCCCGGTTGTGAGATGAGCAGTTCATCGGTGTTGACACCCAGCTTTTCCGCATAGAAGCGGTCGAACGCATGCTCGGCATCGATAAAGGCGGCTACGCCTCCTGTTTTTTGTGCTTCGGCAATGGCGTGGATGGCCAGCGTGGTCTTACCCGATGACTCGGGACCATAGATCTCGATGACTCTCCCGCGCGGGTAACCGCCCACGCCGAGCGCCACATTCAGACCGATGGAGCCGGTTGAGATGACGGGCACCTCTTCTACCTTCTCATCGCCCATCATCATGATCGATCCCTTGCCATATGTTTTCTCTATCTTGTCCATCGCTGCCCGCAGCGCCTTCAGTTTTTCACTGTTCTTGTTCTCTTGTTCCTGTTCCATAATGTTCTGTTGGTTGGTTTCTTTGTTTGTCGACCCTGTGTAAAGCCATTGATTTTCATGAAATGGGTTTTGCTCTCAAAGATATAAAAAAAACTTATATGAAGCGAAAAGAGAAAAGCCGCTTTTTTATGCCAGTTGATAGATCCCTCCAGGCAGCGCTTTCACAATGTTTTTCACCTCCATCTCCAGCAGGGCAAGAAACAGTTCGGTGACCGGCAGATTCAGTTCGATGGCTAAGGCGTTCACCTGCATTGCTTCATGCCGACTGAGAAGACGGTATATCTTCTCTTCCTCTTCCGTTAGTTCCGGAAACAACTCCTTTTGCTTTGGCTGCTCCGGCATTTTCTCGTTTTCCCATCCCATATGGGAGAGGAACTGCTCTGTGCTGTACAGCAACACCGCCTGGTTATTTGCTATCAGGTGGTTACAACCGTCGGACATCCGGTCCCTAACCCGTCCCGGCACCGCGAAGACTTCCCGGAAGTAGGAGTTGGCAATATCGGCTGTGGTCAGCGATCCGCCTTTCTCCCCCGATTCGATCACCACCACTGCATCGGCCATGCCGGCCACGATGCGGTTGCGCTTCACAAAATTATGCCGGTCGGGGTTGGTGCCGCCGGGGAACTCGGTGAGCAGGGCTCCCGTCTTCAGCATCTCAACGGCGGTCTGCCGGTGCAGGGAGGGGTAGATACGGTCGAGCCCGTGGGCCAGCACTGCTACCGTGGAGAGGCCGTTCTGTAGTGCTGCCCGGTGGGCGGTGATGTCGATGCCGTAGGCCAGCCCGCTCACGATCAGGATGTCGGGAACCCTCTCTGCCAGCCCGTGGATAAACGCTTCACAAAACTGTTCCCCTGCTCTCGTGGCATTACGGGTGCCGACCACGCTGACCATTTTTGCGCGGTTCAGATCTACTTGCCCTTTTGCATAGAGCAGTACCGGTGCATCGATGCATTGCGTGAGCCGTTGCGGATAGTCGGAATCGGTAAAGAAGAGGATCTGCAGGTTGTTTTTCGTGACGAATGCCAGCTCTTTCTCTGCCCGCCGGAGCACCTCCGGACTGCGGATCTCATCGATCACCTTTGCCGGCAGCCGGGGAATCGCTTTCAGCCGCTGCGCGCTCTCCCGGAAGATGGCCTCTTCATCGCCCACAATCTCCATCAGGTTGCGGGCATGCATCACCCCCACGCCTTTGATCAGCGTCAGTGCGATCCGGTATAGCGTTTTGTCGTTCATCTTTTTAGCTTTCAGCAGTCAGTTTTCAGCTTACGGCTTATTGCTAACAGCTTATGGCTTATCACCGGTGTAATCTTTGAAAGCGCGGTCGAACACTTCCGGGTTCGAAAGCTTGCCGTGTACCAGGTTGACTACCTCAATTTTTGCTTTCGCGCAGGTCACCCCGTCTTTTGCCCGTATGATCTCCTGGTGGAAGATGTATTTCACTCCTATCCTCTCTAACCGGGTGACGGTGCAGCGGAAGAGATCCATCCCGAGGAGCGGTACCTTGTAGCGGATCTCCACGCGGGAGACCACCGCATCGATGCCCTGAAGGTGCAGCTCATGAAAGTTGAGCCCCACCTGCTCCAAAAACTCATGTCTCGTTACCTCAAAGTAGTGCTGATAATTGGCATTGTTCACATGTCCCTGCGTATCGCACTCATAATCACGCACCTTCAGCGTGTGCTCAAATATTGGTTGTACCACATTCACTCATTTAAGTCTTATTTCCTTTCTTTCAGCCACTCTCTTGCGTTGGCGAATGCTTCCATCCAGGGGGTCACCTCATGCTTGCGGAAGGCAAAGGGATAGTATGCGTTCTGCCAGGGGAAGATGGTGCGCTCCAGGTGGGGCATCATTGCCAGGTGGCGGCCGTCGCGCGAGCAGACGGCGGCGGCGGCGTAGTCGGAGCCGTTGGGGTTGCCGGGGTACTCGTCGTAGCAATATCTGGCAGCGATGTGGTAAGCCGACTCCTCCTCCGGCAACACGAAGCGTCCCTCGCCGTGGGCTACCCAGATGCCCGTTTTCGTGCCTGCGAGCGAGCGGAACAGTACCGACTCGTTCTTCGGAATCTCCACGCTGACAAAGGCCGATTCGAACTTATGCGACAGGTTGTGTGCCATCTTCGGATGGTTGTCGCCCTTCTCCGGGTAGAGCAGCCCCAGTTCCATCATCAGCTGGCAGCCGTTGCAGATGCCCAGGCTGAGTGTGTCTTCCCGCGCGAAGAAGTTGTTGAGTGCCTCTTTCGCCTTGTTGTTGTAGCGGAAGCCGCCGGCCCATCCCCTGGCGGAGCCCAGCACGTCGGAGTTGGAGAAGCCGCCGCAGAAGACGGCGAACTGCACCTCCTCGAGCGTCTCGCGTCCCGTGGTGAGGTCGGTCATGTGTACATCCTTCACATCGAAGCCGGCTAAGTGGAGGGCATAGGCCATCTCCCGCTCGCCGTTGGTGCCCTTGTCGCGGATGATCGCCGCGGTGAGGCCCGTGCGCTCTTTTCGGTCGGGGTCGAGTCCCAGGTCGGCCATCTTGCCGGTGAAGGAGGGGTTGAAGCTGAACTGCAGCGGCTGCCCCTTGTAGTTGGCGAACCGGTCCGCTGCGCACTGCTCTCCGCTCTGCTTGCGGTCGAGCAGGTAGGAGCTCCTGTACCAGACGTCGCGCAGGTGGTCGATGTCGAACTCCTGCCGGAACGCCTCCTTGGCGATCACCAGCTTGCGCTCTTCGATGGGGCGTGCCACGATGGCATATCCCACGCCGTAGTCGTCCAGTATCTTCTCCACCAGCCGATGGTGCTTCACCTGGATCACCACGCCCGGGTTTTCAGAGAAGAGGATCTTGATCAAATCGGCATGGTGGATCTTTTCGAGGTGTGCCTCGATTCCCCCCTGCGGGTTGGCGAAGCACATCTCCAGCAGGGTGGTGACCAGCCCGCCGGCAGAGATATCGTGTCCTGCCAGGATGAGGCCGCGACTGGTGAGTTCCTGCACGGCGGCAAAGGTATTTTTGAAGTACTCGCTGTCGTTCACCGTGGGCACCTCGTCGCCTACCCTGCCCATGGTCTGGGCGAAGGCGGAGCCGCCCAGCTTGAAGGTGTCGAACGAGAAGTCGATATAGTAGAGGTAGGTACCTTTGATGTAAGCCAGCACGGGGCTTGCGATCCTGCGGATGTTCTTCACCTCGGCGGCTGCGGAGATGATCACCGTGCCGGGGGAGTAGACCTTCTCCTCGCCATATTGCTGCGTCATAGAGAGCGAGTCTTTTCCGGTGGGGATGTTGATGCCTAGTTCACAGGCGAAGTCGGAGCAAGCCTCGACGGCCTTGTAGAGGCGGGCATCCTCGCCCGTGTTGCGGCAGGGCCACATCCAGTTGGCGCTCAGCGAGACGCTCTGCAGACCTTCTTTGAGCGGAGCGAAGACCATGTTGGTGAGTGCTTCGGAGACCGCCAGCACCGAGCCGGCAGCCGGGTCGATCATCGCCGCCTGGGGGGCATGACCGATGGAGGTGGCCATGCCGGAGTACCCCCGGTAGTCGAGGGCGATGGCGCCACAGTCGCTCAGAGGCAGCTGGATCTCACCCTGGCACTGCTGTCGGGCGATCTTGCCGGTCACGGAGCGGTCCACCTTGTTGGTGAGCCAGTCCTTGCAGGCTACCGCCTCTAACTTCAGCACGTTCTCAATGTAGCTGCCCAGTTCCTCCGGGTTGTATGCCGGTGCGTCGTATGTTTCTTCCAGGGTGTGGTCTTCCATAACCGTCACCGGTGGCTTGCCGAAGAAATCTCCCAGCTCCATGTCGATGGGGTTGGCTTCCCCCTCTTTGCGGAAGGTGAAGCGCATGTCGTCGGTGGTCTCACCCACCACGTACATCGGGGAGCGTTCGCGTGCGGCGATCCGTTCGATGTGTTCGATGTCCTGCTGTCCCACCAGCAGTCCCATGCGTTCTTGACTCTCGTTGCCGATGATCTCCTTTGCCGATAGGGTTTTGTCGCCCACTGGCAGTTTGTCGATGTCGATCACCCCGCCGGTCTGTTCCACCAGCTCTGAGAGGCAGTTGAGGTGTCCCCCCGCACCGTGGTCGTGGATGGAGACGATGGGGTTCTCATCCGACTCGGCGAGGGCGCGGATCACGTTGGCCACCCGCTTTTGCATCTCGGGGTTGGCACGTTGCACTGCGTTGAGCTCGATGCCGGAGGAGTACTCGCCGGTGTTGACCGAGGAGACGGCGCCCCCACCCATGCCGATGCGGTAGTTGTCGCCGCCCAGCACCACTACCTTCTCGCCGCTCTGCGGGTCACCCTTCTTCGCATCGCGGCTGTTGGCATAGCCCACCCCTCCGGCGAGCATGATCACCTTGTCATAGCCGAATTTCTTCTGGTTCTCGGCATGTTCGAAGGTGAGGAGCGAGCCGCAGATCAGCGGCTGCCCGAATTTGTTGCCGAAGTCGGAGGCGCCGTTGGAGGCTTTGATCAGGATCTGCTCCGGTGTCTGGTAGAGCCAGGGGCGCGGTGCCATGACCTGCTCCCAGGGACGTCCCTCCTCCAGGCGGGGGTAGGAGGTCATGTAAACCGCAGTGCCGGCTACGGGTAGTGATCCCCTGCCGCCGGCGAGCCGGTCGCGTATCTCCCCGCCGGTGCCGGTGGAGGCACCGTTAAAAGGCTCCACCGTGGTGGGGAAGTTATGTGTTTCAGCCTTGAGCGAGAGCACGCTCTCCACCTCTTTGCTTCCGAAGAAGTCGGGCTTGTCGCCGCTGGCCGGCGCAAACTGCTCGATCCGGGGCCCTCGGATAAAGGCCACGTTGTCCTTGTAGGCTGATATCAGGCTGTTGGGATTGACGGTTGATGTTTTTCTGATCAGCTGGAACAGCGATAGCTCCTTCTCCTCACCGTCGATGATGAAGCGGCCGTTGAATATCTTGTGGCGGCAGTGCTCCGAGTTGACTTGTGAGAAGCCGAACACCTCACTGTCGGTGAGGCGGCGCCTCATCTTGTTGCTCACGTCGTTCAGATATGCGATTTCATCTTCGCTCAGGGCGAGCCCTTCGGCATCGTTGTAGGCTGCGATGTCATCAATGTAGCGGATCGCCTCCGGCTGGCGGCCGATGATGAAGAGTGCCTGGCCCAGCTGCTCATACCGGCGCTGCAGCATCGGGTCGAAGTCGAACGCAGCACTTTCTGACAAGGGAATATATTCCTCTATGCGCGTGATTCCTTCGATACCCATGTTCTGGGTGATCTCCACCGCACAGGTGCTCCAGGGGGTGATCATTTCACGGCGGGGACCGATAAAAGAGGTGTCAATGGATGCTGCGTGGAGCATCTCGGCTTCACCGAACAGCCAGCGCAGCTTTTCAACGGTTTCAGGAGAAAGGGTTTCTGCCGATTCAACGGCGATCACACTCTGAGAGGGGGTTCTGAAAAATGAAATCATATCTCTTGTTTTAGTGGGGTTCAGACTGAAAAAAACAATGATTCCATCGGTTCTCCTCTGTCTGAACGGAGTGACAAAGTTAATCAACTTTGGTGAAAAGAGCGGCATATGTGCCGCGAAAAGGCGATGAAAAACGCCGGCATCCCGGTTAACCCTGTTTACCGATCTCAATCACTTCCAGGTCGCGGATATCTCCTTCGTCCAGCACAAAGCGAAGTAGCGTGCGTACGCGGTGGAACCCGTATTTACCGGCTGCGCCGGGGTTCATGTGGAGACATGCCAGCTTCTTGTCGTAGAGTACCTTCAGAATATGCGAATGTCCGGCGATAAACAGTTTCGGGGGTCGGGCATAGAGCTGTGAACGGATGGAGGGGTCGTAACGGCCGGGGTAACCGCCGATATGGGTCATCAGCACATCCACTTTCTCCAGGGTGAAGCGCAGCGTCTGCGGGTAGGCTTGCCGCGTGGCGTAGTCGTCGATGTTGCCGTATACCGCACGGAACGGTTTCATCGCCTCAAACCGGTCGGCCAGCGCCAGCGAGCCGATATCGCCCGCGTGCCACACCTCGTCGCACGGTGCAAAGTAGGTTTCATACTTATCGTCCCAGTAACCGTGGGTGTCTGAAAGCAGCCCGATTTTTTTCATCGTAATTCTCTTTGCAGCAAAGATACATATTTTCCCGAAAGCTGACCGCTGCACCTACAAAGCTTCCACCAACAAAGCTGATCGCTTATCGCTGACTGCTGAAAGCTAAAAGCTAAAATTCCCAAAAATGAAACATTGATCCAAAATGAGTATTTATTCGAACAAACTTCCTATTTTTGAGTTCTAATCTTACTAACAGTTCCGGCCGCAATGGATAATAACAAATACGCCTATTTCAAACGAGATATCAGCTGGCTCTCTTTCAATTACCGGGTACTCCTGGAGGCGAGAGATGAGCGGTTGCCCATCTATGAACGGATCAAATTTCTCTCCATCTACTCCTCCAACCTGGAGGAGTTCTACAAGATCCGCGTGTCGGGCTATCACAGCTCCCTGCTGGAGAGCATCAAGCGGGATGAGTCGGTGGAGGAAGCACTGCAGACTATCATCCAGATCAACCGCGAGGTGACGGCACAGGAGAAGGAGTATTCAGCGATCTTCAACGAGATGATCCTTCCCGAGCTGCGGCGTAATAGGATCATTCTGTATCAGACCGATGAGGTGGAGCCTTTCCACCGCGCTTATGTGGAAAAGTACTTCAATGAGGAGGTGTTTCCCTTTCTGCAGCCGATGATCATTTTGAAGGACGATATCCATTCGTTTATCCAGGACGGACGGATCTATCAGGTGGTCAGCTTGCTGAAGAAAAAGAAAAAACAGCGCTCCGCCACTCCATCGTACACCTACGCCATCATGAAGATACCCAATACCAAGGTGCCCCGGTTTGTGGAGCTGCCTTCGTTAGGGGGAAATCACTACATCATGTTTATCGATGATGTGATCAAGTCCAACATGCCGAGCGTCTTTCCCGGTTATGAGATTGTGGACTGCTACAGCATAAAGATTTCGCGCGACGCTGATTTCTCGCTCGAGAACGAGGATCAGAAGGACATCGCCGAGCGGATTCTGCGCAAGGTGCGCAAACGCAAGATTGGTGCGGTGACTCGTTTCCAGTACGACAAGGATATGCCCGGCTATTTTTTGAAATATCTCTGTGAGGCATATGAGATCGAGGAGGAGGAGCTGCTTCCCTCGGGGCGTTACCTGAACCTAGCCGACCTGATGAAGCTGCCCAACCCGGTGGGCGATAGCCTCCGGCAGACGCTGCCGCAACCGCTGCGGGCACCCGGGCTGGAGGCCAACAACTCCATCCTGTGGGTGCTGCGCCGACAGGATGTGCTACTCCATTTCCCTTATCAGTCGTTCGACTACCTGTTGCGCTTCCTGCTGCAGGCTGCCTTTGATCCGAAGGTGCTGGAGATCAAGGTGACGCAGTACCGTGTGGCGGAGAACTCGGCGGTGATCAACAGCCTGATCAGTGCGGCCAAGAATGGCAAGAGGGTGACTGTGTTCGTGGAGCTGAAGGCCCGCTTCGATGAGGAGAACAACTACCTCTCCTCCGAGCTGATGCAGCAGGCGGGGGTCAAGATCATTTACAGCCTGCCGGGATTGAAGGTGCATGCCAAGCTGGCCTTCGTGAGAAAAAAAAGCAACGACCCCGATGATCCGATCAAGGGGTATGCTTACCTGGGTACGGGCAACTTCAATGAGAAGACCGCCCGCATCTACTCCGACAAGGGATTGCTTACCTCCGACAAGGAGATCATCCGCGATATCGACGAGGTGTTCCGCGTGCTGGAGGGAAAGCCCTACATGCATGACTTCAAGCATCTGCTGGTGACCCAGTTCAACATGCTCCCTGCTATCTTCCGGATGATCGAGCAGGAGATTGCAGCGGTAGAGAAGGGGGGCGAGGGGTATATTATTCTGAAGATGAACAGTATAGAGGACAAGGAGATGATCAATGCCCTTTATCGGGCCAGCGAGGCGGGGGTGAAGATAGACCTGATCATCCGCGGCATCTGTTGCTTAGTACCCAATCAGCCCTACAGCAGAAATATCCGGGTGACACGCATCGTGGATGCCTACCTGGAGCATGCCCGGGTGTGGTATTTTCTGAATGGCGGCAAAGAGACGATTTACCTCACATCTGCCGACTGGATGCAGCGCAACCTGCACCGCCGTATCGAGGTGGCTTTCCCGGTCTACGCCGAACCGCTGAAGCGGCAGCTCATCGATATTCTGAAAATCCAGCTGGAGGACAACCAGAGTGCCGTGTGGGTGGATGAGAACCTGAACAATGTGTTTAAAAGAGAGCTGGCTTCACCGGATGAACCCCCTGTGCGGGCGCAACAGGCGATTTACGACTACCTGAAGCAATCGACGGGGCAGTAAGTATCATACTCCTTGAGAAATAAATGCGTCATTACGCCAAAAATCTTCAGTAAAGATGGAGATCTCTTTATGAATATCTTATGTTGCACTTGAAAATATCATGAAAACCAGGGTGTGCCTGTGATCTTGAACCGAAAAAAACCCGCACCGGAACTCCGATACGGGTTTTACATATTTATTCGTGAGAATTTATTCCTCCACTGCCGCTTCCTGGAACAGGTTGTTGCGCTTGTTGGCGTTCAGCTTTTCAAAGTCCTCCCGTGAACCGACGATCAGCTTGTCGAACTCTCGCTGTCCCGTACCGGCAGGGATGAGGTGCCCGACGATCACATTCTCCTTCAGTCCTTCGAGTGTGTCGGTCTTGCCGTTGATGGCAGCGTCGTTCAGCACCTTGGTGGTCTCCTGGAACGAGGCGGCCGACATGAAGCTGGTGGTTTGCAACGCTGCACGGGTGATGCCCTGCAACACCTGGTTGGCGGTGGCTGGCACGGCGTCGCGTGCTTCCACCAGTTTCAGGTCGCGTCGTTTCAGCGAGCTGTTCTCGTCGCGCAGCTTGCGCACGGTGACGATCTGTCCCGGCTCGAAGATCTGTGAGTCGCCGGCATCGACGATCACCTTCTTGCCCCAGATGCGGTCGTTCTCTTCCATCATCTCATGCTTGTCGACCAGCTGTTGTTCGAGGAAGCGGGTGTCGCCTGGATCCACCACTTCCACCTTGCGCATCATCTGTCGGACGATCACCTCAAAGTGCTTGTCGTTGATCTTCACACCCTGCAGGCGGTATACATCCTGCACCTCGTTCACGATGTACTCCTGAACGGCTGTCGGCCCCATGATCGCGAGGATGTCGGCCGGGGTGGTGGCGCCGTCGGAGAGCGGCATACCGGCACGGATATAGTCGTTTTCCTGCACCAGGATCTGTTTCGAGAGCGACACCATGTACTTCTTTGTTTCGCCGGTTTTAGAGGTGACGGAGATCTCCTGGTTTCCGCGTTTGATCTTGCCGAAGGATACCTCGCCGTCGATCTCGGAAACCACCGCCGGGTTGGAGGGGTTGCGTGCTTCGAACAGCTCGGTGACGCGCGGCAGACCCCCGGTGATGTCTCCCGCCTTGCCCACGGCACGGGGGATCTTCACTAACACATCACCCGCCTGGATCTCGTCATTCTCATTCTTCACGATGTGAGAGCCGAGGGGCAGGGTATAGGTGCGGAGGATGTCGTCGTTTTCGTTCACGATGTGGGCTGAGGGAGCCTTGGTCTTGTCGCGCGATTCGATGATCACTTTCTCCTTCAGGCCGGTCTGCTCATCCGATTCCACCTTGTAGGTCATGTTCTCAGTGAAGTTCTCGAAGCGGATCTTTCCGGTTGCTTCCGAGACGATCACGGCATTGAACGGGTCCCACTCGCAGATCAGATCGCCTTTTTGTATCTTGTCGCCATCGCCGAAGTAAAGCTTCGAGCCATAGGGGATGTTGTGCGACAGTAGCACGATCTTGGTGTTGGGATCCACGATGCGCATTTCCACGAGACGGCTGACGACTACCTTATAGGACTTGCCTTCGGTGTCGGTGGTCTCCACGAAGCGCAGCTCGTCGAACTCCAGGATACCGTCGTATTTGGTGACGATACTGTTTTCCGTGGCGATGTTGGAGGCGATACCTCCCACGTGGAAGGTACGCAGTGTGAGCTGTGTACCCGGCTCGCCGATGGACTGGGCAGCGATGACGCCGACCGCTTCACCCTTCTGCACCATCTGGCCGGTGGCCAGGTTGCGCCCGTAGCACTTGGCACATACGCCCTGGTGCGACTCGCAGGTGAGCACGGAACGGATCTCCACCCGCTCGATAGGCGACTCGTCAATCTTCTTCGCGATATCTTCGGTGATCTCTTCACCCGCATGCACCAGGATCTCGCCCGTGTTGGGGTGCTGTACATCATGTACCGATACGCGCCCCAGGATACGCTCGTAGAGCGAGGCGATCACCTCGTCATTGTTCTTGATGGCTGTTGCTACCAAGCCACGGAGGGTACCACAATCCTCCTCGTTGATGATCACATCCTGCGACACATCCACCAGACGACGGGTCAGGTACCCGGCATCGGCTGTCTTCAGGGCCGTGTCGGCAAGACCTTTACGGGCACCGTGGGTGGAGATGAAGTACTCGAGCACCGACAATCCTTCCTTGAAGTTGGCAAGGATAGGGTTCTCAATGATCTGTGCCCCCTCGGCACCGCTCTTTTGCGGCTTAGCCATCAGTCCGCGCATACCCGAGAGCTGACGGATCTGCTCGCGCGATCCGCGGGCTCCCGAGTCGAGCATCATATATACGGAGTTGAATCCCTGGTCATCTTCCGACAGCTGTTTCATCAGGATGTTGGAGAGCTTGGAGTTGATGTGCGTCCAAGTGTCGATGATCTGGTTGTATCGTTCGTTATAGGTGATGAAACCCATGTTGTAGTTCTCCATGATCTGCTCCACTTCGGCATATCCTTCCTGAATAAGAGTCTCTTTCTCTTTGGGTATGATCACATCCTCCAGGTTGAACGAGAGTCCTCCCTTGAAGGCCATGGTGTAACCCAGGTCCTTGATGTCATCGAGGTATTGCGCTGTGCGCGCTACGCCGCAGGTCTTGATCACCTTGCCAATGATGTCGCGCAGCGACTTTTTGGAGAGCAGTTCGTTGATGTAACCCACCTCTTTCGGGATGGCTTCGTTGGCGATCACCCGTCCCACGGTGGTCTCATGCATCTTGCGTACCGGATTGCCGTTCTCGTCGATATCGTCGACGATCACCTTGATCAGTGCGTGCAACGCCACTTTCTTCTCGTTATAGGCGATGATTGCTTCCTCTTCTCCGTAGAGGGTCATGCCTTCACCCTTTGCTCCCGGACGGATTTTTGTAATGTAATACAATCCGAGCACCATGTCCTGTGAGGGTACGGTGATGGGGGCGCCGTTGGCGGGGTTGAGGATGTTGTGTGAGGCCAGCATCAGCAGTTGTGCTTCCAGGATCGCCTCATTGCCCAGCGGCAGGTGCACCGCCATCTGGTCCCCGTCGAAGTCGGCGTTGAACGCCGTACAGGCGAGGGGATGCAATTGGATGGCCTTTCCTTCAATCAGCTTGGGCTGGAATGCCTGGATACCCAGACGGTGAAGGGTAGGGGCACGGTTCAGCAGCACCGGGTGGCCTCTCATCACATATTCCAGGATATCATATACCACCGGTTCTTTTCGGTCCACAATCTTCTTGGCCGATTTTACCGTCTTCACGATACCTCTCTCAATGAGCTTACGGATGATGAACGGTTTATAGAGTTCGGCTGCCATATCTTTTGGTAGCCCGCATTCGTGCATCTTGAGCTCCGGCCCCACGACGATCACCGAGCGGGCGGAGTAGTCCACACGTTTACCGAGCAGGTTTTGACGGAAACGTCCCTGTTTCCCCTTCAGACTGTCGGAGAGCGATTTCAGCGGACGGTTAGATTCTGTTTTGATGGCGCTCGACTTGCGGGAGTTGTCGAACAGTGAGTCGACAGCTTCCTGCAACATGCGCTTTTCGTTACGCAAAATCACATCCGGAGCCTTGATATCAATCAGTCGTTTCAGCCGGTTGTTGCGAATGATCACCCTGCGGTAGAGGTCGTTCAGGTCGGAAGTGGCAAAGCGGCCTCCGTCGAGCGGCACCAGCGGACGCAGATCGGGGGGGATCACGGGAATCACCTTCATGATCATCCATTCGGGTTTGTTGATGTTCTTCGACCCGCGGAAAGCTTCCACCACCTGCAACTGTTTCAGCGCTTCATTCTTGCGTTGCTGCGAAGTGTCGGTATTGGCGCGGTGACGCAACTGGTTGGCCAGCTTGTCGAGGTTGAGCCGCTCCAACAAATCGAGAATGCCTTCGGCTCCCATTTTCGCGATAAACTTGTTAGGGTCGCTGTCTTCCAGCATCTGGTTCTCCCTGGGGAGGGTCTCCAGCAGATCCAGGTATTCATCCTCAGAGAGCAGGTCTTTCTCGCTCACCTTATCCTCTAGGGCGCCGGGCTGGATCACCACGTAGCGCTCATAGTAGATAATGGAGTCGAGTTTCTTGGTGGGGATGCCCAACAGATAACCAATTTTGTTGGGCAGTGAACGGAAATACCAGATGTGGGCTACGGGAACCACCAAGTGAATATGCCCGGTACGTTCGCGGCGCACCTTCTTCTCGGTCACTTCCACCCCGCAACGGTCGCACACGATGCCTTTGTAGCGGATACGCTTGTACTTGCCGCAATGACATTCATAGTCCTTTACCGGTCCGAAGATCCGTTCGCAGAACAGGCCGTCGCGTTCAGGCTTGTAGGTTCGGTAGTTGATGGTCTCGGGTTTCAACACCTCCCCGAAAGAGTTTTCCAGAATTTGTTCCGGCGATGCCAGCCCAATTGTAATTTTTGAAAAGCTACTCTTTATCTTATTGTCTTTTCTAAATGCCATATATCTGATGTATATAAAGAGTTATCGGAATATTATTTTGTTTCTCCAAATCCTCCCGGGGTGGAACCACCCTTTGGTGACTCTCCCCGGTGTGAACCGGAATGAATTAATCCATACTGATGTTCAGGCCCAATCCCTTCAACTCGTGCAGCAACACATTGAGTGACTCGGGAATGCCTGCCTGAGGCATTGCTTCTCCTTTCACGATTGCTTCATAAGCCTTGGAACGTCCTACCACGTCGTCCGATTTTACCGTCAGGATTTCCTGGAGAACATGGGCGGCGCCGAATGCTTCGAGGGCCCACACTTCCATCTCTCCGAAACGCTGGCCTCCGAACTGGGCCTTACCGCCCAGTGGCTGTTGCGTGATCAGCGAGTAGGGGCCGATGGAGCGTGCATGCATCTTGTCTTCCACCATGTGGCCGAGCTTAAGCATGTAGATGATTCCCACCGTGGCGGGCTGGTCGAACCGCTCGCCGGTACCTCCGTCGTAGAGATAGGTCTTGCCGTAAGCGGGTACCTTTGCCTTGTCGGTCCAGACGGTTAGGTCATCCAGCGATGCTCCGTCGAAGATGGGAGTGGCGAATTTGACGCCCAGCTCCTTACCGGCCCATCCGAGCACGGTCTCGAAGATCTGTCCCAGGTTCATACGGGAGGGCACACCCAATGGGTTGAGCACGATGTCTACCGGCGATCCGTCGGCAAGAAAAGGCATATCTTCCTGGCGCACGATGCGCGATACGATTCCCTTGTTCCCGTGGCGGCCGGCCATCTTGTCCCCCACCTGTATCTTCCGTTTCTTGGCCACATAGACCTTGGCGATCTGCATGATGCCCGAGGGAAGCTCATCGCCGATGGTTAAGTCGAACCGTTTGCGCTTCAGCTCGGCATCGAGTTCCTTGAAGCGGCGCAGGTAGTTGATCACCGTAGCCCGTATCATCTCGTTCTTATGGGTGTCGGAGGTCCACTTGTTGAGCTGTACCGACTGGAAGTCGATTTCATTCAGTACCTTGAGGGTGAACTTAGCTCCTTTGGGAACGATGTCCATATTGGTGTAGTCCTTCACTCCGGCCGATGTTTTGCCTTCGGTAAGGTGCAGCAGCTTTTCGATCAGCACTTTCTTGAGCTCTTCCATCTTGTTCTCATACTCTTCATCGAGTTTGGGAAGCAGTGCCTTGTTGGAGAGTCTCGTCTTCCCTTTTTTGGAAGCCTTGGAGAAGAGGTTGGTGCTGATCACCACACCATTGAGCGAGGGGGATGCCTTCAACGATGCGTCTTTCACATCGCCGGCTTTGTCGCCGAAGATGGCGCGCAGCAGCTTTTCCTCTGGAGAGGGATCCGACTCTCCCTTGGGGGTGATTTTGCCGATCATGATGTCACCCGGCTTGATGCGTGCACCCACGCGCACGATTCCTTTCTCATCGAGGTCATTGGTGGCCTCTTCACTCACGTTGGGGATGTCGGAGGTGAGCTCTTCCAGCCCGCGTTTGGTCTCCCTCACTTCGAGAGAGAACTCTTCCACATGTACCGAGGTGAAGACATCCTCGCTCACCATACGTTCACTGAGCACGATCGCATCCTCAAAGTTGTATCCTTTCCACGGCATGAAGGCTACCTTCAGGTTCCTGCCGATGGCTAACTCACCTTTCTCGGTGGCATAGCCTTCGGTAAGAATGTCGCCTGCCTCCACTTTCTGACCCACGTGACAGATGGGGCGCAGGTCGATGGTGGTGTTCTGGTTGGTTTTCCGAAATTTGGGGATGGTATAGTTCTTTACCGCATCGTCGAAGCTGGTGTACTCTTCTTCCTCGCTACGGTCATATTTGATTCGGATGGTGGTGGCATCTACATAGATGATCTCGCCGCTGCCTTCGGCCATGATCTGCGAGCGCGAGTCATGGATTAACTGGCTTTCGATGCCGGTACCCACGATGGGTGCCTCGGTACGCATCAACGGCACCGCCTGGCGCATCATGTTCGATCCCATCAGCGCACGGTTGGCATCGTCGTGTTCCAGAAAGGGAATAAGCGATGCGGCGATGGAGGCGATCTGCATAGGCGATACGTCCATCAGCTCTACCTCTTCCGGTGCGATCACCGGGTAGTCAGCATCCTGTCTGGCTTTCACACGCGAGTTGATAAAGTTGCCTTTGTCGTCGAGCGGGGCGTTGCCCTGTGCGATCAGCTTGTCTTCCTCCTCTTCGGCTGCCAGGTAAATCACCTCATCGTTTTTGATGTTCACCTTGCCGTTCTCCACTTTGCGGTAGGGGGTCTCAATGAAGCCGAGGTCGTTGATCTTGGCATAGACGCAGAGCGAGGAGATCAGACCGATATTGGGCCCTTCGGGCGTCTCGATAGGGCAGAGACGGCCGTAGTGGGTGTAGTGTACGTCGCGCACCTCGAAGCCGGCACGCTCACGTGACAGACCACCCGGTCCGAGGGCTGAGAGACGACGCTTGTGGGTAATCTCCGCCAGCGGGTTGGTCTGGTCCATGAATTGCGAGAGCGCATTGGTGCCGAAGAAGGTGTTGATCACCGAGGAGATGGTCTTCGCGTTGATCAGGTCGATCGGGGTGAAGACCTCGTTGTCGCGCACGTTCATCCGTTCGCGGATGATGCGGGCCATGCGGTTCAGTCCCACGCCGAACTGGTTGTAAAGCTGTTCACCCACGGTGCGCACCCGGCGGTTGCTGAGGTGGTCGATATCGTCGACCACCGCTTTTGAGTTGATCAGTTCGATCAGGTATTTGATGATCTCAATGATGTCTTCCTTCGTGAGCACACGGGTGTTGACATCGATATTAAGATTCAGTTTCTTGTTGATCCGGTAACGCCCTACATCGCCCAGATCATATCGCTTCTCCGAGAAGAAGAGGTTGTTGATCACCTCGCGTGCACTGGAGTCGTCTGCCGGCTCGGCACTGCGCAACTGGCGGTAGATATGCCGGATGGCATCGATCTCCGAGTTGCTGGGGTCCTTCTGCAGCGTGTTGTAGATGATGGAGTAGTCGGAGGTGTTGGCGGTCTCTTTGTGTAGCAGGATGGAGGCAACGCCCGATTCCAGGATCTCATCCATATGCTCCGCCTCCAGCACCGTCTCACGTTCGATGATCACTTCGTTGCGCTCAATGGAGGTCACCTCGCCGGTGTCTTCATCGACGAAGTCTTCCATCCATGATTTCAGTACACGGGCAGCCAACTTGCGGCCGACTACCTTTTTCAGGTTGGTCTTGTTCACCTTCACCTCTTCTGCCAGGTCGAAGATCTCGAGGATGTCCTTGTCGCTCTCGAAACCGATCGCACGTAGCAGCGTGGTGACGGGTAATTTCTTTTTACGGTCGATGTACGCATACATCACACTGTTGATGTCGGTGGCAAACTCAATCCATGACCCCTTGAACGGAATGATACGTGCTGAGTAGAGCACGGTACCGTTGGCATGCAGGCTCTGACCGAAAAATACGCCGGGAGAACGGTGCAGCTGCGATACAATGACCCGTTCCGCTCCGTTGATCACGAAGGTCCCTTTTTCGGTCATATAGGGAATGGTTCCCAGGTATACATCCTGGATCACAGGTGTAAAGTCTTCATGGTCGGGATCGGTGCAGTACAAATACAGCTTTGCCTTCAGCGGAACGCTGTAGGTGAGTCCTCTGTCTACACACTCATCAATGGTGTAACGCGGAGGATCTACGTAGTAATCTAAAAACTCCAGGACAAAATTGTTACGGGTGTCAGCAATCGGGAAGTTCTCCGTAAAAACCTTATACAATCCTTCGTTTTTTCTGCTTTCGGGGGGTGCGTCCAATTGAAGAAAATCCTGAAACGATTTCAGCTGTACTTCCAGGAAATCGGGGAAATCGAGCGGATTTTTGATCGACGCAAAATTGATTCTTGGGTTGGCGTTATTTGAAGACATGAAAATGAGTTTTTGAACCTAATATATATTGACACAAAAGGTTAAGAATCTTCCGGTAGAAGATTCCTAACCATATTAACCTAATTTAGGGTAATGTTATTTAAGCTCAACTTCTGCTCCAGCCTCTTCAAGTTGTTTTTTCAAAGCATTTGCTTCGTCTTTTGTGATACCTTTTTTCAATTCGCTGGGAGCTCCGTCCACTAAATCTTTGGCTTCTTTCAGGCCGAGTCCGGTAAGTTCTTTCACTGCCTTTACTACAGCCAGTTTGGCGGAACCTGCACTTTTCAGGATCACGTCGAAAGAAGTTTTTTCTTCCACTGCGGCTTCACCGGCGACAGCTGGTCCTGCAGCAACAGCTACCGCTGCAGCAGCCGGCTCGATACCGTATTCCGTTTTCAGGATTTCAGCCAGTTCGTTCACCTCTTTTACGGTCAAGTTCACTAATTCTTCAGCAAATTTTTTTAAGTCTGCCATTGTTGTATTGGTTTAAATTGATTACTAATTCTATTTGTTGATGTTGATTTTTTTTGAAGGGGATCTCCTCCTTTCTGCTCGGGGTAGTGATCGGACGGAAAAGGGTCCTGTTTATCAGGCTTCTTCCTTCTCCGACAATGTTTTGAGTACTCCGTGGAGCAGCGTGCCGCTCGACTGGAGTGCGGAAACCACATTCTTTGCAGGTGACTGCAGCAGTGCGATCACATCGCCGATAAGCTCTGTCTTGCTCTTGATGTGTATAAGTTCCTTCAATGCGTTGGCACCTAAAAAGAAGCTTTCCTGTACGTAAGCTCCCTTGAAGGCGGGTACCTTGTCGGCCTTATACTTGTCGATCAGCTTGGCAGGAGCGTTCGCCGCGTTGGAGAACAGAATCGCTGTGTTGCCCTTCAATACGGGGTACAGCTCTTCATAGTTTCCTCCAATCGATTCGAAAGCTTTTTGCAGCAAGGTGTTCTTGACCACCATCAGCTTGATATTCTCCTTGGAGCATTCTCTTCTCAACTTGCTGGTATTTGCCGCATTGAGTGTGGCAACATCCGCAAGGTAGAAGTTTTCATACTCCTGAAGACTGGCTGCGATCTGTGTGATTATTCGTTGTTTATCTTCCTTTTTCATGCGATTTCTTCTTTGTTCATTAGATTTCTTCTGCCGATTTCGGGTCCATTTTGATTCCTGGACTCATCGAACTGGAAAGATAAATACTCTTGATATAGGTGCCTTTTGCCGCAGTCGGTTTTAATTTGATCAACGTTTGAATAAATTCCTTCGCGTTGTCTCGAATCTGGTCGGGTGTAAAGGATGCTTTCCCAATAGAGGTGTGAATAATACCGGCTTTGTCTACTTTAAAGTCGATCTTCCCCTGTTTTACCTCCTGCACGGCTTTGGCCACGTCGGGAGTAACAGTTCCGCTCTTGGGGTTCGGCATCAGTCCACGAGGCCCCAAAATACGGCCAAGGGCACCGATCTTACCCATGATCTGCGGTTGTGTGATGATCACATCCACATCGGTCCAACCTCCTTTGATCTTTTCGATATATTCATCGAGTCCTACATAGTCTGCGCCCGCTGCTTTCGCATCGGCCTCAGCGTCTGGAGAACACAATACAAGAACTCTTACTTGTTTTCCTGTTCCATGTGGCAAAGAGACAACGCCCCTCACCATCTGGTTAGCTTTGCGCGGATCTACGCCGAGGCGTACATCGATATCAACAGATGCATCGAATTTGGTGGTGGTTATCTCCTTCACCAAAGCAGATGCTTCCTGCAGTGTATAGGTCTTACCCACTTCAATCTTGCTGAAAGCCAACTTTTGATTTTTTGTCAGTTTACTCATATCTCAATTGAAGTTTAGTGATTATTTATTTCCGGGGAATCCCCTTTCACTGTGATACCCATGCTCCGTGCCGTTCCAGCTACCATGTGCATTGCGGATTCAACCGTGAAGCAGTTCAAGTCGGTCATCTTCTCTTCGGCAATGGTCTTCACCTGTTCCAGGGTAACCTCAGCAACCTTCTTACGGTTGGGTTCTGCCGAACCGCTTTTGACCTTCGTGGCTTCTAATAACTGAATCGCAACCGGTGGTGTCTTAACAATAAAATCAAACGACTTGTCGGTATAGTAAGTGATCACCACTGGCAACACTTTCCCGGCTTTGTCCTGAGTTCTGGCATTGAATTGCTTGCAAAACTCCATGATGTTGATCCCTTTGGAACCCAGTGCGGGTCCTACCGGGGGAGATGGATTTGCAGCTCCTCCTTTGATTTGTAATTTTAGTTGTCCGGCAACTTCTTTAGCCATTTTCTTGATTTTAATAAATTACGGTTTTCGAAACACATTGAAGAACTTACAGAATCTGCGTAACCAAATTGCTGACTATTCCTTCTCTACTTGCATATAGCTCAGCTCCAGGAGCTGTTTCCTCCCGAAGATCTTCACCATCACTTTGAGTTTCTTTCTCTCGTCGTTCACCTCTTCTACCACACCGGAGAAACTGCTGAAAGGACCGCCGATCACCTTCACGTTTTCCCCCACGTAGTATTTCATATCCAATTCGTCGCCTGCCTCTTCCAGTTCATCCATCGTGCCGAGGATGCGTTTCACTTCCGATTCCCGTAAGGGTTGCGGATCCGTGGTGTTGGGCAGGAAGCCGGCTACATAATTGATATTCTTCAGTTCGTGAATGACCTCACCCGTCAGTTCTGCCTCAATCAGTACATAGCCCGGAAGATAAGCGCGTTCTTTCATCACTTTCTTTCCGTTCCGTACCGTATAAGTCTTTTCTGTGGGGATGAGAACTTGAGAAATGTATTTTCCTAAATCGGTCTTCTTAATCTCTGACTCAAGATACTCTTTGACTTTGTTTTCTTTTCCACTAACAGCACGCAGCACGTACCATTTTTTTCTCTCTTCAGTCATAGTCTCTTTTATTCAGATGTTACAAAATACCATAGAGGAGTTTTAATACCCACTCAAACAAAGAATCCATACCGAACACGATGATGGCAATTATAAGGGAAGCAATCAATACAATTACCGTACTGCCGTAGAGTTCTTCTTTGGATGGCCAGGACACCTTATACACCAGTTCGTTATAAGCATCCCTGAGATATGCAACTATTTTTTTCATTTAATTCGGATCGTATATGCACGGGTCGAGAGACTCGAACTCCCGACACCTGGTTTTGGAGACCAGTGCTCTACCAACTGAGCTAGACCCGTATAAACCCTGCCCATGCATTTCTTGCGGAAAAGCAATTCTCCGGCAGGGATTATTTATTTGTTCACCTGGCAGGCCGACAAACGGCATGCTTTGTGAGCGGTTGTTTTAGTCGAGCAGTTCAGTGATCTGTCCTGCACCCACGGTACGTCCGCCTTCACGGATTGCGAAACGAAGGCCTACGTTACATGCTACCGGGTAGATCAGGTCCACCTCGATGGTTACGTTGTCGCCGGGCATCACCATCTCTACGCCTTCGGGCAATTGGATCTCACCGGTTACGTCGAGCGTGCGGATATAGAACTGAGGACGATAGTGGTTGTGGAAAGGAGTATGGCGTCCGCCTTCTTCTTTCTTCAGGATATATACCTCTGCTTTAAACTTGGAGTGAGGTTTCACCTTCCCTGGGTGAGAGATCACCATCCCGCGCTTAATTTCTTCTTTGTCGATACCGCGCAGCAGCAATCCTACGTTGTCACCGGCCTGTCCTTCGTCGAGGATCTTGCGGAACATTTCCACGCCGGTAACCACTGATTTCTTACCTTCTGCGCCCAGCCCGATAATCTGGATTTCTTCACCGGTTTTGATGACACCGGTTTCGATACGGCCTGTGGCAACGGTACCACGACCGGTAATGGAGAATACGTCCTCTACCGGCATCAGGAACGGTTTGTCCACATCGCGCTGAGGCAGCGGAATCCATGTGTCGACAGCTTCCATCAGTTCGAGGATCTTTGCTTCCCATTTCGGGTCTCCGTTCAGTCCGCCCAAGGCCGATCCGCGGATGATCGGGGTGTTGTCTCCGTCGAAGTTGTAGAATGAAAGCAGTTCGCGCATTTCCATTTCAACCAGCTCCAGCATCTCTTCGTCGTCCACCAGATCCACTTTGTTCATGAACACTACCAGCTTGGGAACGTTTACCTGACGGGCCAGCAGGATGTGCTCGCGGGTCTGGGGCATCGGACCGTCGGTAGCAGCCACCACGATGATGGCGCCGTCCATCTGGGCAGCACCGGTAACCATGTTCTTCACATAGTCGGCGTGACCGGGACAGTCTACGTGCGCATAGTGACGATTTTCAGTTTCGTATTCAACGTGCGAAGTGTTGATGGTGATACCTCTTTCCTTTTCTTCGGGAGCGTTGTCGATGGAATCGAACGAACGGAGTTCCGAGAATCCTTTCTTTGCTAAAACAGTTGTAATAGCAGCCGTTAAAGTAGTCTTACCGTGGTCCACGTGACCGATTGTACCGATGTTGACATGCGGTTTCGTCCGGTTAAAATGTTCTTTTGCCATAAAATGTCCTATTAATGAGTGTAAATTAATAAATTGTATTTCCGATTCTATTGTTTGTAAACAGTGAAACCCAAGACACCCGGCACACTGCCTTTGTCTTGATGAAGCGTTGAACGATCTGTCGTTGAGCCGATGGCGGGAGTTGAACCCGCGACCTCTTCCTTACCAAGGAAGTGCTCTACCACTGAGCTACATAGGCGAAAATCAGAGCGGAAGACGGGACTCAAACCCGCGACCCTCAGCTTGGAAGGCTAATGCTCTATCGACTGAGCTACTTCCGCAAAAAAATGATTCACCGATTTGACGATTTGCCAATGTCTCACCACCGAATCATTGCATCGAAACCGTGGGCAGTGATGGATTCGAACCACCGAAGGCGTAAGCCAGCTGAGTTACAGTCAGCCCCATTTGGCCACTCTGGTAACTGCCCTTTTATTTTGGAGCCTCTTGTCGGATTCGAACCAACGACCCCGAGATTACAAATCACGTGCTCTGGCCAACTGAGCTAAAGAGGCTTATTTACTTACTTTTAACCGTTCCTCCCCCAGATTGAGAGAGAAACGGTCGCAAAGGTAGTGAAATATTTATTGAAGCCAAAATATTTGGTGGGTTTTTTGGATTACCGATCCTTTTTTTCTTTTGTTTTTTGGATTTGTTTTTCCAGTGCCATCATGCACAGATCGACTGCCTCCTCGAACGTATTGGCAATCTTGCCGGCAAATGCCTCTTTGTGTCTGATGTTTAGCTTTACTGCTGCCTCCTTGTTGTTTGCCGTTTCGGGTTTCACCACTTTCAGAATCACTTCTGCCTGAATGATATCGTCAGAAAAGCGTTCCAATTTTTTTACCTTCTTCTCCACGAAAGTTTTCAGCTGTTCCGTAGCGTCAAAGTTTACCGATTGAATTGTGATTTCCATACTATTCCTCCTTCATTTTATGTGCCCTTGGGTGGGCGTGGTCATATGTTTTCTTCAGTTCTTCCAATGTTACATGGGTGTATATCTGTGTGGATGCAAGACTGGTGTGTCCCAGCAGTTCTTTTACCGCGTTTATATCGGCTCCGTTGTTCAGCATCTCTGTGGCAAAAGAGTGGCGCAGCACATGGGGGCTTTTATGGGAAAGGGTGGGGATGCTGCTGAGATGTGTATGGACGATATTATACACTAGTTTCGGATATAAAGGGTTTCCATCTTCCTTAACAAAGAGAAAAGGGGATTTGTTTTCCACTTCTGCGTTTCTTTTTTTGATGTATGCCGTCAGTTTCTCTTTTGTGCTGTGGGAGAAGGGGATAATCCGCTGTTTGTTTCGCTTGCCCGTAACCCGCAACGTGCATGCACCAAAGTCGATATCGGCATCGCGGAGCGCAATCAGCTCGGCACGCCGCATGCCGGTGAGGTAGAACAGCTCGATCATAAAGCGGTCGCGGTGGCCGCAGAAATCGTCTGGATAGGATGCCGCCTGGTCGATGATTTCGGTCATCTCACGGTCTTTGACAAACCCTGGCAGTCTTTTGGGCGTTTTGGGGCCGTTGATCTCTTCGGCGGGATTCCGGCGGATAAATCCTTTTCTTTTCAGGTAGCGGAAGTAGGATCTTACGGCACTGAGCTTCCTGTTTACGGAGCGGGCTTTCAGACCTTGCTCCATCAGGTGGCTCATCCAGATGCGGATCAGATCGCTGTCTACCGCAGCCGGGTCGAACGAACCGCATTCGGAGCAGATGAAATCCTCAAACTGGGTGATGTCGGTACAATAAGAAATCTCCGTTTGAGAGGAGTAGTTCTTCTCATAACGGAGATAGTCTATGAATTTTTGTTTCCACATAGCACGGCAGCCGTTCAGTTGATGGTGCTACGAAGATAAGAAAACTTTACGAAATTATTCGATTGCATCAGATAATTTCTACGCTCGGCATAACCAAAACAAGTTTTGTTTCTGCTCTCGCTTTACGAAATTATTCTTCGTTTTGATGCAATTGCTGTACGTAGATGGCGTGCTGTTTTTTCTTGCGTTTTTCCACCGAAGCTTTGGTGAATGCCTGACGGCTGCGAAGTTCTTTTACCACACCGGTTTTTTCATATTTGCGTTTAAATTTTTTCAGGGCTCTTTCAATGTTTTCGCCTTCTTTCAGTTGTACTACTATCATTGTTTGAAAATTGATTAGTTGAATTTTGTTTGAGATTATTGTTTCTTGAAACCATACGGAGCCATTCACCTTTTCTTGTCTCCTCCTGTGGATAACAGGACCGCTTTATGTGGCGGAATCCGTATGTGGGAACCTGCGCGCCGGGATACCCCATTCCGGGAATCCATCTTCTGTACTCCCATTGGTCGGAATCCGTACGCCGGAAATTGACTAAATATAAAAATTCTTATCTGTTTCTGAGTGTGACAATAACCCCCCTTCTGTTTGGGTTGCAAAGGTATAAAATAAAAATATAAATATCAACGCTATAGGGTGTGTATTTTTTGACAAATCACTTCGTCTCTACTCTGCCGGCTGCTCCATGTTCTGTGCAAAAAATCACTTCCCGATTGCATTGCAACGGGGAAGTGATTCAACAAGTTGACTTTAATTATCTGTCAATCTTCGATTAATATTGTCTTTTGTTGTAGCCGCCGCTTCTTCTTTCCGTTTTCGGGCGGGCAATGTTTACGGTGAGTGTTTTTCCTTCAAACTCGGTGTTGTTCAATGTATCGATGGCTTTTTGGGCCTCGGCGTCGTTGGGCATTTCTACAAAACCGAATCCTCTTGATCGACCGCTATCTCTGTCTGTTATTATGTTGGCAGAAGAGACTTCACCATATTCTGCGAATAATTTCTGTAAGCTTTCCGTTGTGGTGTCGTAGCTTAAATTGGATACATAAATGTTCATTTTCTTATTTTTTAAAAATTGTTGTGTGATACTTGAGCCTTAGTCGTTTTTTTTGGTTCAATGATCGTTATATGTCCTGCGTTCATCCTCTCAATAGAAATTCAGCAGCAATCAATTCTTTTTCATCCATCGTCGTGCGCATCCAATCGGCGAAATCCGACACTGTAGCCATGATATTGACACCGATCGTTTCGTGGACTTTTTGCAGAATTTGCGCAATTCTTCTTTCGTTGGCTACTGCCGAAGCTAAGCCTGAAAGTGAAATGTTCACACCCCCGCCACCCTGAATAATGAGTAGCCGGGTCTCATTTTCTCCAATAAAAAATGATTTGAACATCTCTATCAATGGGTGTAATGATGTTGTGTGTGGTGCACGAGCACCTTGTTAATCCAAACAAGAAAGTTGATTTTGATGTCGGTTTAGACGATGTAAAGACTTACCTGGTGAGGGTAATGCAAAGCATTGCGGTGAAGGATATCAATATAAACTTGATTGTTTAGCACACAAAGATACAATATTTTTATTGATTTGCAGTGAATCCGAATATTTTGTAGTCATGGAAAGTTAAAGTTCGATCGTGCGATCAAAGGAATGTGTTTTGTGGTTGGAATCATTTCCGACCGATAGCAGATAAAAGATCAAGGAGAGCCTGGCCATTGTGCCTTCTCCAAGGTGCAAAATGGCCCATTTTGTCCGGCTGCTTCCTATATTTATTGCCCGTGAAAGATATACACGTTGTTCTTATCAATCGAATACTTAAATTTATTTGTTTCTGCCATAATGTCCAGTATTTCTTCGAGGTTATTCGTTTCAATGATAAAGCTGCCATGGAAAATGAGATGCCGAAGGCTCTCGGAATCAAAGGTAAATTGCACATCAAACTGTCGTTCCAATTCTTTGGAAATGGTGATCAATGGTGTTTCATCCCAAAAAACTTTATTATTGATCCACTGTTCGGCATAGTCAATGTTCTCCGTCAGTGTATACACCTGGTTCGCTTTATTCAGCGTCATCGTATTTCCAGGCTTCATAATGTACTCTTTATTACCACCTGATAAAGCGATTGATCCTTCCAATAGTGATATTTTGATATAGTCCTCGTTGCTGTAATTCTTGATATTAAACTTGGTCCCTAAAACTTTTATTTGTGAAGAGTCTGTTTGCACAATGAATGGATATTCTCCCTGCTTTACTTCAAAGTATCCTTCTCCCGTTAATTGAATATGACGGTTCTTCCGGCCAAATTTCTCGGAGTATGATATTTTGGAGTCAGCGTTCAACCACACCACAGAACCATCAGGAAGCTTCATTCTCAATTTTGATCTGCGTGGAGCATATACTTCCGAGATGAGGAGATCGTCGGGCGTGTTGAAGTTGTTAAATATTAATGTGGTGGTGACGAGTAATAAGATGATTGCTGCTGCATAACCGGCATATTTTACCCACCGGTTTGTGCTTGTATGCCTCTTTTCCTTGCGAATCCGCTCCAAAAATCTGGTGTAGGATCGTTCGAAATGAATAGGGGTGTCTTCATATCCGGAAGATAAAAGCCAGATATGTTTCAGCTTTTCAAAATAATTCTGATTTTCCGGACTTGCATGCACCCATTCGTTCAACTTGTATAAATCATTCTTGGTAATGTTCCCGGAAAGAAAATCATATATCAGCTTTTCATCTTCTTCTTTCATTTTTTCTAAACTTATTTTTCTTTTAAAACTCTATCTCTTATACATAAGACAGTTTGTCATTATCGGATGTATAGTGAATTTTGTGGCATTTAATATTAATTAAGCATGTTTGTGATCAGACATACAATCAGGGTAAGATATAGCTTCATTGCTTCCTTTAATTTATTTAATGCGCTTCTAATATGATATTTCACGGTGTGTACAGTGATTCCCATTATTGCCGCAATCTCCTCTTGCTTTTTATGTTCAAAACGGCTTAATAGGAACGTTTGTTTGGTTTCAGGCGACAGGGTATCAATGGTGTCCCGGATGATTGACATCAGCTCTTCGTACTCCAGATCCTGCAGCGGGTTATCCTCCACCGACCACAAATTACTGAAAGCAACCAGATCCTCTAATGAACAGGTTGTTTCTCTTTTTACATATTCAAGTTGGAGATAGTTGATACATCTGTTCGATACACTCCGAAAAAGATAATTTTTCAATGAAGTGTGAATTTCTATTTTGGATCGATTTTCCCACAAGCTATAGATTAAGTCTTCAACAATTGATTCAGATAAATAAGAATCTGTCAGGTATCCTTTTGCTATCCGGCAAAGATCTGTATAATAGATTTTGTAAATATATTGAAATGCTTTTTCATTACCTGATTTCAAGCCTTCAATAATCTCTGTTTCCAGATTTCTTCCCATAGTTTATTTCAGTAGTTGTATTTTGATTGAGCCATTATGCTACGTAAAAGTTCTCAAAACTGATCTTGTCTTCTCGGCTGACCGACAAATAAAATTCATTGTTGTACCTTTGCCCATGTTGTCGATGTGTCTTTGCAAGACAAAATTACAACATCGGGGCGAAACCTTAGGCCGGTAGCCTCATCTTTTTACTGAAATTTTAACGGGTCAGTTGTAATTTTCACAAAATACTCATTTTAACCGGATTTTAGCAAGCAAATCGCATTGTTCTTAACATAAAAATGCACTTCTCACTATACTTTGAGAGGATCCAGCTGTCATATTAGTGTACAGAGAAATACAATTGCATTACATACTAATTGTAAAAACCACATTCGAAAAACAGTTGAGAAATAAGAATGGATTCAATTGCCTGATGTTCCGGAAACCCATCTGCATGGATGCGGAACATTGCTGTTAAGCTTAAAAAATACAGGTTGAAATGATTTGAGAATAAATAGTGATTGAAAATCAGATGTTTTATTTAATTTATATTGTATGAAAAACTCCTATTTTTTATTGAGCCTATTTCTTGTGCTTATGTTTATTTCGTGTAAAGATGATGAAGTGAAAGTATCCTTATCGGATGATCCCGGCTATGTCGTCAACCCGTTGGTTGCTATTCAGGCTGAGGATGGATCAGGGAACTGGATTGACGGAATAATCGATCAAGAAAACAGAACGATTCAATTTAATTTCCGCATTCTGGAAGATCAGAGTGAAGTACAAGTGAAGTTGGGGTTGGATGAAGAATGGGCAAGGCCGATCGATCCAAACAAAACAAATGCACTTCTTGATTTAAGCAGCGGAATCTCACGTATCAAAGTCAATGATGGTGCCGACGATGTGGAATATACAATATTCAGCAACCATGTCGAGTTATTGCAAAGAGTAGATGCAATTTGTCATACGGAACAGGTTACGAGCGATTTTGTGAATGGCGCCGCTTATCTCCGTTTCAAACAAAATAGTGATTTTTCAAGCGTCATTCTGACGCCTGTACTGAGTGATCAAGTAGAAATCGTTTCCACAACCCCGTCGGGGAGTAAGGATGAAAGCGGAAATCTCATTGTAGACCTGACGGCACCCCTGACGATCACGGTAAAAGACAATATCACGGACATGACCAAGGAGTATCAGCTCAGTGCCGTAAACGGTATGATTAATGTCGGAGATAACTGGAAAAATGTGACTGCAGCTTTGAAAAGTCAGCACGCTGGTATGGTGATACCCGATTTCATGCAGATTTATGAAAACAATAATCTACACGGCAGAAGCGGAAACAAAGGATGGCTGATCACTATTCCTGCAGGAAAGATCGACATGAAAGTGAGCTGGGATATGAGTGTAGACAAAGGGGGATGGGATATGCCGGGCGCTGCACATCGTACAACGGCTGTTATGAATGCAAATACCGATTACGCTCTGTTTATGCCGGGATTATCCGGTCAGTTATGGTCGCCTACATTCTATTGCCTTGCATGGAATGACACACAACTGTTGTCTGCGCCGCATATCGGATACAATCCGGCTACCGCAATCAAGCATTGTCCGGGTACTTTAGGCATTACAACCGATGGAAAAGCAGAGATCTCCCATGCAGAAGTATTTGACAATGTCCTGTATAAATTCTCAAACGGCGGAGCAGACAAACAGATGGCGGATGGAACGCCCTGGATCCCCCAAACGGCTATCAGCGGCTATTCTTATCCTTTGCAGGGGGGGGCGGTAATGATTGGCGCTGAAAACAAAACATCCTATCAGACTTTTGCGACGAATGAAGGAAGACATACTCCGAGACGAAACGCTGATTTGTCGGGCCATATCAATGGCAGCAACCCTTGGATATCAGACCGCTCTGTCAGTGTTGTCGACGGTGTCCCCATGAGCCGCCGTGCAGTTGGAGTTACGCCTGACGGTGATTTGGTGATCTTTGT
>JAQVWR010000100.1 GCA_028709605.1 Proteiniphilum sp.
CAGTGCACTTTGATATACGGCACCTTCAAATTGAAAGACCTCTACATCCGCCCATAAGCGGGATTTGGCGGCTTTTTTATGCAGGTTGTACAGTCGCTCGAAAAAGGTGGCACTCTCCTCGACAGCTGTTTTTTGAACACCGATCTCATCCTGGTAGGCGATAAAATCTACATTAAGTTTTTCCAGCTGGCGTACATATTTTTCATCTTCGATAACATTTCTTGTGCCATAAGGTGCGATCAGTGTCTTGGCTTTTGGCGTTAGTCTGGCTGCTTCTGCGGAGGAGACATTGACATAATTGATAAAGATATCATCATAATGACCGCTGATGCCGGTTTCATTCGGGTAATACCAGCCATAGAAACTTTTGTGATGAGCATATTTTTCCGCAATCTCATTCATTGCCCGGAGGCGTAGTTTCTCCACGGACTTATTACTCATCAGCAAAGACGGTTTAGTCCATTCTCCATAGAAACCGTTGCTGATGAAAAAGTCGACTCCATATTGGTCGGCTGCCGTCAATATCGTCTCCAGCGGGTCGTTGCATCCCATCTGGTGTTTCGGAAGCAGTTCCGACGGGTAATAGGTTTTGTCGTGAATGGCTGTGTTCAGTAACACTAAGTGACGGATTCCGGACTGTGCGATCTCTTTGATCTTATTATCCCATTGGTTGGCTGTAAAATCGGCCAGTGTAGGATTCCAATATTTGCCTTCCGCGATGCTGTGATGCTGGAATTCAAACCAGGACCCTTCAATCGGCTTAATTCCTTTTACCTTGTTGAGTTTTGCAATTACTTGCGGGGCGAACCCTAACCCCAGTGTGGTGATGCCTAACGATCTTAAAAATGATCTTCTCGATAATTCATTGCTCATTTTTCGGTTTTTTATATCGCTTCGTTTATTTGGAAAACATCGGGAACAATTCCCGGATATCCTGATCGTCAACGGAGCGGCCAAATTCGCAGATTTCAAAAGCTTCGATGGCTTTTACCTCTTTTGCTCTGCTTCCATACCATTTTTCAACAACAGGCTTGTCATTTTCTTTGATCTCTCCCCGTTTCAGGACATATTCCTTCAGGATATATTCAATTTTTCCTTCCTGGGTATCGGGAATGATCTCCTTGCTCCGGTTAATCCAAGGCAACCATTCATATATTTGGGAAGCATGGGCATCAATGAGATATGCTTTTTCTCTTACTACCGGTGTGATATCAACTACGATATCGGGATGAGGCTTTTGACGATTCACGTAGCGTCCTCTTGTGTACAGGAATAAAGGGCTTTCCCGTAATGCCGGTACTTCCGGCAGTATTTTGGGGACATTTACCAAAAAGGCGGCGTCTTGTACCAACAGAGAGGTATTTCGATGATCCGGATGATAGTCATAAGAAGGGTGGGTGATCACAATATCGGCTTTCCACTCCCGGATCAACCGTATCACCTCCATGCGGTTTTTTAAATTTGCTTCCAGTTCCCCATCTTCATTATTGAGAACCTCATATGCACAGTTCATCCGTCTTTTCACCTCCTGTGCCTCATTGTATCTGCGGATCGCTATTTCATTTTTCGTGCCTTCCTGATGTCCTTTATTGCCATTTGTGAGAGAGACAAATTTTATTTTGTATCCTAAATGAGAGAGGAGGATACTGGTGCCACCAGTTGTCAACTCGGCATCATCCGGATGGGCACAGATGACAATGACCCTTTTTTCTTTGTTTGTTACATCCTCTGCATGCATGTTTATCGTTATGCCTCCCATCAGCAGGACCAGTATGAAATGCACTATTTTGTTCATCTTCTGTTTGTTTATTTTAAAAAAGTTGTCGGTTGTACGGGGTTATGGCCATTCAGTTTCTACCCCCTGCTTGCGTAACATTTGCTGAAAATCCGACAAAAGTTCACGCCGTTCCCTGACCGCTCTGAAAGGTACCTGTGTTTTTTTAGCGAAAGCGATCAGTTGCCCCACTGCTTCGCCGATGCTCCATTCCACAGGATGCAGCCGGTAGCACCCATTGGTGATGTGGGTGGTGCCGATGTTCTTGTTTGCCGGCAGCAGATTCTCCATGCGCCGGGGCAGCAGTGCCCCCAGGGGTATCTGGAAGGGGAGTGACGGGAAATCGATATAGTTGTTTCCTCCTGAACTGGGGTGGAGATCGATATGATAATATCCGACCCCCACGCTGTCGAAAAATTCTGCGGAACGTTTCCCTTTCAGGTCGCCGGCAACCAGTCGCCGGTTTTCTGCACCCACGTGTTCCTCCAGAATGGTGAATTCCGCACGTATGCGCCTCGATTCACGAATATAAGGATATTTCGCCATCCCATCTGCCGTGCCCATCAAATCTCCACGCAACCTCAGCCCGCGCCATCCGATGCCTCCGTCGGGCCGTGGTGCCTCGGTCTGCAGCCAGTAGAACAGAGAATGGCTCAACTGTTTGGCTCTTTCTACGTTTCGTTGGAATTCTTTTTCCGGCACATCAATCAGGTTCCCCTGGAAAAAATCATTCTGAGGCCAGTTTACAAGGGTGATATCTCCTTCATAGGTACCTTCCACAAAGTTGTGCAGGTTGATGATGCGTCTGTAGTTCCAAAGATTGAGCACGCCATCCAGGTTTTTCCCATTCGGATCGAATCCCATTTGTTTGGAGTTGAGTGTACTGGGTTCTGAGTAAGTTAAATCGAGTAATCTTCCCGACCAGGGCGGCGTCATTTTCGGCACATATTTTCTCCAGAAGTCATACTCTTTAGGCGGATCCTGTACATTGTCTCTGCCGGCCTGGTAATCCATGGCAAAACAGACGGTAACTGCCTGGTTGTTCATTGGGTCTGCTTTTTCGGCTGCATGCAGTTCTTTGGTGTCATCTTTCGATTCGGTCCCTGTAATATATTCTGTACCTGTCAATGGAAGCAGATCACCACATTCTGTTGCATCCACAAAGGATTCGCCTGTCAGGATGGTCCGGTCACCCGTGTGTATATTCTCTGCTGCTACACAAATCACGCGATCACCGTTGACATCGCTGCTCCTCACCTTATGGTTTAGGAGGATCCGCAATTTTCCGGTACTCAAAAACGGTGATAGCATATCGGTCAGGACGGATACGGAGACTCTTGGCTCGTGGCAGATCCTGGAGACGCTCCCATCACCCGGGTTGAGATTTACACGGTTGCGTGCCGCCTCTGTGAGGGGATAGTTCTGCCGGTAATACTCACGAACCCTGTTCCTGTAGTCACGATACGACTGGGGTGCACCGTGCGTCTCAATCCACTGGTGTTCATCGGGAGGAACTCCCTGTTGGGACACCTGTCCGCCAATCCAGTCAGTCTCTTCGGTCATGATCACACTCAGCCCATTGCGACAGCAGGCAAGCGCGGTTGCACAGCCTCCCATACCTCCTCCCAAAATGATGACATCTGCCTGCAGCTCCCGTGATCTGTAATGGGTGGGTTTTCCGATATGTTTTCCGGAGGTTACAAGAGCGTTATTTCCTTTTAGTGCTGCGGAGCCACCCAACAGAGTGGCGTAGGTGATAAAACTTCTTCGATCCATCTTTTCTCAATAAATTGCCACCATATTGGTGATCGTGCGTTGTTTTCCATCACTGGGAATGATCGTCTCTTGTCCGTTGACCAGCATACAGGATGAGCCTCCGCCATCCAGATTGATTGCCTCGGTACAACCCAGCTCCAATAATATGTCCGCTACATTCTTTAAAGTCATCCCGGGGGTGTTGGGTGTTTTATTTCGACCTTCGCACACGAAGAACACCACATATCCGTTCGGGTGATATCCGATTGCCGAGCGGGGATGATTGTACGTGGGCCCTACACCGCTCGCTTCGTCGAACAATTCGTTTTCCCATAAATTTTTGTACTCTCCCTTTCTGATTAGTAGAGGGCCGGCGCTAATAGCTTCTTTGGGTTGCCATTTTACAGCACCTGCCGGAAAATTTGCTGAAGGTATGGGCAGCGGTTTTTCGCCTGCTTTGTTGGGAGCGGGAGCGGGATAGGCATATAAAGTGTTATCTGAATGATATACCCACTGAGCCGTAAATGTACCGTTGCTCTCCATCCCGAAAGCACCGGTGGTGGGATAATAATAGGTGTCTGCTCCGTTGTATTTCCTTGTTGTAACCGTTTCTATTTTCGACACTGTTTCTCCGTTTTTGATCATTAATCCCAATGATGTTCCCGACCAGAAAAAGCCGCCGTTCAGCACAACCTTGGGATAAGAGTTCGCTTCATAAAACTGTGTGGGGGTATGATACCCTTTTTTTTCACCCAGGATTTTAAATCTTGCTTTTCCCTCGCTTACATCCGCCACAGCGATATATGCCTGCACCAATTTCCCGGAGATATCCTTTTTGTATTTATATACCGAGATATATTCCGGGAGATTTCCGTACTGATCTTTCTTTTCCCAATTGGAGGAAGAAACGACCCACGCAGTTGACTTGTAACGCAGATGCACGGTGAAAGTTGTCACCTCTCCGTTTTTTTTGAGGGAAATTTCGGTATTTCCGGTGAGATTGTATATGGCGGTTGCCGTTTGCGGATGAACCATCTCTACATGGCTGGCTAAGGTCAGTTTGATCTCCACTTGCGAAAGATCTTGTCCTCTTTCAAACAACAGGTCAATCGTTTTCCTGAAGTTATCGATCTTTACATCATACACCTTGTGTGAAAGGACCTCGAGATTTGTAATATATTTAAAATCAAGGTCATCCTCTTCTTTTTCTCCCGAACAACCCATCAGTAAGATGGATAGGAGAAAGGTGTGGAATAGAATCCGTCGGATGTTAGTTTTCATTTCCCTATTTTTTTAATTTGTGGTGATTTCTTCCGATGGTATGGTAGTCTGATATTTTTTCCCAAACGAATCGGTTGCAATGATTTCTATGACTGAATTTTTCGACGCGGGAGTCGCCCGGAACATATGCCCGTTTTTGATGGGTGAGATCCACGTGAATTCCAGCTTTTCTTTATCGGCACACATTTTTGTAACTTCGGG
>JAQVWR010000004.1 GCA_028709605.1 Proteiniphilum sp.
TCCGTACGCAATACACCCTGTCACAACAAGATTCATTTTTAGAGTTTCTCTATCAAATTTCTTCAGACGGGAAGATAAAGGTTACCATGAATTTCAAACCGGGTAAAAAACCGCTGCCGGAAATGCCGGGATTTGGCATGTACCTTATTTTGAAAAAACCATATGAGAATTTCTCCTGGTTTGGCAGAGGGCCTCATGAGAACTATGCGGACCGAAAGAGCTCGGCTGCCATAGGATTGTATCATTCTACCGTTGCAGCACAATATCATCCTTATGTACGGCCGCAGGAAACCGGCAATAAATGTGATGTACGCTGGTTCTCCCTGCAGGACAGTCAGGGGGAAGGGATCCGTTTTCAGGGAGAAGAGCCGCTGAGTGTCAGCGTCTGGAATTTCACACAGGAGGATATCGATTACATCCCGTTCACTATCCAACGTAAACACGGCGGCAGCATTGAACAAAAAGAGCTGATCCGGGTTAATATCGATCATGCCCAGATGGGTGTGGGTGGTGACAATACCTGGGGTGCACAGGTACATCCGGAGTACACGATCACTCCCAACCCCATGTCCTATTCATTTTTTGTCTGCCCCACTGAAAGAATGAATGATTAAAGAACTGAAAAAGAGCTATTGTATGAAGAGATGGGGTCAAAGAAGAAAGTGGTTCAACCTAAAAAAAACAACACGATGAATACCGGAAAATTCCTGCCGCTTATGTTGGTTCCGTTGGCCGGCCTCCCGGCTAAGAACCTCCTGGCAACCGATCAGCGCCCCAACATCATCCTCTTTATGGTGGATGATATGGGGTGGCAGGACACCTCATTACCGTTCTGGAAAGAGAAAACTGCACTCAACGAGCGTTACCACACCCCTCACATGGAGCGGCTGGCTGCACAGGGGATGATGTTCACGCAGGCCTATGCCTGCAGTGTCAGTTCGCCTACCCGCGTGAGCCTGATGACAGGGATGAATGCTGCCCGGCACCACGTAACCAACTGGACACTGGAGAAAAATAAATCCACCGACCGCAAAAGTGATGTGCTGGAATTTCCTGAATGGAATGTGAACGGTATTTGCCAGGTGCCCGGCATCCCTCACACCTATGAGGTGACTTCCCTGACACAACTGCTGAAAAACAGCGGTTACCACACCATCCATTGCGGCAAAGCCCATTGGGGAGCCATCGATACCCCGGGCGAAAACCCGCATCATTTCGGGTTCGAGGTGAACATTGCGGGACATGCAGGCGGCGGAGTGGCCAGCTATCTGGGAGAAGAGAATTACGGAAACCGGACCGACGGTACCCCGTCCCCTCATCAGGCTGTCCCGGGTCTGGACAAATACTGGGGAACGGAGACGTTTGTCACGGAGGCGCTGACACGGGAAGCACTGAAAGCACTCGACAAAGCCAAAAATCTCGGGCAACCGTTTTACCTTTATATGTCGCACTATGCCATACACATCCCTATCGACAGAGACAAACGTTTTTATCAAAGGTATATGGATGCAGGACTGTCGGAAAAGGAAGCAGCCTACGCTGCGCTGATCGAGGGGATGGACAAGAGCCTGGGCGATCTGATGAACTGGCTGGAGCAAAACGGGCTGGAGGACAACACCATTGTCATTTTCATGTCGGATAACGGCGGGTTCTCTACCGATACCCGCTGGCGCGATGCACCGTTACATACCCAAAACGCTCCGCTCAACAGCGGAAAAGGATCGGCCTATGAAGGCGGCATACGCGAACCGATGATCGTCAAATGGCCGGGTAAAGTGAAGCCCGGCACCCAATGCAACCAGTACGTGATCATTGAAGATTTCTTCCCGACTCTCCTGGATATGGCTCAGGTAAAAAAGCGAAGAACTCTTCAACCGATCGACGGGATCAGCTTCGTGCCACTCCTGGAAGGCAGGTCTGCCAACAACGCGACCCGTAACCTTTACTGGAACTATCCCAACCTATGGGGTAACGAAGGCCCGGGGATCGGCTCCACCTGTACCGTCCGCAGCGGCGACTGGAAGCTGATTTATTACTACGAAACCGGCCAGAAAGAACTCTTCCATCTTACAGAGGATATTGGCGAAACCACCAATCGTGCGGCACAATACCCGCGATTGGTCAGACAGCTGTCGCAAGAGCTGGGCCATTTTCTTCGCAGTGCAGAGGCACAACGCCCGTTATGGAAAGCCACCGGCCAGCCCTGTCCCTGGCCCGATGAACGATGATGGGGTTTCCGAAACAGATGGATCAGATCAGGATTTCGTCCTTCACTTTTTAATTTAAACGACTGTCGGAAGAAGCAGCTGCTTCTTCCGACAGTAATGAGGACTCCATGTTATTCAGTATTTATTTCCCAGACAATCACTCCGGAATTGGTACATAAAAATGCGACCGTTGCGGTTTTTCCATCGGGTGACACACGTGCCACCACATCTCCGGTGTTATTACTGTTTTTTCCATAAAGAGGATCGATTGGAAAATCGAGCCAGTCATTCCATTTACGGGTATGAATCAGGTCCATGATGCTCCCAATGCTGTTGGGGGCTTCTATGACTTTTTTCACATCAAAAACCTCTCTCATCCAGGATTCAGCTTTCTGTTCAATCATAAAGATATAGTGCTTCCCGTTGATGGGTACATAATCAAAGGCATGGCCTCCGCCTAACCATTGGTGGAAGATATTTTGTATATGATGCTCCGATGCATATATCGGCTGATGGGTTGTGCCGTCCATATACGTAATAGCCACCTTGCCTGCTCCATCTTCGTATCTGGCAATAAAGTAATTGGCGTTTTTTCCCAAGGTGGCGGGAACAATGGTGGGCTGCGTTCCCATCTGATATCCCGGGTCATATTCAATTTTATCGGGCTGTGCGGAAACCACCTGCCCGTTTTGAATTTCCCAGCGCAAAAACATATTTTGAAAAGAGACCCCCATATACAGAAACGCATGTTTGGTCATATCTCCCCTGACATATATTTTCCGCCCTACGTCAATATTCCCGGGTTTATCAATCTCCACATCATAAGAGAATAATAATTTGGGCTTTGCCGCAACACCTTCCCACCAGAACATATGAATGGTGTTGGTGCCGCCTGCAGGCATCCAACGAGACATATAGAAATTGCAAGCGACGATATTTCCTGCCTCATCACCCGCCATAAACAATGGCACCGTCCGGGTGAGTGTGTCCCAGTCGATCCCTTCGAATGACAGGGTCCCGGCTTTGGCCCCATCTTTGAGTTTATAATAATCAAACTTGGTCCGTTCATGTACCACCAGATAATCTCCGCTGAATGCGATTGCACCGTTGTTATGTTTTACAAACGCAAGTTCGGTTGCAGTCTTTCTCCACAGTTCGATACGGAAAGGGGCACTTGCCGTTAAAGTATAAGTCACATCTTTGTATAAATTATTAATCGTGATCAGGTGGGGCTGTGTCAAGTCCAGTGTAAGCACCGTGTCGGTTGGAGCAATCAGCTTTGCCCGTTTTGAGATGTGTATTTTTACGGGTACAGCTTTTCTTTCTTCTGCCCTAAGGTTCGCCAGCTCCAGATGAATCGTCAGATCATTATTAGAAATAACAGCCGTTGCAATCTGATTCCCATCTTGTGCCGTAACCGATAAAATCGGGTTTAAAACCGGATTAATGGGCAAGGATTCATCCATCTCTTTTTCCTCGCATGAACACAACCATGAGCCCATGCATAGAAAAAGGCCAATAGAGATGATTGTTCTTATATTCATAATCATTGATTTAAAAAGTTACCACCATGGGTTTTGCACGATACTTTTACTTTTATCAATTTCCGCTTGAGGAATGGGAAACAGATAAAATGCTTTTCTGAAAACCCTCTCTTCAAAAGAAACCACATTGTAAAATCCGGTAAATGAAAAGTTGTTGGATGCCGGATCTCCGGCATTCACATCCATTCCCCACATTCTGCCGCCATCGCCATATTTACGATTATCCACGGCGTCTCCTTCATCGGCAGTATGTGCCAGCCATCTGCGACGTGTTGTAAAATAACGATCGCCCTCCAGACATAACTCAATTTGCCTTTCCCTAAGAATAAATGCTCTTTGCAAGTCTTTATCTCCGGCAATCTGTGGAGATGCAACAAACACACCGGGGACTCCGGCCCGTTCCCTGATCATATCCCAATATTTACGAATATCCGGATGGGTCGGATTGTACTCGTTTAATGCTTCAATATAGTTTAATAAGATTTCTGCGTATCGAGTAAAAACGTTCATATACCTCTGGGGATATTTTCTATCTCTCATATCGGCCATGGGATCATTCTTTTTGAATGCCAAATAACCGGTTTTTGAATAAAACGTATGGGATCCCGATTTTCTGGACATTCCTCCGTAATACAGTTCCACTCTGCCGAAGCCGTCTTTTTGTCCGGGGGAACTATAGTAGTTTCTTTTCACGATATCATCGGGAATTTGTGGGATAACCCGTTTATTATAAAGAATGGAAGCATAAAAACGGGGCTCTCTGTTTGCATACATGTTCCACTCTCCGGTCCAATGTCCCCATGTGTCGCATTTCCGAATATCCGAGATCATCTCTTTTCGCCCTTGTTCCGTCCCGATATTTCTGTTGTTCGGATTCCAGTGATTGCCGGGGGAAGTAGCAAATCCCGACGACACATATCCAGAACCGGGGTCTTCAATGGGTTTCCCGTTCTCCATAAGGAAAGCATCCACCAGCCGCTGGGTGGGGCCGACACCTCCCAAATTGTTAGGCGACGGAGAAGAATGAACCATCCATGCATTAGTCTCGGATTCACCCCCACGACCGTAACGGCCGAAGATCACCTCGCAATTCCAACTTTTGAGTTGTACGTCAACCAGTGATTTATAGGGATTAAAAGCCTCATCTCCATGCTCATTGTTCTTGTATAACCGTAATTGCGCCTCCGGATACTTTTCGGCGATATCTATTACCTCTTTGCTGGCAGCAGCTGCTTTTTTCCATTTGTTTTCATCGTAAATCGTATTAGCCAAAGGGGTCCCATCCGGGTTCTTGAAGTCAGCATATTCTTTATTCCCGTTCCATTGGGGACTGGCAGCGAAGGTGAGTACAATCGATTTCACTGCTTTGCAGACAATTTTATTGGGTTTCCCCAGCCAGCGGGCATCGTGCCACCAGTGTAAAGGCAAATCTTTCTCCGCTTCGTCCATCATCTCGCAAATATAATCTACACATTCATCAAATGGCGCTCTGGCAAAGGTTGTCCAGGGAGCATTGCTCGGCTGTGCCTCTTTGATCAGTACCACGGGCCCGTACTGACGGATCAGCAGCCAGTAGTAGTAGCCTCGCAGGAATTTCACTTCCGCCTTGTATTGGATTTTCAAATCATTGCTGATCTCCCCGCAACGATCGATATTGTTCTCAAAAACAAAAGAAGCACGAATGGCCCTGTACCATAAAGCATATTTATCATAAAAAGTGGAATTGGTGTCCCAGTTTCCCAGGTTGATGCCGTAGGTCCGATAGACCGTCCAGGATAAATCGCATTCATCGGAACAGCCCACCCATGGGTCGTCCTGATGAAGATTATGAGGCAGTACCGCTGCATACACATTTGCAAGGTATTGCTCCACTTCAACCCTGGAACTCCATACCATGTCGTCGGTTTTCATATCATCCGGTTGTTTGTCCAGAAAATCGGCACAACTGAAAAGCCCGAATAAAACAAACAGGAGTAGATTGATATATTTTTTCATTTTTTCTGATTTTTAAAAAGTCGTTCTGATCCCAAAATTAATCTTCCGCGGAAGCGGATATTTATTCCCGTTCGGTGTTCCTGTTTCGGGATCCCACATCTTCCACTTGGAGAACAGAGCTACGTTGTTTGCCAGTACATAAATTCGCAGGCCCTGCACACCCCACTGAGAGAGGTGTTTTTTATTTACATTGTATCCCAACTCGATATCCGAGAGACGAAGCAGGCTCCCGTCATAAATATTTCGTGTGGACGGTTGCCAGTTATTGGTAGAACGCCCGTCCGATAAGCGCGGGTAAAACGCTTTTGGATCGGGGTTGTCAACGGTCCATCTGTCCAGTGCTTTTTTAAACAGATTCCCTTTGCCTACCCCTTCGCTAAACGGGATAAAGGTAGAACCGTATAACGGATAAGACACTCTGGCCTGCCCCCTGAAAAAAAGGCCGAAATCAAATCCTTTCCACAGAAACTGAGTGCCAAATCCATAGATGATCTCGGGGATATAAGAATAACCGATGGCTACCTCATCATCGATGTCGATAAAACTATCTCCATTCGTGTTGTTGTATTTCACATCTCCGGGTCTTACCGGCCCAAATTTCTGCTCGGGACTGTTGTCGATCTCCTCCTGACTCTCAAAAAGGCCGATTGCTTTCATCCCAAACAGTTGCCCGAATCGATGACCGGTTCTTCTTCGGTATGCATATTCTCTTTCCGGCTCATCCATTTCAATGATTTTATTTTTCGTAAACGCGAAATTGCCGTACAACTTATAGTAAAAGCCATTCACGGTCTGATTGATTTCCAGGGTTGTTTCAATACCCTGATTGATCATTTTTCCCATGTTGGCAAATGGCTGTTGGTTAAATCCCGTAATGGAAGGCAGGGATTGGCGACGGATCAGAATATCCGTTCTTCTCTCATGAAAATAATCAATGTCGACAGAAAAGGCATTTTTAAACATTTTCAGCTCCAATCCGACATCTTTCTTCAGCCCTTTTTCCCAAGTCAAGTCAGACACCCCTATTTGTTCTTCACCGGTACCCGGGATACGGATCGGGTCAAGGCCAAAAGCATAGCCTGTTTCTTTGACCGGATGCCCGGGGTTGATCCCTGACCCCCATGTGCTGAGATAGCCGAAACGCATATTGTTGGGCAGCGCTTCCGACCCGACCAGACCGACAGATCCTCTGATTTTGAAAAAGTCAACAACATCTATATGCCAGAAAGGCTCATTCGAAATCAAATATCCTACAGCAGCTGCCGGAAAAAAACCAAAACGTTTGTTTTTGGGGAAATTTTCTGACCCGTTGTAACCCAGGTTAAATTCTCCAAAGTAGATGTCCTTGTAGTCGTACGTTGTCCGAAATGCGATTCCCTGTTTTCGGTAAGGAAGAGAGAATATGGCGGATGAAGCCGAACCGTTAATAAAATCCCGCTGATAATACATCAGCATGCCTCCCACACGATGCCTGTTGTCAAACAGATGGTTGTAGTTGAACTGGGCTTTGGCTTCCACCGCCCTCGTGCTTCTTAAATCTTTGGCATAGCCGAGAAAATCCTGCCCTTTGTCTACTTCTTTGGTGATTAAAAAACCGGTCTCATCATCTACCCCTTCAACAGCATAGGTACTCATCGCCTTATGCCTTTGCTGAATAGTGTTGTTATACGCATCAAACGAGAAGTATCCCTTAAAATTCAGTCCTTCCAATAAAAAAGAGAGATCCTGATTCAGGATCACCTGACTCATGACCTGAGAGGCAAATCGTTTGTTGTATCCGGAACCCAGCAGTCGTTCAGCAGGGTTCTTTTCCCCAATCTGACTCGGTGCGCCCCATCCCCATTTATGTACCGTTCCGTCTTCGTTATACTCAATAGGTAAACGAACCGGGGCCGATAGCGGGGTAGAGAGATAGGACCAGTAAAACAACTCTTCTGCCGGACTGGCAAAATAAGTGGAATAGAGCGTCCTGTTGCCCACACCCGGCTCGTGAGCGTCCGTTAAGTTTGCGCCAATTTCCACATTGAGATGAGAGGTTTTAGATAAGGTCAAATCAACGTTCGAACGAAAATTATATCGTTTGAGGGTGATATTAGAATCATATTCGTTTAAATTCCTGTACTCTCTCAGGTTCCCGTTATCTTCGAAATAGCCGGCGTTAATAAAATAACGGGCTCTTTCTCCTCCCCCTCTTACGTTGATGGAGGCATTCATATTGTTCGACCATTTTTTAAAAATCTCGTCGAACCAGTTTACATTCGGCCAAAAGAAACGATTGACGCCGCTCTCAAGGTGGTCAATGTATTCCTCTGAGTAGTTCTCCTTACCAAAAGCTTCATTATAGAGCCTTGCATAATTTGCTCCGTCCAGGAATTTGGGCATTTTGAGCAAATCGGAGATGCCATACTCTATCTTGGCTTCAATAACCGGTTTCTGGGCGATTCCTTTTCTTGTATTCACCAAAACAACCCCGTTGGCGGCTCTGACACCGTACACAGCCGTGGCCGACGCATCTTTTAACAATGAAATGGATTCTACTTCTTCAATGGAAATATTCGACATCTCTCTTTCCACTCCGTCCACCAGGATTAATGGCCGTTGGTTGGCACCAAAAGATGAAACCCCTCTAATCCAAAAGGAAGCCTCGTCATACCCGGGCTCACCCGAACGTTGCACAATGGTAGCGCCGGCTATTCGTCCGGAAAGAGCAGATGTCAGAGAGCGTTGAGGAATACGCAGCCGGTCCACCTCTACTGAGGAGATCGCCCCGATCACGCTGGCTTTCCTTTGTGTTCCCATCCCTACCACAACCGTTTCATCCAGAAGAGTGGTTTCTTCTGCCATGGTAACATTTATTGCCTGGTTATCGCCAACGGTTACTTTTTTTTCCTGAAAACCGATAAAAGAAAATACGAGTACCTCTCCTTTATTCGCTTCAATCACATAATAACCCTCCGCATCTGTCACCACACCCTTCATCGTTCCACCAATTACAACATTCGCCCCGGGAAGAGGCCGGCCGTTTTGGTCAATGACTTTTCCTCTGATCAGCATCCTGCTCTGCCATATTTCATTCATCCCGCAATTTTCATTCGTGTATCCGTTGAATGGGAAAACAAGAAAAAAGATGAAAAACAAATAAACAGGGAACAGAGAGCATGCACTTACTCGTTTGTACATAAATCGTTTCATAAAATTTAAATTTTTGATTTTCACTAAAGCCAGGCTATTGCTGCGTTTGACAAATCAAAAGCAAGCTTTTTCGCTACTCTCACTTTTCACAATAGGTCAATGGTATCATAGGAAACTTGCTCTCATCAGCCACTTGTGTGAAAAGGATATTCCTGCTCGTTTCATAGAGGATACATACGTTCATACCTGAATCGGCTTAAAAAGCCTTAAAACGCCAATATTTAAGTGCATATTCACCTGATAATCAGGTGACAATAAGGTTATTTTCCCCCCTTGCGGATCATAGGGGTTCATGCTTCAATCGTTAAACATTTTTATTTTATGATAAAATTAATTGTTTTAAACAGTGGCGTTGGAATAAAATGCGCAGTATAATACTCTAAAAACGCAAATTTTAGAGATGTTTCCCTATAAAACAGCTCATTAGGGTTCACTCCAAATTTTAGATCATTTAACTTTTTACTGCTGTTTGTATAGGAAGGAAAAATCACACCGTCATTCGGCCGCAGCCGCTGTCCGGCTCTTTTCTGTGTATTTCGCCTGTTATGAAAGCAGGAAAGGAATCATTTTTATTTGCAGGATACGATTGCTCTTATATTGCAAAGAGATATTTTTATGTTAAACCCAGTTTTTTTTCGCAAAATGGTCATTTTTACCAATTATTCCCTTAACTTTGCAGCAAATGAATTGCTCAACATGCAGCATTTATATCGGCTATACACCTACACCACCATTACAATGACCATGACCCCTTGGGGGGTTAGGTAAATTTTCACATCCGTAAGCGGCTACTGCTGCACCAGCGATAAATCAGGTTATCGCACACAAAATCAACGTTATATTACACAATTTATCCGCTCACCGCGGGAAACAGTCCTATCCGACAGACCGGAACATCAAGGAAAAGTTCTGCTCTTCGGACTTCAGACATCGTAAAACAGAATGGTATGAAGGTGATGAAATTCGGCGGGAGCTCCGTAGGGAGTCCCGATAGCTTGAGAATGGTCAGGCAAATCATAGAAAAAGAAAATGAACCGGTCATCGTTGTGGTCTCCGCCCTGGGAGGGGTAACCGACCGACTGCTGCTGGCTGCCGACTTCGCGATGAGCAGTAACCCGGGATACAAAAGCCTGCTCGAGGAGATCATTGCCCGGCACGAGGAGATCATAGAACAGACGATCGTCTCTCCTGGCGACCAGCTGGAGGTGAGGCAAAAGACCCGGCAGCTCTTCGACGACCTGAACAATACCCTGCGGGGGGTCTTCCTGATCGGCGATCTCTCCCAAAAAACCTCCGACAAGATCGTCAGCTACGGCGAACGGCTCTCCTCGCTCATCATCAGCAAGGTGATCGCGGGGGCTCAGCTCTACGACCCCACAGCATTTATCAAAACCAGCCGCCAGTTCCGCATCCACCTGCCCGACCTGGCACAGTGCAACGAGCTGATCCGGAAAACCTTCTCTGAGATGCCGCCGCCGCAGGTGGCGATCGTGCCCGGGTTCATCGCCTCAAGCAGCGAGAACGGCGACATTACCAACCTGGGCCGCGGCGGATCGGATTATACCGCCGCAATCATTGCCGCGGCGATGGATGCATCGGTGCTGGAGATCTGGACCGATGTGGACGGCTTCATGACGGCTGATCCCAGGATCATCAACTCTGCCTATGTGATCGAGGAGCTTTCCTTCATCGAAGCGATCGAGCTCTCCAACTTCGGGGCGAAGGTGATCTATCCCCCTACCATCTTCCCCGTTTACCACAAGAATATTCCCGTATATGTGAAGAACACCTTTCACCCGGAGGGAGAAGGCACCTATATCCGCAACATAGCGCCCACCCGCAACGGACAGATCATCAAGGGTATCTCCTCGATCAACGACACGGCGCTCATCACCATCCAGGGACTGGGCATGGTGGGCGTCATCGGGGTGAATAAACGGATCTTCTCCGCGCTGGCCGACAACGGCATCAGCGTCTTCCTCGTCTCGCAGGCTTCGTCGGAAAACAGCACCTCCATTGGTGTACGTACGCAGGATGCCACACTGGCAGAGAAGGTGCTCAACGCTGAGTTTACCCACGAGATCGCCATGGGCAGCATCAATGAGATCATCGTGGAGTATGACCTGGCCACCATCGCCATCGTGGGGCAGAATATGAAGCATGTGCCCGGCATTGCCGGCAAGTTCTTCGGTGCCCTCGGCAGAAACGGCATCAGCGTGGTGGCCCTGGCACAGGGTGCCGGCGAGACCAACATCTCCTGTGTGATCTCCAGATCGGATCTGAAGAAGTCACTCAACGTCATCCACGACTCCTTCTTCCTGTCGCCCTACCAGGAGCTGAACCTCTTCGTGATCGGCACTGGCACGGTGGGCAGCCGCCTGTTGGAGCAGATCAGGCGTCAACAACAGACACTGAAGGATCAGAACAAGCTGCGGATCAATATCGTCGGCATCGCCAACGGGCGCAGGGCACTCTTTTCGCGCGACGGCATCGCCATAGAGGGATTCTATGAGAACCTGATGGAGCACGGCGTGAAGAGCTCTCCCGCCCTGATCCGCGATGAGATCCTGAAGATGAATATCTTCAACTCCGTCTTCGTGGACTGCACCGCCAGCCCTCAGATCGCGGAACTCTACGGTGAGCTGATGGCGAAGAACATCTCGGTAGTCACCGCCAACAAGATCGCCGCCTCATCCGGTTACGACAACTATCACCGCCTGAAGGAGACCGCCCGCAAGAGCGGCGTCAAGTTCCTCTTCGAGACCAACGTGGGTGCGGGACTACCGATCATCAACACGATGAACTCGCTGATCAACTCGGGCGACCGGATCGTGAAGCTGGAAGCAGTGCTCTCCGGCACGCTTAACTTTATCTTCAACACCCTCAGCGAGGAGATCCCTTTTAGCAAAGCCATCCGGATGGCAGTCGACGCACGGTTTGCCGAACCCGACCCGCGCATCGACCTGAGCGGACTGGATGTGACACGCAAGCTGGTGATCCTCTCCCGCGAAGCGGGCGCCCGCGTGGAACAGTCGGAGGTAACAAAAAAACTGTTTGTGCCGCAGCACTATTTTGAAGGCAGCCTGGAGCAATTCTGGCAGACCATCTCCGAGTTGGATGCATCGTTCGAACAACGCCGCAGGGAGCTGGCCCGGGAGGAGAAGAGACTGCGCTTCGTGGCCTCCTACAACAACGACAAATGTGAGGTGGGACTGCGCGAAGTGGAGAAGGGGCATCCGTTCTACGACTTAGAGGGCAGCAACAACATCATCCTCATCACTACGGAGCGCTACAACGAGTACCCGATGGTGATCAAGGGTTACGGCGCCGGCGCGAGTGTCACCGCTGCCGGTGTCTTTGCCGATATCATCTCAATTGCTAATATCCGATAATAGAAATCAATGAAACAGATCATCATTCTGGGCGACGGGATGGCCGATGAGCCGATCGCCGCACTGTGCAACAAAACGCCGCTGCAGGCTGCCCACACCCCCTATATGGACCTGCTGGCACGCAAAGGCAGAAACGGGCGGCTACTTACCGTCCCCGACGCCTTCGCACCCGGCAGCGAGATCGCCAACCTCTCGGTGCTGGGCTACGACCTCCCTGCCGTGTTTGAGGGGCGAGGCGTGCTGGAGGCTGCCAGCATGGGGGTGAAGATCCTCCCCGGCGAGCTGGCCATGCGATGCAACCTGGTCTGCATCAGCGGCGACCGGTTAATCAACCATTCGGCAGGGCATATCAGCAGTGAAGAGGCGGCCGAACTGATTGCCTTCCTCAACGAAAAGATAGGTGATGAGACCTTCCGCTTCTACCCCGGTGTCTCCTACCGCCACCTGCTGAAGATGCAGGGCGGTGACAAACGGCTCGATTGCACCCCTCCGCACGATATCCCGGAGCAACCTTTCCGTCCGCACCTGATCCAAGCCGCCCATCCGGAGGCAAAGGTCACCGCCGATGCCTTGAACCGGCTGATCCTGGCTTCGCAGGAACTGTTACGGGATCATCCGGTGAATAGGAAAAGGATCGCCGAGGGAAAGCACCCTGCCAGCAGCATCTGGCCCTGGTCGCCCGGCTACCGGCCGCAGATGAAGCCGCTCAGCAACATCTACCCCATCCGCAGCGGGGCGGTGATCTCGGCGGTGGACCTGATCCGCGGCATCGGCGTCTACGCGGGACTGGAGGTGATTCCGGTGGAGGGCGCCACCGGCCTCTACGACACCAACTACGAAGGAAAAGCAGCAGCAGCCCTCCAGGCTCTCCGGAATACAGATTTTGTCTATCTCCATGTAGAGGCGAGTGATGAGGCGGGACATGAGGGGAACGCGCTGCTGAAGGTGAAGACAATCGAAAACCTCGATGCCCGCATCGTCAAAACGATCTACGAAGAGACCCTGAAATGGGAGGAGCCGGTCACCATCGCCATCCTGCCGGACCACCCCACCCCCTGTGCCATCCGCACCCACACCCGCGATGCAATCCCTTTCCTGATCTGGCACAGGGAGATACAACCCGACAGCGTGCAGGTGTACGACGAGTTTGCTGCCAGAGAAGGCAGCTACGGCCTGCTGCACGGCGACCAGTTCATGAAAACGATCTTTTATCCCTAACATGCTGAAAACTGAAAGCTAAATTATCATGCTCTACTACAGTACCCAAAAAAACTCCCCCGCCGTCTCACTGAAAGAGGCCGTTGTGAAAGGGCTGGCACCCGACAGGGGCTTGTATATGCCCGAAACCATCCGTCAGCTCCCGCCGTCGTTCTATCATGAGATCACCGGCATGAACCTGACCCCCATTGCCCAAACCGTCGCCGGAACATTCTTCGGGGAGGATATCCCGCAAAAAGAACTGGATGCCATTGTCGCTGACACCCTCAGTTTTGAGATACCACTCCGTCAGGTGGAAGAAAACATCTGGGTGCTGGAGCTGTTCCACGGCCCCACCTTCGCCTTCAAGGATGTAGGTGCCCGCTTTATGGCGAGGATGCTCTCCCGGTTCGTGAAAGAAGAGCGACAGAAGGAGGTGAACGTGCTGGTAGCCACCTCGGGCGACACCGGCAGCGCCGTGGCCAACGGCTTCCTTGGCGTGGAAGGAATCCGGGTTTTTGTGCTCTATCCCTCCGGCAAGGTGAGCGATATCCAGGAAGCGCAGTTCACCACCCTGGGCCGGAACATCGTGGCAATAGAGGTGGACGGCACTTTCGACGACTGCCAGGCACTGGTGAAAGCCGCCTTTATGGATGAGGAGCTCAACCGCCGCCTCCGCCTCACCTCCGCCAACTCCATCAACGTGGCCCGGTTCCTGCCCCAGTCGTTTTACTACTTCCATGCCTGGGCACAGCTGATGCGGCACCATCCCGCCGCCCGGAGCGTGATATCCGTACCCAGCGGCAACTTAGGCAACCTCACCGCCGGCCTTTTTGCCAAAAGGATGGGATTGCCGGTAGAACGTTTTATTGCCGCCAACAACCGCAACGACGTGTTCCGTGACTACCTCCTCACGGGACAATACGCCCCCCGGGCATCGGTACAAACCATCGCCAACGCCATGGATGTGGGAGCTCCCAGTAACTTCGACCGTATCCTCGACCTCTACGGCCACAACCACGGTTCCATCACACGGGATATCTCGGCAACCCGCTACGACGATGCAGAGATCAGGCATGCCATCCGGGAAACGGAACAACGCACCGGTTACCTGCTCGACCCCCATGGCGCCTGCGCCTATATGGCGCTGAAGGATGGATTGCAGGCCGGCGAGACGGGGATCTTCCTCGCCACTGCCCACCCGGCCAAGTTCAAAGAGACCGTAACGGAATGCACCGGAAAAACAACCGCCATCCCCGAGGCGCTGGCCGCTTTCATGCAGGGAAAAAAGGAGACGGTTCCCCTTTCAAACGACTTCAGACTCTTTAAAAAAGCCTTAATCAGCCTCTCTTAAGTTTCTTTTTATTACTTTTGCGGATAAAACCATCGGCTATCTGCATTGACCGCATGAAGCGACTGTTACGTGTTACATATCTTCTTCTCCTGTTGACATTCTTCATCCACTGCTCATCCGTCCGCAAGACCCCGATCGCAGCAGGTCACACAGGTCAGCCCGCTGCATCGGACACCCTGACGCCCGATACGGTACATGTGGATCGTGACGCCACCCAATCGCTTCTTCCGGGAACCATTGCAAACGACAAAACCCTGCAGGCCGATAGCATAAGGCTGGCACAGGGCGGCGACTCATTAACGATCGCCGCAGACAGCCTGCGTGAAGGGCTCCCTGCCGACTCCCTGCGGTCCTCAAAGCAGGACTCCGTTTCGGTCTCCAAAAAGCAGACCTTGCAAGCAGCTGTTTTTTATACCGCCCAGGACTCGATGGTCTTCACCGCCGACAATATGGGATACCTCTACGGAGAGGCTGACATCAAATACGGAGAGATGGGAATCAAAGGTGAATATATCATCATGGATATGGACAGCAACGTCATCTCTTCCACCTTCGGCGTGGACTCTATCGGGAAAGAGTTCGGCTATCCGGTCTTCAGCGAAGGAGGAACCGAGTATGAGATGAAAAAGGTGCGCTATAACTTCGAAACAAGAAAAGCGTTTATCCACAATGTGGTCACCCAACAGGGCGAAGGCAACATCGTGGCGAACGAAGCCAAGATGAATGCCGACAAATCTTTCTACATGCGCAACGCAAAATACACCACCTGCGACAACCACGAGCATCCTCACTTCTACCTGAACCTCTCGAAGGCCAAAGTACGCCCCGATAAAGATGTGGTAACCGGTCCCGCCTGGCTGGTGGTGGCCGACGTGCCGCTCTTCCCCGTCGTGCTGCCCTTCGCCTTCTTCCCTTTCACTCAGACCTATTCATCCGGCATCATCATGCCCACCTACGGCGATGAGATGAACCGCGGCTTCTACCTGCAAAACGGAGGCTATTACTTTGCCCTGAGCGACTACATCGACCTCGCCCTCACCGGTGAGATCTACACCAAAGGATCGTGGGGCATGGGAGCCCGCTCCAACTACCGCAAACGATACAAATACTCGGGCAACGTGAACATCTATTATCTCAACACCGTCACCGGCGAACGGGAGCTAAAAGATGTAGTGCCGGAAGCTTACTCGGTGGCGAAGGACCTGCGCATCAACTGGAGCCATACGCAGGACCCCAAAGCCAATATGTACCGCACCCTCTCGGCCAGTGTCAACTTCTCCACCAGCCGCAACAACCACCGCGATCTGAGCCGCCTCTACTCCCGCGACGCATCGAACAACACCAAAAGCTCGAGTGTGAACCTCACGCAGCGTTTTCCCGACTCCCCCTGGAGCCTCTCGGCCACCATGAATATCAACCAGGTGTCGCGCGACTCCACCATTGCCGCCACACTGCCCAACTTATCGGTGAATATGAGCCGTATCTACCCTTTCAAACGTAAAAATGCTGTTGGCGACGAGCGGTGGTACGAAAAAATATCGATGAGCTACGCGGGAGAGTTCCGCAACTCCATCACCACAAAGGAAAACAAGTTCCTCCAGGCAAACCTGATGCGGGACTGGACCAACGGCATGCGCCACAGCATCCCCGTGAGCGCTACCTTCTCGCTGTTCAACTTCATCCAGGTCTCCCCCTCTGTCAATTACACCGAACGGTGGTACAGCAGCGCCCACATGCAGGCATGGGACCCGGTTGCCAAACGGAATGTGCCGGTAGATACGGTGATAGGCTTCAAGAGGATATACGACTATAGTACTTCCCTCAGTGCACAGACCAAGTTATACGGGATGTATACCCCCTGGAAGGTATTCGGCGACAAGGTGCAGGCCATCCGCCACGTCTTCACGCCCGCCATCAGCATCAGCTATCGCCCCGACTTCAGTGACCCGAAATATAACTTTTACGAGACCTACTCCTACAAAAACGAATATGGTGAGGATGTGGTTTACACCTACTCCCCCTACTCCTCCATGATGTTCGGCACGGCTCCGAAAGGGAAGAGCGGCAGCATCGGCTTCGACTTCAAGAACAACCTCGAGATGAAGATACGGGATGACAAAGACTCTACCGGCACCCGGAAGATCAGCCTGATCGACGACCTGGGGATCAACTTCAGCTACAACATGATGGCCGATTCAATGAAATGGAGCATGATCAACACCAACATCCGTCTGAAGTTCTCAAAAACCTACACCCTCAGCCTGAATGCCACTTGGAACCCCTATCTCTACGAGCTGGACCAAAACGGAAATCCGCGACAGGTAGATAAGCTGCGCGTACTGAACGGAAAAGGCATCGGCAAACTGATGAATACCGGCACCAGCTTTTCCTACTCCCTCAACCAGGATACCTTTCAAAAACTCTTCTCACGTGAGAAGAAGGATGAGAAAGAATCGGGAGCAAAAACCAACAACATCCCATTGCCCGATGACGGTACCATGGGTGAGAACCCCTATGAAACAGCCGAAAAAAATGACCCGGAGAAGAAAGAGGACTCGATGGGTGAGTTCGATGCCGACGGCTATCTGAAGAACGCGGTCAACTGGAACGTCTCCTTCAACTACTCACTGCGCTACGGTTACGGTGCGTTCAACAAAGAGAAAATGGAATATAAAGGGAAGCTGACCCACAACTTCGGGCTGAGCGGTTCAATACAACCCACCAAAAACTGGAACTTCACCTTTAACACCGACTACAATTTCGAAGTGAAGAAATTCACCAATATCAACTGCACCCTCACGCGCAACCTGCACTGCTGGAGCATGTCGGCCAGCTTCATCCCGATCGGGCCCTACAAATCGTATAACTTCACCATTCGCGCCAACTCATCGCTGCTGCAGGATCTGAAGTATGAACAGCACAGCTCTCCCTACGACCGGGGTGCCGAATGGTACTGACCTACCGATCTCTCCAGAGCTTCCTCATCCATTCCTGCATCTTCGCTTCAGAGGAATTGGACTGCGGTTCCCAGAAACGGCTCCTCTTGAGCTCCCCGGGCAGATACTCCTGCTGCACGAAGTTGTCTTTATAGTCGTGTGCATACTTGTATTCGCTGCCATACCCCAACTCTTTCATCAGTGACGTGGGGGCGTTGCGCAGATGCAACGGCACCGGCAGGTTGCCGGTCTGCTCCACCTTTGCCAGCGCCTTATCGATAGCCAGATAGGCAGAGTTGCTCTTGGGCGAAGTGGCCAGGTAGAGGGTCGTCTCCGCCAGCACGATGCGCCCCTCGGGCCAGCCGATCTTCTGCAGTGTTTCAAAACAGGCGTTGGCCAGCAACAGGGCGTTGGGGTTGGCCAGCCCGATATCCTCGGCCGCCAGGATCACTAACCGGCGGGCAATAAATCTGGGATCCTCCCCGCCGGCCACCATCCGCGCCAGCCAGTAGATCGCCGCATCGGGGTCACTGCCACGGATCGATTTGATAAAAGCGGAGATGATGTCGTAATGCATCTCCCCTCCCTTGTCGTAAGCTGCAGGATTCTCCTGCAGCCGTTCAGTGACCAGCCTGTCGGTGATCACCAGCTCCTCCTCACTGTCGGCAGCCACCGCCAGATCCAGAATGTTGAGCAGCTTACGGGCATCGCCGCCGGAAAAGCGAAACAGCGCATCACTCTCCTTCACCGTGATCTTCCGCTCTTTCAAGAGCGGATCCTCGGTGAGCGCCCGCTGCAGCAGCACCTCCAGGTCATTCTTCTCCAGCGACTTCAACACGTAGACCTGGCAGCGCGACAACAGGGGGCGGATCACCTCGAACGAGGGGTTCTCGGTGGTGGCGCCGATCAGCGTCACCGTGCCGGTCTCCACGGCACTCAGCAACGAGTCCTGCTGCGACTTGCTGAAACGGTGTATCTCATCGATAAAAAGAATAGGTGCAGCGCTGTCGAAGAAACGGGCATTCTTCGCCTTGTCGATCACCTCCCGCACATCCTTCACCCCCGAGTTGATCGCACTCAGTTGGTAGAAAGGTGCATGCAGCGTGTGGGAGATGATGTTGGCCAGGGTGGTCTTGCCCACGCCCGGGGGTCCCCAGAAGATGATGGAAGGGATCCTCCCTGAGTCGATCATGCGGCGCAACACCGCACCCTCCCCCACCAGATGCTTCTGGCCGATAAACTGATCGAGGTTCTGCGGCCGGAGCCGCTCAGCAAGAGGTGCACTCACAATCTTTCAATTTTTAATGTGTCGTCATACAAAGATGCTATTTTCTCTCCTTCAGATGGAAGACGATCTTCTTCGCCTTCACCAGCTCATCGTGAGCGATGCGAAAGCCTTTCAGGCGGCGACCGTCGACCGTGATCCGGTCGATATAACGGGCCTCCGCTGAGGGACGCACGGTCTCGATCACCAGCCGCTGCCCGTCGTAATGCTCCGGATTCAGCTGCAGGGTGATCCGGTCGAACAGCGGTGTGGTGAAGGTGTAGGAAGGGTCGGTAGCGTTGTCGGGATAAAAACCCATCATGGTGAAGAGCGCCCAGGCCGACATGGTGCCGGTATCATCGTTGCCCGGCAGTCCGCCGGGTGCGTTTTTGAAGTGTGCCGCCAGCAACTGCTGCGTGAGCTGCTGCGTGCGCCACTCCTCCCCTTTCACGTAGCTGAAGAGATAAGGGTAGCTGATATTTGGCTCGTTGGTTGGGTCATAATGCCCCTCGTCGAACACCTGCTGCAGCTTCTTCACAAACCGTTTCTTGCCGCCATGCAGGCGGATCAGCCCCTCCACATCGTGCGGCACCATAAAGGAGTAGTTCCAGGAGCTGCCCTCATGAAAGCCGGGTACCGGCTCGAAGTTCTCCCCCTGCTTCGGGTTGAAGGGAGCCAGAAAACTGCCGTCGGGAAGGATGGGGCGGAAAACGCCATATTCAGGTGAATAGTAGCGCCGGTAGTTGAGTGACTGCCGGTGAAACCGTTCTGCCGCCTCCTCTTTGCCCAGTGCCGCGGCAAACTTCGACAGGGAAGCATCGGCAATGTAATACTCCAGGGCATGCGATACCGAATTGTCATACTGCTCCCGCAGCGGAATATACCCTTTGGCGAGATAGTCGTCAATGTCCGGACGGATAAAATTGTCTTTTCCCGGAGTGGTGGCCGACTTGACCATCGCTTTATAAGCAGCCTCCACCTCAAAGTCCCGCAGTCCTTTCATCCAGCTGTCCACGATCACCGGGATCGCCGGGTCGCCCTCCATGGTGAGGGTCTCACGGCTGTAGAGCTCCCAGCGGGGCAGCCACCCCCCCTCTCGGTACATATCCACCATGGAGCGAACCATGTCGAGTTGTTCATCGGGGTAGAGCAGAGCCAGCAGCTGGTGCACATTGCGGTAGGTATCCCAGAGGGAGAAAACGGTGTAACGGTTCGTCTCCGTGCGGCGGATGCCGTCCCCCTCCATCTCCGGGTACTCCCCGTTCACGTCGTTCAGCAGGTTGGGGTGGATCAACGCATGATAGAGCGCCGTGTAAAAGATCGTCCGCTGGTCGGTGGTACCTCCCACAGGGGTCACCACGGCCAGTGCTTCGTCCCAGGCCTTGCGTGCATCGCTGTGCACCCGGTCGAAATCAAATTGCGGCTGCTCCGTCTCCAGGTTAAGGCGGGCATTCTCCGTGCTAACAAAGGAGACGCCGATCTGCACCTCGATCTGTTCCCCCTCCTCCAGCTCGTAACTGAACCAGGCACCGATCTCATCGCCGGCAATATCCCGGCCGTAACGGGTATAGAGCTTGCGGGTGCCACTGGTCTCATCCCACTGCGCCTCCACACCCATCTCCCGCTGCTGTTTCCAGTAGCCCGTGTGGCGGGGTGTTCTGTTCACCCGCATCACAAAATAAAGCGGGAAGACCGCCTGGGGATTGTAACAGAAGGTACCCAACAGCTTCATTCCTTCCACCTCGGTATCGCTGACACGGCGCATCCAGGCACCCGACTCGTTGGTGAGCCCCTCCCCCAGGTTGAGCAGGATATGCCCCTCCCCGGCCGGGAAGGTGAAGCGGGCAATGCTGCTGCGCTGCGTGGCCGACACCTCGGTTTTGATATGATACTTTGTCAGCAGGTTGGAATAATAACCCGGCGAGGCTGTCTCTCCGGTATATTCACTCCCATACTCCTCAGCGTTCACGTTGAGTGCACCTGCCGTAGGCATCAACAGGAGTGATCCTGCCTCGGGACAGCCCACGCCGCTCAGGTTCACGTGCGAGTAGCCGGTGAAGAAGCAGTTGTCGTGCGAGTAGGGGGTGGACCACCACTGCCGATCCTTATCATACTGGTTCTGATCCGACCCCGCCACGTTAAACGGTGCCACCGACATCATGCCGTGCGGCAGCACCGGACCGGGATTCGTGGTGCCGTAGTTCGTGGTGCCGATAAAGGGGTTGACCAGATCTGCCGGGGTCTGCGCCTTCACAGAAAGCAGGCAACAGATTGTGAAAGAGAGGAATAACGGGTATTTCATATAAATATTCTTTCTTCTAAACGATACGGATACAACGCGTTTTCTATCATGACAGAACCCACATCTGCCGAACTCATTTCCGGCGGTTGAAAGATAGCAAAAAGCAGGTAAACCGCAAAACATTTTCGGAATCAACAGGAGCCGCTCCTTCAACGCTGTCCGGGGAGATATAGCGTAACCAGAACAATCAGAAACCCGGATCGTTGCGGATGAAAAGACATTTCACCCATTTACAGAAAAAAAAGATAGTGGCTTCCGATAAAGGGAAACCACTATCTGAAAGAGAAGGTTGCAGAAAGTTATCTGACCAGTCTGACTTCACATAGATCCGGTTGAGGGCCTTGAGTATATGTGAGTAGATTCTCTAACCGGAAAGTGTTTGTGGTTACAGGTTCTTTGAACTGTACATTGATTTGAGCTGTTTGTTTACTTATGGAAAATTCGCCTTGTTTGATATCCACCGAATTCCCTTCGCTGAAAACAGTAAAATGCCCCAATGCCCAGCGTCCTTCGGTATTGATGACAATTCCTTTAATCGTTTCTTTTTCCGGGATTTTGATGATTAAAGGAGTGTTTTTGTCGTTGGGATACCAGCTGCTACCGGTAAATGCCCCATCTTTCAACGAACCCAGTCCCTGTGATTTAGGAGAATCGAAAGTGATGATATCATTGAATAACACTCCGTTAAAAGGTTCATTTCCCGGTACAATATTCTCTTTGGCATATTCAATGTCTAACTTTACCATAACGAAATAATTGGTTTCTGAAACTTTCAGATCGTTGGCAGCACCTACTATTTCTAAACGAAGAGGCAGCAAATATCCCGGTATCTCATTCAACTTTTCTACCTGTTGAAACGTCAGGGTGAATGTGGTTTCTTTCTTCCCTCTTTCAAGAATCGTTTCCGGAATAGAAAATGATTCTTCCAAGATCTCTTTATATTTGCTGATGTCTTCCGGATAAGAGTTCATTAATGCCGGATCTTTGACCAATCGCAGGGTCACATCGTTGTCAAATTCCTTTTTTATTCTGACCGTAAAATGAATCTCATTGCCTCCAATGATCGTCGTAGTTGTTTCGTCGTTTGTACCGTGTAATGTAATGTTTTTTTGTCCGGTTAAATAAATAACGTTTGCAGGATCAAATTTAAACGTATCGGGAATGTTTACCGAGATGTAGTCGGGATCTAATTGATACGACAGATCTTGCGTTACGAGTTCTATCTGTTCCTTACTGCAAGCAGAAAAAAGAGATGAAACAGCGATCAGAATGAATAAGATGCTATAGGATGTTTTTTTCATTTTATTTATTATTTAAAGGCCTGTTTATTGGTTATCTTCTGTTTGAATTTCCGATTCTTCTATAACAAGCTTCTCGGCAGGGAAAACAACATTGTCGACGTATTGAATCTCCAGTCCTTCGTATTCGAGAACATCCCAATTTCCTGTAAGCTCTTGTAGTTGGGATTCTTTCGTGAGAGGAAGATACAGGATAAGTCCCGGAGTTTTGGGGTCTTGCGGGAGATAGAGTTTATCTACGATCTCTGCTTGCGTTAATGCTTTATCCCAAAATCTTATTTCCCGTATATAATCGTTCCGATATCCTCCGTTACCTACCGTCCAGCCACTGGATGCGGTATTTTTCAAATAAATCGGTGTGGTCTCAAATGTTTTCTGCAGCACGCCGTTTACATAAACCGATACAGTCTGGTCTTTATATACGTAAGATATATGCAGCCATTCGTTGGGTTTAAGAGGTTTTTGTGTCCATGTATCTGCTCCATCGCGTCCGTTTTTGATTTGAATGCCAATCCCATTTCCTTCATATCCCGGCTTCATTGCGATGCGTGTGTAAAACTCTCCTCCACCATGATCGCTGATGAATGCTGTCGTGAGATTTGTGCGGGTCAGTGACGAATAGATGGCACTCATTTGAAAAGTCCATTGTTCCATGGGTTTGGCAAAAGGCTCTTTTGGCGTCAACTTAAAACCGTTTCCGCTCATTAAACCCACAGACGTTTTTAATTGACGATTCAGCTGAATAAGCGTCCATTGAGGAGAACTCAGCATTTTATACCCGTCAACCGATTTAATTTTAACAGGGATAGCCAGCCGTTTGCTGTGCGGATATTTGTTTGCATCAAGAGAATGGATTTTCACTTCCACATTTCCCATATACATCCCTTTGTCAATAGTGATGGCAGCTTCTCCGTGTGTTTTTTTGCCATCAGGTGTGATGAATTCAAAATCGTTGACATCCAGTGTTTCAAGGCTCAGGTTGTTGGCCTGGTTATAATCGTCTAACACTTGTTGGTCGATACCCACGGTGATGGTAACCGGTTTGTCAGCCACATTTGCCAATCGGGGAGTAACAAAAGCCAATCCGCCTTTTTCGTCACTCACGGTAATGCCTACCACCCCACTGCCGGTAGGGTTTCCCATATAGGCGGCATTATCACCGGGTGCACCTCCGTCATCCAATGTGGTGCAAGAGCTTAAGCAAACGAATGCAATGCTACAGAAAAGTATGATCAGTTTTTTCATTTTTCGTTCTTTTTTATCGGTTATTTAACAGAAGGGTTCATAATGGAAATTGCCTCTCTGATCTGTTGATAATTGTTGTTATCAAGAGCATCTTCATTGATATGGTAAGCACCGATTCCTCCCGCATCTCTGTTTAGGGTGTTTACTACAAAATCGGCGTACCTCCTGAAATTAAGCCTGTTTTGTTGCTTATTCTCAAAAGATTCAGTGTATATGATTTGTTTTTTCTTTACGCCTGCGCTTTGTAAACGGTCTAATACCTGACTGGTCCACGAGGCATAGTTGCCATTATACGATTGAACGACAAAATAGTCAAAGTATTTCGCTGATACAGGATCTAACCAATGGATTGAACCATTGATATTCAGAATTTTGTCAGGCCCTAAGAGTTCTCTCATGGTTTTAAAAAACAGATTCTCGTAGTCCTTGTTATCATCCCGTTGACAAGAGATGAGCGCTTTGTTCTGTTCCCAGGGAGTACTCCAGTCTCCGCAGTGCGACCCAGGTTTAAACGGCGAAGCATAAGAGGGCTCATAGTCGATATCAAAACCATCATAATTGTATTTTTGTACACTATCGCAGATAGCTTTGGCATATGCTTTGACAGCCGCTTCGGGCTCATCGGGCCAGTGTGTTTTATCCCAATCTATCTGATCTCCGATGTTCTCTATAATCCAGCCGATAATCACTTTGGTACCTTTGGCTTGAATTTCCCTGAGTTGTTCCTTTTTCTGATCATTTAGCGCAAACATTTTATCTGTTCCCCAAATGGAAACAATATCCATGCTGTCCGGTAAAAGTGTCAATTGCGAGTAAGCACTGGGTGATGCCGGATCCCAAGCATTAAACCACCCGAACATGACGGGGTGTTCCGATTCTTTATAAGATTTTAAATCCTGAAGATAAAGTGCATATAACCGGGCATTTTCCTGTGCGATAGCGATCGAATCTTCCAGATTGTTTTTTCTTACGGAATCTTCCTTTAGCCACTTTAGAGAGTCTCTTTTTGAATATAATTCATTTACGGCTCTGCTTTCCACATCCAGTGCTTCTGTGTTTGTACAGGAAAAGAAGCATCCTGTTAAGGCTATCAGTATGATTAGAGAATCTATTTTTTTCATTTGTTTGATTTGTTGTTACGTTAAATTGTTCCGGATAGTTTACTTTTTAGGTTTTTTATCCCACCAAACATTGGTAGCAGCATTGTCCATTCCGCCTAAATATTCGGAGATAGCTTTTTGCAGATTTTCAATGTTGTTGTCGTACTCTGCCCGAGGATAAGGCATTCTTCTCACGCCGTCTTTATATCCATCGCTCATCATTACGCCCTTGTTGGTTAAATTCACTACCGGAGGGATCTGGCGAGGATATCCTGTACGTCGCCATTCGCTCCATGCTTCATGTCCATCGGGATAAATTGCCAGATACTTTTGCGTGATGATTTTTTCGAGTTTGTGTTCCATATCCATCGCCTCATCCCATGCCACAGTGACCGAACCGGGAGCCGTCGAGCTGTATTCAGGTTTCACACGATCGGTATAGGAGTCGGGTTGACTGGTACTTCCCAGATAAGAGCCGATATTCACTTCATTTTCTTCAAAAGACATTTCTATTCCTTTCTCATAGAAATATTTTGGCGTTTTACCTCCCATATCAAATCCGGCTAAAGCCGCTTCTGCTTTCAAAAAGAATACTTCCGACGCTTTCATCCAATAAGTAGGCGTGGTTTCTTTGACATTGGGAATAGCATAATCGTTATAAGAATTGCCTGTAGAAGGGATTCCGGCACGCACCGCATCGAATGTGTTGCTTGCCCCCGGTTTGAAATATACTTGCAACCGCGGATCCCCGTATCCTTTAAGATAACATTGTATGGTAGCCCCCATGCGTGTATCGTTGTAGTTTTCCGTTATTTCTATGAGAGAATGGCGCATTTGAAGTCCGGCTCCTTTGTCCATCTTTGCTGCCTGGCTCGGATTTTCTATGACACCTATCGGATGTTCAACTGCTTTTACCGCATATTCCCGCGCAAGGCCTTCATCGGCAAAACGTACGCGTATGGCCAGTCGGAGCATCAAAGAGTTAGCCAAACGAATCCATTTTTCAACATCTCCTTCATAAACCACATCTGCATCTTTTGTAAAGGGAACAACGACATTCCCTGCTCCATAAAAAGCGGTAAGGGTTTCTACTGCCTCTTCCAACTCTTTAAAGAATGATTGATACACAGACTGTTGAGAATCGTATGCAACTTTGAAGTTTCCGCTTCCTACCTGACTGTATGGTATGGGTCCGAACATATCCGTAGTTCGGTGCAGTGCCATTATTTTTGAAATTTGAGCCAGTGCAAACATCTCTTTATTGGGGTTTACGTCTGTCATCGTTATTTTTCGAAGTTGCATCCAGGGAGCAAACACATCCGTTACCATCCATCCGAATGTATTATTCACCCAGTTGTTTGGGAAAAAGAAGTTAGAGAAGCTTGTCCCTCCTTCCCATTTTGCATCGCGGGGAGAGTGGTAGCCTGCCCATGAATCTCCTGCTAAATTGAAAGCAACCTGATATTTATTTACAAAGTCGGTTCTATCTGCCGCTGTTCCTACTGCAATTACGTTTTTTTGCAAATCGGGGAGGTATGCGCTGTTCAGCACTCCGTCCCACTGTTCTGCTTCTTTGTCGGGGTAAAGAGGGTTCTTATTAATCTCTTCGAAATCACGGGTACATGAAGTGTGCAGCATCATGCATGTTCCGAAAATCATGACTGCCTCTATACCTTTTTTGATATTTAGTTTCATCTTTCTTGTCTGTTTAAATTATAAGCTGAATTTTACACTGAACCCTAAGCTACGCAAGCTGGGAGGCATAAAATAATCGCCTCTGCTGTAGGTGCCGGTTGACGATGTCATATCTGAGTCAAAGGGAGCAGCTCGGTAGAACATGAGTAAATTCCGTCCGATCAGGGATACGCTTGCATTTGTAAAGATATCCCCCAGCCATTTTTTTGGCAACGAGTATGAAAGAGAGAGTTCCTGCAGGCGAATATTGGACGCATCGTATGCATAATATGCACCCAGTCTTCGTCCGCCGATCGTGTTGTAATAACGCTCGGCATCATACAATTGTCCGTCTACCATTACCCCGCCATTCTCCCGGGCTTGGGCAGATGCCTGAGAAACGCCGTAAGCATCCAAAAATGCCTGAGTGGTTGACGTAACAACTCCTCCGTATCGGCCGGTAATTAAGACTCCTAACGATATGTTTTTATAGCCGAAGTTATTGTACCAGCCCATCGTAAAGTCGGGGTCAACGGACCCTATTTTCATGCGCTGGCTCTCGTCTACCTGAAATCCATTGCCTTCGGGAATGAGTTTACCGTCTCTTCCTCGCTGAAGGATTCCCCGTACGAATACATCAGACATGGAATATCCTTCTCGTAAATACACATCTCCTGCTTCTTTTAGCGTTAACTCAGTAATACTGAATGTTGACTGATCAATAGGATTCGTGTAATCATGCACCATTTCTACAATTTTATTTTGGTTAGCAGTAAAGGTGAGATTCGTACCATAATGAATGTTTCCAAAAAGGTCATTATAGCCCAGAGCCAGTTCAACACCTCGGTTGCGTACATTTCCCGCCTGTACGTAAAATCCGGAATAGCCGGATGCTTTAGACATGCTTGAGAGGAAGGTCTGATTATAGGTGTTTGACTGGTACACCGTGGCATCAAAGTTTATTTTCCCTTGCCAAAAACGGGCGTTTATCCCTGCTTCATACGACTTTGTTCTTTCCGGTTTAAAATCCGGGAACGGATAGGTGGAGATCGGCTTAATCACTCCCCCGGACATTTCATCGGTGATGGTTCCGGGTGTTATCCCTACCTGTGTGATCGGGGAACCCACTTCGGTATAGGATGTGCGTACTTTCAGGTAGGTGATAAAATCGGGCAGTTGTGCCATTTCCGAAATTACCCCCGATAAACCCATGGATGGGTAGAAAATAGAAGGGGTTTTTCCATTGCTAACCAACTGCGAAGCCCAATCGGTTCGTCCTGTTGCCGACAGATACAGCATGTTTTTCCATCCCAACTCGGCACTGGCAAATAAAGCGATGTTTCTTGTCCTTCTGTAAAACTCTTCGGCCCCGGGTTCAGACGGATTTAAATTGGCTGCTGAGAATAAATTAGGAACGGTAAACAGTCGCCCTCCAATTCCTACAGAAGTGGTGTAATAATCCTCAAAGCTGCTACCGATATTCGCCGTAAGGGAGTAGTTTTCTCCGAATGCTTTATTCATGTTGAGCATTACATCAGCATACGTCTGATTGTACACTTCTGCTGTTCTTTTATAGCTTCCCTTGGGAGACTTTGTATGCAGCTCGGTGGTAGAGGCATATAATTTCCGTTGTATGTCAGAGTGAGTGTTGTCTATTCTTACCCGCCCGGCTATATTCAGCCAATCCAAAATATCGTATTGAGCTCTGGCATGAAACATATATCGTTTCTTCTTACTCACAAATATCTCTCTGTTTGCAATCCAATACGGGTTTTCCAAGTCAATTCCCTGGTCGCCGTAAGGCCAGTACTGCACCGGAAAACGACGTTCGGTATCGATTCTTTCAAATACCTTTACGTTTTCAAAATCCTCTCCTCGTGGGAATAAGTATAAGGGAACAAGAGGATTAAAGTATCTTCCTTGCGAGAGCATATTTTGGTCGCCTTGCAAAATATAATTTCCCCCCAAGTCTAAATGAAGTTTGTCGTCCAGCATGACCGATGTGTTTCTCGCTGAGAAATTATACCGGTAATATTTGTTGTTGGGAATAATCCCATCAGAGTTGGTCGTTGCCACAGACAGGAAGGTCTGATTAACCCGGTTACCCGTTGAAAGATTTAATGAATTGATCGTATTGAATCCGGTGTTGAAAAACTCTGTAGGCTTAAAAGTTGACGGAGAGGTCAATTTCCCTCCCCAGCTTTTGTATTCCCCGGGCCTGTTGCCGTATGTGTTCTGAAACTCAGGTAAGAAAAGAGGATTTAAAAACTCATTGTCAGATGAAAAGTTGATCTGTAATTTTCCTTCTTCTCCTTTTTTTGTGTTGATAAGGATTACTCCATTTGCGGCCGCCGCACCATAAAGGGCTGCTGCTGAAGGCCCTGTCAATACGGAAATACTTTCAATATCTTCAGGGTTAAAGTCTGAAATACCTTCACCCCCACCCGGTACGGCATATTCGCTGTTTACCTCACCTCGGGAAGCATTTCCAATCGGCATACCGTCCACTACATATAGAACGTTATTGTTCCCAACGATAGATTTGGATCCGCGCATCACTACTTTTGTTGCTCCTCCGATACCGGAAGAACTTCTGTTAATGCTAACCCCTGCCACTTTTCCGCTGAGAGCATTCACAAAGTTAGCGTCCTTAACTTTTGTAAGTGCCTCTTGATCGACTTTTTGCACATTGTAACTCAACGCTTTTTCCGAACGTTTGATCCCGAGGGCGGTAACCACCACTTCGTCCAGTATCTCGCCATCTTCTTTCATCACGATGTGTAACCGGCTTATACCAGTGGCATTCACCGTCTGTGGTTGATATCCGATGTAAGAAAAAGTCAGGGATGCATCTCCGGGGACAGATAAAGTAAACTTACCGTCTATGTCGGTTGCGGTTCCCGTGCCGCTCCCCTGTATGACAACATTTACGCCGATCAGGGGCTCATTATGTTCATCCACAACGGTTCCCGTGAGGGTGCGTTGCTGCACGGCCTGTTGATTGACAGGGGACGATTTTTTACTCAAAACAATGTAAGAGTCTTGAAACACATAGGTCAAATCTTTCCCGGCGCCTTGCAACAGAGAAAGAATCACCTGCTCAACAGGCAGATTGCTCACATCTACACTTACGCGTTTGTCGGGATGAATATCATCTACGTTGTAGATAACGGATAACGCTGTTTGTTTTTTGATGTCTCTAAAAACTTCACTGATGGGGGCATTCTTTACTTTTAGTGTCACTTTCTGATTTTGTGCCGATAAGTGCATTCCATAAAAAAAGAGAATGGTTATCATCAAGGCTAATTGGTGACGGCGTGCCCTGTAAATACTACATTTCATTTAGTTGTTGATTGTTTGATTAATAGATTAGAAAATAACAGGTCTTTCGTGATAAAACCGAGTGGATGGTTTCTGTTTAAATATTCATCTTTTCATTCGCTCATATATCGATAAATTTTATGAAGGTTTGGTTGTGAGTGTGATTCGTAAAGCAGATGAGAGTTGTCATTCCCGGGCAGAAATGATCACATCCCGTCTGTTTTTTATTTCATAGTTGAATTTGTTGGTCAGTTCTAATATGGATAGAATTTGATAGATGTTATCGGTAATTTCAAACTCGGCATTGAACCTTTCCTGCTTTACCTGCTCATCGGCAAAGTATATATGCATGTTATAATGCCTTTCTAAACTTTTTGCAATCTCTTCCAGTGAAGCATTTTTAAATGTCATTTTCCCGTGTATCCAATTCAATGCATCCTGGGGGGCTGATGGTTTGGTTAAATGATATTGGCGGTGTGTTTTATCGAAAATCAATTCTTCCCCCGGCTTTATTTTTACGCTGAGATCCGACGATTTATTCACAAAGCGAATGGAACCGTCTATCAGGGTGGCGGTGATGAATGGTTCATCTTCATTACTGCGGGCATTAAATTTTGTCCCCAGCACCTCTATTTCCGCTTCATTAAAAGAAACCACGAAGGGGAGCCGCTTGTTGTGCGCTATTTCAAAATAAGCTTCGCCTTTGAGCGCCGCTTTCCTTTTCCGGGAGAAAAGCGATTGATGATATTTTATGCTACTGCATGCATTCAGCCATACTTTCGAGCCGTCGGGCAGCGTTACCTGTGCCCGTTCGCCCAGGTTCGTGGCAATCTCTGTCGGCCGATCGTTCCTTTCCAGCAACGCCGTGGTGGTAAAAATGCCTAAAGAAAACACGATAACGATCACGGCGGCAACAGCAGCCACTTGCCCCCATAATCTGCGGGTATTTTGTTTGCCCAATACGGCAGAGGAGGATGCATTCTTTTTGGCTAAGAAATCATGAAAAGCCGCCTCTACATCGATCGAGTTGTACGCATCGATTCGATCGCCGACAAACCATAAAATCCACAGGTTTTCCACAATCTTTTTATTTTCTTCCGACAGGGAAATCCATTCTTCAGCCTTTTTACACGCGGTTGCGTCTAAAGTCCCTTTTATGTATTCAATTAAAACAGATTCGTCCATTTTTGATCGTTTCTTATTATAATACAAATGGAGATTAAGAGTTACTAAACAAAAGTATGTTTTTTTAGCAATTTCTTTGAAACTCCCTTAATTTTATCTTCCTTTGCCTTTGAATAATTTACCTTTTGACAAATGAACCTCCTGAATAACAACGAAGAAACGATCATTTTGCTCCAAAAGGATAACGGATCCTTTTTTGAAGTAGTATACAAATATTACTTTCCGGGGTTATATTCATTTGCTACCCAATATGTGGAAAATGAAGAGGCGAAAGAGGTGGTTCAGGACACAATGCTGTGGCTTTGGGAAAACAGGCATACACTCATTCCGGAATTGTCTCTCAAGTCATTGCTCTTTACGATTGTAAAAAATAAATGTTTGAATTCCTGTAACCGGGGCCAACTCAGGAACAGAATGCTCGAAACGATGAAAGAAAAGCACCGTGAACGTTTTGAGGATCCCGACTTTTACCTGGAAAACGAACTATTCTCTCTCTTCAAACAAGCTTTGGAACAGTTACCCGAAAATTTTCGGGAAGTATTTGAAATGAGCCGGATGGAGGGACTCACCCATCATGAAATTGCGAAAAGGCTGGGGGTGTCGCCCCAAACCGTTAATTACAGGTTGGGGAAAGCGTTGGACATCCTGCGAACGGAGTTGAAAGATTACCTGCCGATTCTTCTGGTGATGTTACTGTAAACGGGCGGCTTTCAACCGGCACCACGGTTGACAGCGGCACTTACGGCATTTCTGCCTCTTTCAGTTTCTGCACGATCGCCTCCACGGCCGCATGCAGCCCGTCAGGATCCTTCCCGCCGGCAGTAGCGAAATGAGGCTGCCCTCCGCCACCGCCCCTGATCAGCTTTGCTGCCTCCCGCACCATGTTGCCGGCATGCAATCCTCCGGCCACCAGATCGTCGCTCAGCATTACCGTGAGAGAGGGTTTGCCGTTGGCAACCGTACCGGCTGCAAACATCATTTTCACGGGATAAAGGCTTTTTAACTGAAAAGCGATATCCTTCACCATCTCGGGAGCCCCCTCGGGCAGCTCTGCGCAGAACAGGCTGATGCCGTTCACCTCCTCCCGCTTTTCAATGATGTACTGCTTCAGGTGCTCGCTCTTCTCCTTCATAAACTGCTGCACCTGCTTCTTCATCTCTTCGTTCTCCGACAGCAGGCGATGCACCCCCTGCACGATGTCGGGCACGTTGTTGAGCAGGTTCCTGATCTCGAGGATCGCATCCTCCCCGGCATAGAGGTACTCCTCGCACCCCTTCGCGGTGACCGCCTCGATGCGGCGCACCCCGGCGGAGATAGCGCTTTCGCTGATAATGCGGAATGTTCCGATACGTCCCGTAGAGGAGATATGCGTCCCTCCGCACAGCTCGATAGATGATCCGAAACGCACGGTGCGCACCTCATCGCCGTACTTCTCGCCGAAGAGGGCCATGGCTCCCTGGGCCTTTGCCTCTTCGAGAGGCACATGACGGTGCTCTTCGATGGCGAAGTTGCTCCTGATGGCAGCCGTCACCTTCCTCTCCACCGCGCGGATCTCCTGGGGGGTCATCTTCCGGAAATGGGAGAAGTCGAACCGCAACAGCTCGGATGAGACATACGAACCTTTTTGCTCCACATGGGTGCCCAGCACCTCACGCAGCGCTGCGTGCATCAGGTGAGTCGCCGTGTGGTTGCACTCGGTAGCGGTACGTTTCTCTGCGTCGATGCGGGCAACAAACTCCGCTGCAGGGTTTACCGGCAGTTTCTCCGAGAGGTGCACCGCCAGGTTGTTCTCCCGTTTGGTGTCGAAGATCACGATCTGCTCGCTGCCGTCAGCCGTCGTGAGCCGGCCGCTGTCACCCGCCTGTCCCCCCATCTCGGCATAGAAAGGCGAGCGGGAAAGCACCAGCTGGTAATAGCTTTTGTTTTTTTGTTTGACCGCGCGATAACGGAGAATGCGGGTGGAACATGCTGTTTCGTCATATCCCACAAAAGCGGGCTCACCCTCATGTACCTTTATCCAGTCGCCTGTCTCTGTGGCGGCCGCGTTGCGTGCCCGCTCTTTCTGCTTCTGCATCTCGGCATCGAAGCCGGCCAGGTCGACCCGCATGTCATGCTCCCGCAGGATTAGCTCCGTCAGGTCGATCGGAAAGCCAAAAGTGTCATAGAGCTGAAACGCCACCTCTCCGCTCAGATACTCCCCCTTGCTTTCGGGGATGCTCTTCTCGAGCATCCTGATCCCGGTGTCGAGGGTACGCAGGAACGACTCCTCTTCCTCCTTCATCACTTTCACGATAAGCGTTTGCTGAGCTGCCAGCTCGGGATAAGCATCTCCCATAACTGCTAGAAGAGTCGGGATAAGCCGAAACATAAACGGTTCATGCATCCCCAGAAAGGTGTACCCATAACGGACTGCACGACGCAGGATACGGCGAATAACATACCCGGCTTTGGCGTTTGAAGGCAGTTGACCATCGGTAATAGAGAAAGCTATCGTACGCAGGTGGTCGGCGATGACCCGCATGGCGATATCTGTTTTTTCATCTTCTCCATATTTTCCTCCGCTGATCTCTCCTATTTTGCAGATGATCGGCTGAAAAAGATCGGTGTCGTAGTTCGACAGTTTGCCCTGTACCGCCATGCAGAGACGTTCGAAACCCATGCCGGTGTCGATCACCTTCGCCGGCAGCGGCTCCAGTGATCCGTCGGCCTTGCGGTTATACTGCATAAAGACCAGGTTCCAGATCTCGATGACCTGGGGATGGCTCCGGTTCACCAGCGCCAGGCCGCTCACCTTCTCCCGCTCGCTGTCGGGGCGGATATCGATATGGATCTCGGAGCAGGGCCCGCAAGGGCCGGTGTCCCCCATCTCCCAGAAATTATCGTGTTTGTTTCCGTTAATAATCCGCCCTTTGGGCAGGTATCGCTCCCAGTAGGAAGCTGCTTCATCGTCGCGCGCCAGCCCCTCTTCCTTCGCTCCTTCAAAGACCGTCACATAGAGCCGTTCCCTGTCGAGTTTCAGCACTTCGGTGAGATACTCCCAGGCCCACGCGATGGCCTCCCGCTTGAAGTAGTCGCCGAACGACCAGTTGCCCAGCATCTCGAACATGGTGTGGTGGTAGGTGTCGTGTCCCACCTCCTCCAGGTCGTTATGCTTACCGCTCACGCGCAGGCACTTCTGCGAGTCGGCCACCCTCGTATATTTTGCCGGTGCATTGCCCAGGATGATATCCTTGAACTGGTTCATGCCGGCATTGGTGAACATCAGGGTGGGGTCATCCTTGATGACCATGGGTGCCGACGGCACAATCCGGTGCTGTTTGGACTGGAAAAACTGTTTGAACGACTGGCGGATCTCTTTGGAAGTCATCTTGCTCTTTATTTTTTTATTCAAATAAAGTGCAAAGATACGATTTTATTTTTGTTGCCCGGAATTTTCATCCCTTCCATACGCTCTTGCGAATACGGATATACTCATCGCATACGCGTAATTGAAAGTGTTGCTCCTTACATCGTTCCAAAATGATGTCCAACGGGATATTCCTGATGACACAGACCGGCCGGCCATGAGAATCCATAATGGTTACAACAGGCCGCTCGGGGAAGAGCAAAATCAACAGCGTCGGTACACATTCGTAGGCTGTGGGCGTCTCCCCGGAAAGATCAATATAGATCTCTCCGGCATTGAGTGATTCACCCAAAATGATATCATATTCTTTCACGGGAATCGTTTCATTCTTTATTCACATGCAAATAACCGTACGAAAAATGTGAGTTCCTGGTTGCAGCGATAGTCGGAGAAGGCCCCGACTTCATCAAAACAGAAAAACCATGCATTGCCCAGTCCGTTATCGTGGCTGCGGCTCCAATAGCAACCATTGACTCCCGCTTTACAAACGTCGTTGCTGCCCGGCATCGTAACGTCTGCCGCCGGGAACACCCGTGAGAGATCCTTTCCGTTATCCCGGCTCCACCAACTCTCCCGTGCAATATCTTCTACCGTACCCTTAAACTCCGGATCCAACCGGCGAGCGGTTACCTCCACTATTTTCCCCTCGCCATCGGGATGATCTTTATATGCATACCGCCATGCACTCAGATACACGTTCGAATGCCCCTTAAAACGAAGGCCGTAAGCAATGCCGCAGCCGTCGGAGCGGTATGCCGCCGTGTACGCATGGGTCTGGCCGGCAATGGTTATCTGTTCGGAATAATCACTTGTTTTTTCCGCCTGGTCAAAACGGATATTTTTCCCGTTATTGAAATCGGGAATAATGCCGCGCCACTCGCTGCGAGAGGGCAAGTGATAGTATATGCCATCGATATTGATTTTGTCAAACTCTTTCATCGCCCTCTTCCACGAAAAATATCCGCATTGGCTGCCGGCGTGGGAGGTGGCCAGCCCGTCGCCCTCTTTGTTGATATTATATTCCGTCACATACTCTATGGATAATTTCGGAAGTGGGCCGTTACCGTCGGCAACAGTTTGCGCCACCGGTTGAATCTCTGCTTTTTTCGGCAGATGGCCGAACAAACGCCCTATTAGGTTTGTGATGCATCTCATTTTATCTTATGGATCAATTGTTGCTGACATTTTTTTCCATTGTTGCTGATAATGTTGCGCATTCTCAAAGGCTCCCCTCCCCAATGTGACAGATGCTATCTCCTGCGCATAAGTATTTGTGTAAAAAATCTACTGTTGAATATCTTTCGGGCAATCTCCCTCAAAGCCTCCTCTCTGAATAGCAACCATTCTGATTCGCTCCGACAACTTGCTCCGGGTGCGGCCTTTCAGGGCATTACGGACCGTTACTTCGCTCACATGGAGCATCTTCGCAATGGCCCTTCGCTCTCCGTGCTGCGTTAGTATCTCCCTCATACACATTCTTTCATTTTTTTTGTATCTTTATCGTCGCTTTCTATATCGAAAGCCACAAAGATAAATCATAATGATTTATAAAACAAGGGGAATATTTCTTTTTGATTTATTTATATGTTAAATATTGCAAAGATACGAAAAGAATGGTTTATAGAGAAGATAGAAACACTGAAGAAAGATGGCACTCCATATTCCGAGATAGCCGCCCGATTAGGCATTAAACCTCAATATTTAAACCTGATAAAGAATACGGGAAGAGGTGCATCGGAAAAATTGACACTTAAACTCTGTACTACGTTCAACATAAATCATAATGAATTATTGGAGCGTATCCGTACTGATGAAAAAAAGCTGCCGGAAACCCCCAAAGGGAAGGATTCGGATGTTCCATTTTTTTCGCAAAAAAAAATCCCCCTCTACGATCATCATACCTCTGATATGAATCGGAACCGTACAGGAGAAGCCAATGGGCAGGCATCTCACGGAGAGGTAAGGGAATGGATTGATACCGGCGATCTGTTCCCGGGAGCAACTTCTGCTGTCCGCCACTACGGTGACAGCATGGCCGAATACCCGTCAGGATCGATTCTCGTGCTCAAACAATTGATCGACCTGACACTGATTATATGGGGACGGAATTATTATGTGGAAACCCAGGAAATCAGCGTGATCAAAAGGCTGCAGAACGGAGGCAAAAATCATGTCATCGGGTACAGCTCGAGTGAGCAAACCTATCCGGACGGGCGCCTCATACACGAACCTGTTAAAATTCCCAAAGAGAGTATTTGTCATATCAGCCTTATCCTGGGATGTGTGATCAAAGAATTCAGCGGAAGAGCCATTCCGGTCGCTGCAAACACTGTATAATCGGAACTTTTCATCACCGATAACACCTATAATTTTCCCCCCCTCACTGATTGACCGCACGCTCACATCTCCGCGCAATTAAAATAAGGAGCTCATCGCCAAAAGAATCCGGTTATTGAGAAGACGAACGAATCAAAAAAAGTTTGTCTTTCCCCGTGAATCATCGTACTTTTGAAACGATTTAATCAGGATATATGTCTGTTATAAAAATTGAGAAATGCCCCGTGTGCGGCAGCGGGGATTTCAAAAAAGTTTTTGACGCGGTTGATCACTTCTCCAGCAGAGAGGTTTTTCCCGTTTGTGATTGCAGGATGTGCGGATTCCGCTTCACAAACAATTTCCCATCGGAAGATGTGATCGGAAAATATTACGACTCCCCCGACTACATCTCCCACTCCGACTCAGTCTTAGGGATGACGAACAAGCTGTATCATCTGTTCAGAAGAGAGTTGCTGAAACGAAAAATCCGCCTGGTGAAAAAAGATGTCGCCCGGAAGAATGCCCGCCTCCTCGATATCGGCTGCGGCACCGGGTACTTCCTCCATGCAGCCAAAGAGGCAGGCTTACGGGTGACCGGCATCGAAAAAAACAGCATGGCCCGGGAGAAAGCATCATCCCTGTTCAGCCTCGACGTGAGAGAGGAATCTGCATTCTTTCACTTGCAACCCTCTTCGTTTGATGCGGTCACATTGTGGCATGTGCTGGAGCATCTGGAGAAGCTGAATGAAAGCCTGGAAAAGGTGAACGAGATCCTGACTCCCGACGGCACCCTGATCCTGGCACTGCCCAACCACCTCTCATACGATGCACGGATCTATGGCAACCAATGGGCGGCTTACGATGTGCCACGCCACCTCTGGCACTTCACCCCCTTTACGCTGGAAAGACTGCTTAAGAGACACCATATGAAGGTGGTAAAAAAATACCGCATGCCGTTAGACGCCTTCTATATCTCCTTGCTGAGTGAAAAATACGGGGGCAACAACTTGTGGGGCCAATATGGGAGGGCATTTTTGACAGGAACTGCAGGTTTCTTTCGATCTTTGCATAAACCGGAGCAATCGAGCTCACTGATCTATATCGTGCATAAAGATGCATAAACGGAAGCAACAATCCTCTCTGACGGACAAGAGTGTAACATACACATATTAAACCAAATTAGAAATAAAGCGTTCTATAAATGAAAGAGATCAATTATATTTGGAATATAATACAAAAACAGGAAGGTTATTCCTCAAATAGCCGTAATCGCACATGTTATGCATAACCATTAATGATCATGGGCAAACGAAAAAAACCAATTCTGTTTAACGAGAAGCGTCTCTACTATTCCATTCAGGAGGTGGCGGACCATTTCGCGGTCAATGTATCGCTGCTGCGCTTCTGGGAAAAAGAGTTCGAGAACATCCATCCCCGGAAAACAGCCGGCGGCACCCGCCAGTACACACGGGAGGATATTCAGCAGGTGGAGATCATCTACCACCTGGTAAAAGAAAAGGGAATGACCCTGGAAGGAGCGCGCCAGACACTCAAAAGCAAAAAGGACGAGGAGACAAAACGGGTGGAGGCGGTAACCCGGCTGACAGCGATCAAAAGAGAGCTGCTGCTGCTTGAAGAGGAGTTTGACCAACTCCATGCAACCCGGAAATACACAAAAACAACCACCGAAGAATGATGATACGTTTGAAACCTGTTTTCTTTTGGATGACGCTCATCACTGCTTCCCTCTTTGCCCAAGAGCAGGTAGCCGTGAAGGTGGGAGCAGAGCGGACAGCATGCTACCTCCCGCTGCTGGCAGACAAGCGGGTGGCGGTGATGACCAACCAGACCGGTATGGCCGGCGATGAACACTTGGTGGATCTGCTCATCAGGCACCGGCTCAATCTGGTGGGGATCTTCTCACCCGAACATGGCTTTCGCGGCACAGCCGATGCTGGGGAGCATGTAGCCAGCTCGGTAGATAAAAAGACCGGGATCCCTATCTGGTCACTCTACGGCAGCGGGAGCGGCAAACCCTCCGCCGAAAGAATGAAAGCATTCGACATCCTCGTTTTCGACCTGCAGGACGTGGGACTGCGTTTCTACACCTACTACGCCAGCATGGCCCGGCTGATGGATGCCTGTGCGGAACAAGGCAAGCAGATGATCGTCCTGGACCGCCCCAACCCGAACGGGATGTATGTGGACGGGCCGATCCTCGACAGGAACCACAAGTCGGGCGTGGGATGGCTCCCCATACCGGTGGTGCACGGCATGACGCTGGGTGAACTGGCCCTGATGATCAATGGTGAGGGATGGCTGCCGGAAAAAAGGATCTGCGACCTCACGGTGATCCCCTGTGAGCACTACTCCCACCAGACACGCTACGAGCTGCCCATCGCGCCGTCGCCCAACCTGCCCGACAATCACGCCATCTACCTCTACCCCTCTACCTGCTTGTTTGAAGGGACAGTGATAAGCTTAGGCAGAGGCACTCCCTATCCCTTTGAAGTATACGGCCATCCGGATTACAAGGGTTCGAACTTCTCCTTTACCCCTCGCCGTGTGCCGGGGGCAAAGAACCCGCCGCTGCTCAACAGGAAGTGCTACGGCGTAGACCTGCGCGAGCTGCCGGACGAACAGGTCATTGCCGGCGGCTTCGACCTTTCTTATCTGATCGACGCCTACCGCAATCTGGATATCGGTGAGCAGTTCTTCACCTCCTTCTTCGAAAAACTGGCCGGCGTGGACTATATCCGGCAGGATATCCTCGCCGGCAAATCGGCTGAAGAGATCAAAGAGAGATGGCGCTGCGATGTAAAACAGTTCAAACAACAGCGAAAACCCTACCTGTTGTATGACGAATAAACACCCCAAGGTATTCGCAATCTATAAAAAATGCGCTTTCATGCGCATTTTTTGTATTTTTGCATCTTATTTATGCAAGTGCCGCATATTGATTGCGTAACAGATGCAAAACTTGAGTTATTTACAAATTGATTATGGAGATTGCAAGCAAGTACAACCCTGCCGAGGTAGAAGAGAAGTGGTATCAGTACTGGATGGAGCACAATCTGTTCCACTCCGTGCCGGATGAACGGGAACCCTATACCATTGTCATCCCCCCACCGAACGTCACCGGCGTCCTGCATATGGGCCACATGCTCAACAATACCATCCAGGATGTGCTGGTGCGGCGCGCCCGCATGCAGGGGAAGAATGCCTGTTGGGTGCCCGGCACCGACCATGCCTCCATCGCCACCGAGGCAAAGGTGGTGAACCGTCTTGCCTCACAAGGTATCAAAAAGAGCGACCTCACCCGCGAGCAGTTCCTCAACCATGCCTGGGAATGGACCCGTGAGCACGGGGGAATCATCTTAGAGCAACTGAAGAAGCTGGGTGCCTCCTGCGACTGGGAACGTACGGCCTTCACCATGGATGAGGCACGCTCCGAGAGTGTGCTGCGCGTTTTCTGCGACCTCTATGACAAGGGGCTGATCTACCGCGGCGTGCGGATGGTCAACTGGGATCCGAAGGCGCTCACCGCCCTGTCGGACGAGGAGGTGATCCACAAAGAGGTGAACGGCAAGCTCTATTATCTGCAATACAAGATCGAGGGGGATCCCGACGGTGGTTATGCCGTGGTGGCTACCACCCGCCCGGAGACCATCATGGGCGACACGGCGATGTGCATCAACCCCAACGACCCGAAGAACGCACATCTGAAAGGCAAGAAGGTGATCGTTCCGCTGATTGACCGCGTGATTCCGGTGATCGAGGATGAATATGTGGACATCGAGTTCGGCACCGGCTGCCTGAAGGTGACGCCGGCACATGACGTAAACGACTATATGCTGGGAGAGAAGTATAACCTCCCCTCTATCGACATCTTTAACCCCGACGGCACACTCAACGAACATGGGGCAATGTACGCCGGGATGGATCGTTTTGCCGTTCGCAAACAGATCGAAAAGGATCTGGCGGCTGCGGGACTGATGGAGAAAACAGAACCCTACACCAACAAAGTGGGCTTCTCGGAACGGACCGACGAGGCGATTGAGCCCAAGCTTTCAATGCAGTGGTTCCTGAAGATGGATGAGCTGGCCCGCCCGGCTGCCGAGGCGGTGGAGAACGACATCATCACATTTTATCCGGAGAAGTATAAGAACACCTACCGCCACTGGATGGAGAACATCAAGGACTGGTGTATCAGCCGCCAACTCTGGTGGGGACACCGTATCCCGGCCTACTTCCTCCCGCAGGGGGGCGTTGTGGTAGGCATGACCCGCGAGGAGGCGTTTGAAAAGGCGAAACAGATGGTGAACTACCCCCTCACCATCGACGATTTGAAGCAGGATGAGGATGTGCTCGACACCTGGTTTTCCTCCTGGCTCTGGCCAATCTCCGTCTTCGACGGCATCCGGAAACCGGACAACCGCGAGATCCGTTACTATTACCCCACCAGCGACCTGGTGACGGGACCCGACATCATCTTCTTCTGGGTGGCCCGCATGATCATGTCGGGCTATGCATACCGACAGGAGCCTTGCTTTCGGAACGTCTACTTCACCGGCATCGTACGCGACAAGCTGGGACGGAAGATGTCGAAGCAGCTGGGCAACTCACCCGACCCGATTGATCTGATGAACCAATATGGTGCCGACGGGGTCCGTATGGGCATGCTGCTCTCCTCCGCAGCCGGCAACGACCTGCTGTTCGATGAGACCCTCTGCGAGCAGGGACGCAACTTCAACAACAAGATATGGAACGCTTTCCGCCTGATCAAAGGGTGGGAAACCGACAACTCCCTCCCCCGGCCGGAGTCGGCACGGATCGCCATCGACTGGTTCGGCAGCAAGCTCTCCGAGACCATCACGGAACTGGACGATCTCTTTTCCAAGTACCGCCTCTCGGAGGCGCTGATGCTCCTCTACAAGCTCTTCTGGGATGAGTTCTCCTCCTGGTACCTGGAGATGATCAAGCCGGCCTACCAGCAACCCATCGACAGCGAGACCTACCGGGTAACACTGGACTATTTCGATGCTTTGCTCCGCCTGCTCCACCCCTTTATGCCCTTTATCACCGAAGAGCTGTGGCAGGCACTGCAACAGAGAGCAGCGGGCGAGAGCATCATGACAGCGATGCAGCCGAGAGAAAAGACAACCGACAAACCGTTACTGGCCGACTTTGAGCTGGTGAAGCAGGTGATCGCCGGTGTACGCACCATCCGGCTAGAGAAGAACATCCCCAACAGAGATGCCCTGGAGCTGCAGGTGGCCGGCCATCACGATGCACGCTACGACAGCGTGATTTCAAAGATGTGCCACCTGACCTCCGTCACCGCTGTCTCTGACAAACAGGCCGGAGCGGCTGTCTTTATGGTGGGTACCACCGAATACTCCGTGCCATTGGCCGATAAGATGGATGTGGAAGCAGAGCTGCAGAAGCTGAAGGGCGAGCTGGAGTATACCGAAGGATTCCTGTTGTCGGTTAACAGGAAGCTGGGTAACGAGCGGTTTGTGCAGAACGCAAAGCCGGAGATCGTGGAGAACGAGCGCAGGAAAAAAGCGGATGCCGAAAGCAAGATCGCATCGCTGAAAGAGAGCATCGCCGCGTTAGAAGGATAACACCGACCAGAACCCGGATAGTTTTTCTGAAGGGAAACGCACGACTACAAACCGAAGATGCTTCATAAACCCCTGTAGTCGGACGATTCAAAACTCCAGATAGGGTTGCAATCGGTTGATATCTTCCTCAGTGAAGGCCTCCAGCATCGCCAGCTCACGGATCGACCGGATGTCTCCCTTCTTTCGCCGCAGGTTCACGATGGCCTGTACCTGACTATAGCTGAGATAGGGATGGCGAAGCAGCTCCCGGAACTCGGCACGGTTTACCGACAGACGGTGGCAGACACTGTCTGGCGCGATATAGGGCGATATGCGGCCATACAACTCCCCGTCGACCCCATACACCTCCAATAGCTGCTCTTTTCGCACAAAGCCTCCCAGCAGTTCGCGGTACTTCACAATGCGGGCGGCATAACTGCTGCCAATACCCGGAATCATTTTCCAGCGGGCTGTATCCGCTTCATTCAGAGAAATGGTCTCACCGGGGGTCAGTTTCACTGCAACGGGATAGAAAGCATCGTTGTCGCCCGCATGCCGGATCCGAAAATCCCCCCGATCTGTTGTCGTTCCTGCCGCCACATCCCCCGCTTTTCGTTTCAGCCCCTCTGTTTCCCAGTCGCTGCCCGTGGGCGCGGCAGGTTCCCGTAACTTCCAACTGCTGCGGTACTGCTCAAATGCCCGGATCAGTGAATCGTTTTGCTGCAACACCCTGTCGGAAGAGTGACGATAGCTGAGCAGGATGTTCAGGATCAGCGTCAGCACAATGAGAATCAGCAACAGGAGCACTGCGAGCCTGGAGCCTCTCTGAAAATAGAGAAAATCTTTCCAGTGCATGAAAATGAGCGATTAATATTCAGCACGGTAAAGTTATAAAATATCTTGTTTTCCCTTTTGATAAAGAGGCAGAAATTGTACCTTTGGGCGTTGAATGTCAGAAAATGCTTCTGTTCAACCTTGATTTCCGCTGCCTATGGTATTGAATTACATCTGGATCGCCTTCTTTCTCGTCGCTCTGGCGGTGGCGCTGGTGAAGCTGCTCTTCTTCGGTGACATGCAGGTCTTCACCGACATCATGAACTCGACCTACGACACTGCCCGTACCGGCTTTGAGATCTCTCTCGGACTGACGGGCGTGCTCTCCCTCTGGCTGGGGGTGATGAAGATCGGCGAACGGGGCGGCATGGTGGATCTGTTCTCCCGCGCGGTAGCTCCCCTCTTCTCCCGCCTCTTCCCTGACCTCCCGAAGAATCACCCGGCAGCGGGTTCGATGCTGATGAACATCTCGGCCAATATGCTGGGCCTCGACAACGCGGCCACTCCTTTCGGACTGAAAGCAATGCAACAGCTCCAGGAGATCAACCCTCAGAAAGAGCAGGCCTCCAACCCGATGATCATGTTCCTGGTGCTCAATGCCTCAGGACTCACCCTGATCCCGGTCACCGTGATGGTCTACCGTGCGCAGCTGGGGGCCGCCAATCCGGCCGATGTCTTTATCCCCATCATGATCGCCACCTTCGCCGCCACCCTGGCAGGAGTGATTGCCGTCTGCCTCCGACAGGGAATCAATATCTTCCAGCGGGCGATCATGGGCTTCCTGATCGGTATGTGCGGCATCATTGCCGCCACGGTTCTGCTGTTCCGGACGATGCCACAGGAGCAGATCAACATCGTCTCCAGCCTGGCGGCCAATGTGATTCTCTTCTCCATCATCTGCCTCTTTATCGTGAAGGCGCTGCGCAGGAAGATCAATATCTTCGAGGCATTTATCGACGGGGCGAAGGATGGTTTCAAAACCGCCGTCACCATCATCCCCTACCTCATCGCGATTCTGGTGGGCATCGGCGTCTTCCGTGCCTCGGGTGCGATGGATTTTTTGATGGACGGATTGAGAAGCCTGGTGGCGATGACGGGCAGCGACACCCGCTGGGTGGACGGCATGCCCACTGCGTTGATGAAACCCCTCAGCGGCAGCGGTGCACGGGGAATGATGATCGACACGATGAAAAACTTCGGCGCCGACTCTTTTGCCGGTCGCCTGTCCGGTGTGCTGCAAGGTGCCACCGACACCACCTTCTACATCGTGGCTGTTTATTACGGTGCGGTGAACATCAAAAATTCGCGCTACACCGTTCCCTATGCGCTTTTGGCTGACTTGGCAGGGGTAATTGCCGCCATTTTCACGGCCTACCTCTTTTTCGGGTAGCAAACAGGCGACCCTCAAAGTTAATAAAACTTAATAAACGATGGCTATCACTTTTCAATCGGAAAACATTTCCTTTCCCCGGCAGATCAAAAAACGGGAAACGGCAAACTGGATCAAATCCGTTGCCGTCGGCTACGACAAGAATGTTGGCGAGCTCTCCTACCTCTTTTGTGACGATCAGAAGATCCTGGAGGTGAACCGGCACTACCTGCAGCATGATTTTTTTACCGACATCATCACCTTCGATTACACCGAAGGGGATACCCTGTCGGGAGATATCTTTATCAGCCTGGAGACAGTGCGCAGCAATTCACAAAAGTACCACACTCCTTTTGAGGAAGAAGTGCGACGGGTCATAATCCACGGAGTGCTCCATCTCTGCGGACTGCGCGACAAGACGGAAAAGGAGCAGAAAGCAATGAGGACAGCCGAGGAGCAGGCACTCAATCTGCTGAAAAAGATCCCCTGACCATTTACAAAACGACCCAAAAACGTCCCGACTATTCACATTTGTAAACCAACCCTTATCTATTATGTTCCAACCCTTCTCCCTGATGTTCTACAACACCGGGAACTTCTACGATACCGTCGATGATCCGCTCACGATGGACGATGACTTTAACCCCGACGGCTTCCGGAAATGGACGGAAAAACGGTTCAATGATAAGGTGGAAAAATTGACAAATGTAATCACGGAGATCGTTCATCCCAACCACCCCGATATTATCGGTTATTAACAGTTCAATCCTCCGGTAACATTTTCTTTTTTAGTAAATTTGCAACTCCGAAAACAAATCATGAAGTTCAATTACGATATCATTGTGGTAGGCGCGGGACATGCCGGGTGTGAAGCAGCGACGACAGCAGCCAATATGGGCTCGAAGACGCTGCTCATCACCATGGATATGAACAAGATTGCCCAAATGAGCTGCAACCCGGCCGTGGGCGGGGTGGCCAAGGGGCAGATCGTGCGCGAGATCGATGCACTGGGAGGACAGACGGGGATCGTAAGCGACCGTACCGCCATCCAGTTCCGCATGCTGAACCGGTCGAAAGGCCCCGCAATGTGGAGTCCCCGCGTACAGAGCGACCGAATGAAATTTATCGAAACCTGGCGGGGGATCATCGAAAATACGCCCAATCTCTACATGTGGCAGGACACCGTGACAGAGCTTAGCTTCGACCGACAAAGCGTAACAGGGGTGAAAACCCGCATGGGGGTCACCTTTACGGCCAAAGCAGTGATCCTCACCAACGGCACCTTCCTGAACGGACTGATCCATATCGGCAAAGTTCAGATCAGCGGCGGACGCATCGCCGAGCCAGCTTCCACCGGGCTGACCGAACAACTGCGAGAGACGGGGTTCCGCACCGATCGGATGAAGACCGGCACCCCCGTACGGATCGATGGCCGAACAATCGACTACACTCAGCTGGAAGAACAAAAAGGGGAAGTCGATTTCCATCAATTCTCCTATCTTCCACACGTGCAACGCACCCTCACACAGCGCAGCTGCTGGATCGCCTATACGTCGGAAAAGGTACACGCCGTCCTGCGGGAGGGACTTGCCGACTCACCCCTCTACAACGGACAGATCCGGAGCATCGGTCCCCGTTACTGTCCCAGCATCGAGACAAAGATCGTCACCTTCTCCGAGAAAACCAGCCATCAGCTCTTTCTCGAACCGGAGGGAGAGACCACACAGGAGTACTACCTCAACGGCTTCTCCTCCTCTCTTCCCCTGGAAACACAGATAAAGGCGCTGCAATGCATCCCGGCTTTCCGGAACGCCCATATATTCCGTCCCGGTTACGCCATCGAATACGACTTCTTCGATCCGACACAACTCCACCCTACCCTCGAGACCAAAATGGTGAAGAATCTCTTTTTCGCGGGACAGATCAACGGTACCACCGGTTACGAAGAAGCCGCCGGACAGGGTATCATTGCCGGCATCAACGCTCATATCAACTGCTACGGCGGTGCCCCGTTTGTCTTGCATCGGGACGAAGCCTATATCGGCGTGCTGATCGACGACCTGATCACCAAAGGCGTGGATGAGCCCTACCGGATGTTTACCTCCCGCGCGGAGTACCGCATCCTCCTGCGCCAGGACAACGCCGATGAACGGCTCACCCGCAAAGGATATGAGCTGGGACTGGCCTCGAAGGAACGTATGGACCTGCTCTCCCGCAAGGAGGAAAAGGTGGAAGAGATCATCGGTTTTGTCAACAACTTCTCCATCAAGTCAGGCCGGATCAATCCTTTCCTGGAAAGCATTGGAACCGCCCCGCTGAAACAGGGCGTGAAACTGATCGACCTGTTGGCCCGGCCGCACATCGACCTGGAAATGATGGCCCAGGAAGTGTCCCCCTTACGGGAACTGCTGGACAGCATGGATGAACGGAAAGAGGAGATCCTTGAATCCGCCAATATCCGGATCAAATACAACGGCTACATCAAACGGGAACAGATCATGGCCGACAAGATCACCCGCTTAGAGGAGATCCGTATCAAGGACAAGTTCAACTACAACGAGATCCAGTCGCTCTCTACCGAAGCCAGACAGAAACTGACCCGGATCAATCCGGAAACCATTGCCCAAGCTGGTAGAATACCGGGCGTATCGCCCAACGATATCTCGGTGCTGCTGGTGTTGCTGGGCAGATAAGCAGAAAATGTTTCACGTGGAACAATTCAGAAAAACAAAGACCTTTAATAAACAAACAATGAGCATCAAAAAACTAACAGCCGCCGTCAGGAATATCCCCGATTTTCCTATTCCCGGAATACAGTTCAAAGACATTACCACCCTCTTCCAATCGCCCGAACATCTCAAAGAGTTGTCGGATATCCTGTACGAAAGTTATAGGGAAAAAGGGATCACAAAGGTGGTTGGTATTGAATCGAGGGGTTTCTTCATGGGACCGGCGGTCGCCATCCGCTTAGGAGCAGGATTTGTCCCGATCCGCAAACCGGGGAAACTACCCTATCGGGTGATCGAGGAGACCTACACCAAAGAATATGGAGAAGATGCCATTCAGATCCATGAGGACGCACTCACCGATAAGGATGTGGTCCTGATCCATGATGATCTGCTGGCGACCGGCGGGACGATGGTGGCAGCCTACAACTTGGTGAAAAAACTGGGCGTGCAGAAAATCTATATCAATTTTCTAATTGAACTGGAGGAGTTGAAAGGGCGCTCACTCTTTCCGGAAGAGGTGGAAGTAAGCTCCATCCTGAAGTTTTCAATATAAAAGATCGCGATCACCTCTTTGGGCTCATTTTGTATCTTTGACGGCAGAACATTTTCCCAGGCATATGAACGATGAAATCAAAAATACCCTGGCAGTGATTCCGCATCAGCCGGGCTGTTACCAGTTTCTCGATGAAAAGGAGACGGTGATCTATGTGGGCAAGGCGAAGGATCTGAAAAAAAGAGTCTCCTCCTATTTCAACAAGCATCAGGAGCACCCGAAGACGCGAATCCTGGTCCGCCATATCCGGAAAATCAAATACATTGTGGTCAACACGGAAGAGGATACCTTTCTGCTGGAAAACAATCTCATCAAGCAGCTTCGTCCGCGGTACAACGTGATGCTGAAGGACGACAAGAGCTACCCTTCCATTGTCATCAAAAATGAATTCTTTCCCCGGGTATACAAAACACGCAACATCGTCAAAGACGGATCCCGCTACTTCGGCCCCTATACCTCGGTACAGTCGGTCAACGCACTGTTAAATATCTTCCGCAGCGTGTATAAAATACGCACCTGCCGGTTGCATCTCACGCCGGAAAATATTGCAGCCGGGAAATTCAATGTCTGCCTGCAGTACCATATCAAAAAATGCAAAGGCCCCTGTGAGGGATTACAATCGCTGGATCACTACAACAGAAACATCAGCGAGATCACCGAGATACTGAAAGGGAACATCTCCCTCATCGAGAAACAGATCCGGGAAGAGATGCTTGCCCTTGCCGGCGGATTACGTTTCGAAGAGGCGCAGGAGCTGAAAGAGAAGCTGCTGCTGATCCGGAACTTCCGGGAGAAATCGCAGGTTGTCAGTACCTTCGGATACAATTTAGATGTCTTTTCCATGGAAGAGGATGAGCAGTCAGCCTATATCAATTACCTGCATGTGGTAAACGGAGCCATCAACCAGGCCTATACCTTTGCGTACCGGAAGAAGCTGGATGAGACGCCGGAAGAACTGCTCGGTCTGGGCATCGTAGAGATGCGACAACGTTTCGGGAGCCGGTCGAAAGAGATCATTGTTCCCTTCCTGCCCTACCTGAAACTGGCGGACGTGGAATTCACCATCCCGCAGAGAGGCGATAAACGTACCCTGCTACAGTTGTCGGAGAAGAATGTAAAGCAGTTCAAGATCGACAAGCTGAAGAAAGCCGAGATGCTGAACCCCGAACAGCGGGCCACCCGGATCCTGAAGAGCATGCAAAAAGATCTTCAGTTAAAGGAGCTACCCCGACATATCGAGTGTTTCGACAACTCCAACATCCAGGGGACAAATCCGGTGGCAGCCTGCGTGGTATTCAGAAAAGCCAAACCGGCAAAAAAAGAGTATCGCCATTTCAACGTAAAGAGCGTGACAGGGCCCGATGATTACGCATCGATGCGCGAGATTGTGGAAAGACGCTACTCTCGGCTGCTTAACGAAGGCGCTCCCCTGCCCCAACTCATTGTCATTGACGGCGGTAAAGGACAACTGCACGCTGCCGTGGAATCGCTTCAGAAAATAGGGCTCTACGGCAAGATCGCCATCATCGGCATTGCAAAGCGGCTGGAAGAGATCTACTATCCCGGCGACTCTGTTCCGTTGTATATCGACAAGAATTCCGAAACGTTAAAACTTATCCAGCAGCTCCGCGATGAGGCGCATCGGTTTGGGATCACCTTTCACCGGCAGAAAAGGAGCAAGTCACAGATTGCTTCGGAACTCGACGGGGTGAAAGGCATCGGCAAAGAGACGAAGAAGAAACTGCTCACCCGGTTCAAGAGCATCAAACGGATCCGGGAGGCACCGCAAGAGGAGATCAGCGAACTGATCGGGAAAAGCAAAGCAGCGTTGATCCGACAGTGGATCGACGGCAACAACAACCAAACAGCAATATGAGGATTCTGGTTCAACGGGTATCACATGCCACCGTACACATAAACGGTGAAAAGAAAAGCAGCATCGGAAGAGGGTTGTTGCTCTTTCTCGGCATCGAAGAGGAAGATGACTACAAGGATATTGCCTATCTTTGCAGAAAGGTCGTTCAATTGCGTATATTTGACGACACCAACGGGGTGATGAACCTCTCGGTGTCGGATATCGGCGGCGAGCTGCTGGTGGTGTCGCAGTTCACCCTTCATGCCAGCACGAAAAAGGGAAACAGGCCCTCTTATATTCGTGCGGCAAAACCGGAGACAGCAATGCCTCTCTATGAACAATTCTGTAAGGAACTGGAACAGCTGTTACAGAAACAGGTACCAACAGGACAGTTTGGTGCCGATATGCAGGTAGAAATGATCAACGACGGTCCGGTCACCATCTGGATCGATTCAAAAAACAGAGAATAGAGGACAATGGAGGAGACGCCAACAAGAAGGAAAAACTGAGAACAAAAGCTGAAAACAATCATTAAACGATAACCCCATATGGAAAAAGACAAGTATCAAACAGCACTGAATACGTATCCGTTTTCCCTTACCGATGCAGAGGTGACGGCAAAAGTAAACCAACTCCTAGCAGAGAAAACCGATCAGAACAGAACGAAAGAGGTGCTCAGCCGGATCTACGGATGCATCGACCTGACCACGCTCAACAGTACCGATACGAAGGAGCATATCTGGCAGTTTACCGAGAAGGTGAACGCCTTCGACGGCACAAACCCGGAGATTGACAATGTGGCTGCCATCTGCGTCTACCCCATTTTTGCCCGTACGGTGAAAGAGGCACTGACGGCCGATGTGCACATCGCCTCAGTTTGTGCCGGTTTCCCCACATCCCAGACCTTCTCCGAAGTGAAGGTGGCGGAAACAGCGCTGGCGGTGGCAGACGGAGCCGATGAGATCGACGTGGTAATCAACCTGGGCCTCTTTCTGGAAGAGGAGTATGAAGAAATGTGCGAAGAGCTGTCAGAGATCAAGGAAGCGTGCCGGCAAGCCACCCTCAAGGTGATTCTGGAGACCGGCGCCCTGAAAACGGCGGACAACATCCACCGGGCATCGATTCTGTCGCTCTATTCCGGAGCAGACTTTCTGAAAACCTCTACAGGCAAGGGTTATCCGGGAGCAACACCCGAGGCGGCCTATGTGATGTGCCAGGCAATCAGGGCATATCACCTGAAAACAGGATACAAAGCAGGACTCAAGGTATCGGGCGGAGTAGCCACACCGGACGACGCCCTGAAATATTATACCATCGTAAAGGAGATCCTGGGTGAGGAGTGGTGTAACAACACCCTCTTCCGGGTGGGTGCCAGCCGGCTGGCAGATGCACTGCTGGCCGAAATAGAGAAGTGATCCCCATTGTTTGCCGCATTTCATAATCATTTATCCAATTATTCACTCGTAATGAATCGTTATTTTTATCTTTTCACGCTGCTCACCGGGTTCATCTTCCTCAACCCGCTGACAGCTCAGGAACACATGAGAGTATCCCGACAGCGCAGATTGCCCTACTGGCAGGATGTCAATGTGGTACAGGTAAACAAGGAGTATCCCCGTACCCAGTTTATGACGTTCGACAACAGAGAGGATGCGCTACAGAAAAAATTTGAAGAAAGCAACTACTATATCTCCCTGAACGGCACATGGAAGTTCTACTATGTGGACGGCTACAAACAGTTGCCGGAAAACGTGACCGATTCAACGGTCTCCTTAGACGACTGGAAAGAGATCCGGGTGCCCGGCAACTGGGAGCTACAGGGATTCGGAACTCCCATCTATGTGAACCATCCCTACGAATTTGTGGAACGGGATCCGGTGACGCGCTATCCAAAAATGGACCCGCCCTATCTGCCGGAAGAGAACCCGGTAGGAGTCTATCGCCGCGAGATCACCATCCCGGAGAACTGGGACGAACGGGAGATCTTCCTCAGCATCGACGGAGCCAAATCGGGTGTCTATCTCTATGTCAACGGAAGGGAGGTGGGTTACAGCGAAGACTCCAAGACCACCGCCGAGTTCAGGATCACCCGATATGTGCAACCGGGAAAAAACAGCCTTGTCTTAAAGATTTTCCGCTGGAGCACCGGCTCATACCTCGAAGCACAGGATTTCTGGCGCATCAGCGGCATCGAACGCGACATCTTCCTCTGGTCGCAACCCCGCACCTCGTTGCGGGACTTCCGGGTGAAGTCGACCCTCGACGACAGTTACCGCAACGGCATCTTCGAGCTGGAGACCTCCGTGAGCAATAATGGTCGCGGCGTCTCCTCCGCACAGGTAACCTATGAGCTGCTGGACAAGAGCGGCAAAAGGGTGGCCGGTGAAACAAAGCCGATCTCCATTCAGGGATCCGGCGAGAACGCCATCCGTTTCCGGGCTGAGCTGCCCGATGTGGCTGCCTGGAGCGATGAGCAACCCAATCTCTACCAACTGCTGATCACCGTAACCGAAGAAGGAAAGGAAAAAGGAGAGGTAGTCCCCTACCCTGTCGGTTTCCGCCGCATCGAGATCAAGCCGGTGAAAACAGGCGAACGGACAGACCGCTTGCTGCTGGTGAACGGGCAACCGATCAAGCTGAAGGGGGTCAATATCCATGAGACAAACCCCAAAACCGGCCATTATGTCCCCGTAGAGCTGATGAAACGCGATTTTGAGCTGATGAAGCAACACAACATCAACACGGTACGTCTCTCCCACTATCCGCAATCGAGACATTTTTATGAGCTCTGCAATCAATACGGACTCTATGTCTATGACGAAGCGAATATTGAATCGCACGGCATGTACTACGGTGAGCGCTCACTATCCAGACATCCCGAGTGGAAGGAAGCACACATGGAGCGGACGGTGAACCTGTTCGAGCGGAACAAGAACCACCCCTCCGTCACCATCTGGTCGCTGGGCAATGAAGCCGGCAACGGGATCAACTTCTTCTATACCTACAAGTATATAAAGGATCAGGATCGCGGTCTGATGGACCGACCTGTCAACTACGAACGGGCTCTGTGGGATTCCAACACCGACATGTATGTGCCGCAATATCCGAGCGCGGCATGGCTCGATGAGACCGGCAGGAAAGGAAGCGACCGGCCGGTGGTTCCCTCCGAATACTCCCATGCCATGGGAAATTCAAACGGCAACCTCGACCTCCAGTGGAAAGCGATCTACCGGTATCCCAACCTGCAGGGAGGATATATCTGGGACTGGGTAGACCAGGGCATGGAGGCAACCGACGAGCAGGGACGCCTCTATTACACCTACGGAGGGGATTACGGAGTAGACATGCCAAGCGACGGCAACTTCGTCTGCAACGGCGTGGTAGGGCCGGATCGTACCCCCCACCCCTCCATGGCTGAGGTGAAATATGTGCACCAGAACTTCGCATTTGAGCCGGTAGACCTTGCCAAAGGGGTGATTCGCATCATCAACCGCCACTACTTCACCGGTACCGGTGCGTACAACTTCCGCTACAACATCACCGAAAACGGCAAAACGGTGGCGGAGGGTGAACTGCCCGTTTCTCTCGCACCGCAACAGTCAACAGAGCTGCAAGTCCCCGTGGCAGGCATCACCCTCAAAGCCGGGAAAGAGTATTTCCTCAACTTTGAAGTGATCCGGAAAACAGCAACACAGCTGGTGCCGGCAGGCCATGTCGTGGCCATTGAACAGTTCAGGCTCCCCCACGAGTCACCCCGTCAGGAGTATGTCAACTCTGAGGCTCAACCGGCCTGGAAGGTGACAGAGAAAGGAGAGACCATTGAAGTAACAAGAAAGCATCTGCTCTTCCGCTTCGACAAAAAACAGGGAATGGTCACCTCCTACAAGGTGCGGGGCACCGAATACTTCGACAAGGGTTTCGGCCTGCAACCTAACTTCTGGCGCGCCCCCAACGACAACGACTACGGCAACGGGGCACCTGCCCGCCTGCAGGTATGGAAAGAATCGAGCAGAGATTTCCGGATAACCGATGCGAAAACCTATGCCGAAGGCAACAAAATGGTGGTGCAGGTCACCTATCTGCTGGCAGCAGGCAATCTGTATGAGGTGAAGTATACCCTCTACCCCGATGGGATCGTCCATGCGGATCTGACGTTCCGCTCCACCGATATGGAAGAGAAAACGATCGCCGCTTCCGAGGCTACCCTCACCGCCACCTACTCGCCCGAGGCATCAGCGGCACGCAAAGCATCTTCCACGCTGAACGTACCCCGTATCGGCATGCGTTTCCGCCTGCCGATGACGATGGACAAGGTCTCCTGGTTCGGTCGCGGTCCCGGTGAAAACTACATCGACCGGGCTTCCGGGTCGAAAGTGGGCCTCTACAGCAGTACTGCCGGAGATCTCTATGTTCCCTATGTACGGCCTCAGGAGAACGGCCACCGCAGCGACACGCGCTGGGTAGCGCTCTCCAACGGGAAAAAAGGGCTGATGGTGCTCGCCGACAGCACGATCGGATTCAATGCCCTGCGCAACAGCGTGGAAGATTTCGACTCGGAGGAGGCCATCCACCGCCCCTACCAGTGGAACAACTTCAATCGCGAGGAGATCGAGGCACGCAATGAGGCGGAGGCACGCAACAAACGACCCCGGCAAACCCATATCAACGACATCACGCCGCGCGATTACGTGGAGGTATGCGTGGATATGAAGCAGCAAGGGGTGGCGGGCTACAACAGCTGGGGAGCCCGTCCCCTGCCGGAGTATACGATCCCTGCCAACAGGGAGTATCACTGGGGATTCACCCTGGTGCCGCTCAGCGAACCCGGAGCGATCGAGCAGAAAGCTGCCTGGTCCTACTGACTTTATGTCGTGTTTTTCATCTAAAAAAGCGCTTAAAATGCCATAATTCTGCCATTTTGTCTTCTTTTACCTCTCTCCGCCCCATTTTCCTGCAACGGCATACCTTTTGCCCTTTTTAGGGTGTGAGAGACAAAGAAAGAAAGTAAAACAAGCAACAAATAAAGAAAGGGTACAATTATGACAATTATGAGACGTTCGAACAACTGGCTGCCGAGTGTGTTCAATGACTTTTTCGGCAATGAGTGGATGCAAAACAACAATCGGTCGGTTCCGGCCATTAACATCCAGCAAAACGACAACGGCTTCCTGGTAGAGGTAGCCGCACCGGGAATGACCAAAGAGGACTGCAACGTACGGATCGACGAAGAGAACAACCTGGAGATCTCGTTCGAAAAGAAGAATGAAACGGAAGAGAAAGACAAAAAAGGTTCTTATCTGAGACGCGAATTTTCCTATACGCAGTTCCAGCGCACCATGATCCTGCCGGACAATGTGGAGAAGGATAAGATCTCAGCGAAAGTGGAAAACGGTGTGTTATCGGTCGAAATACCGGTCGCAAAGGAAGAGAAAATACCCAATTCCCGTCTGATCGAGATTCAGTAAACGAAGAAGGAAGGTAACCATTGATTTGATCAATATCACCCCCGCGCGGGGTGATATTTTTTTTAATATCTGCGGTCCTTCAAATAGAAAAGAAAGAGCCGCATCAACTTTTCCATATCGTTTTTGAAACTGAAACCGGAAATGATCTGTTCCGCCTCTTCAATCAGGGCATCCATCTTCCCGTAAGCATAGCCGATTCCTCCCTGCTCCTTTGCAAAAGCCAGTAAACGGGAGATATTCTCATCGGTATAACGGCGGGAGGAGATGATCTGCATCATTTCGCCGGAAACTCCCGCGGGTGCGTGCTGCAGGGCATAGATCAGGGGCAGCGTGATCTTTCCCTCACGGATATCGTTGCCGGTAGGCTTACCCACATCTCTGTTAAAATAATCGAAGATGTCATCCCTGATCTGGAAGCAGATGCCCAGGATACTGCCCAGCTGGGAAAAACGACTGATCATCGTGCTGTCCGCTCCGCCCGTAATGGCGCCGATGATAATACTGGCACGCATCAGGGAAGCGGTTTTTTTATCAATCACATCGATGTAAGCCGCCTCATCAATGATGATCTGCTCCGCCAGCATGAACTGGTCCAGTTCTCCTTCCGCGAGGTTCTGTCCCAGCTCCGCAATGATACGGATGATGTTCATGTCTTTGGTTTTCACGCTCTCCAGCAACGCTGTGGAGAGCAGGTAATCACCCAGCAGCACTGCTTGCGTATTATCGTAGATCGCATTCAGGGAACGTTTGCCACGGCGCATATCCGATTTGTCGATCACATCATCGTGCAACAGGGTAGCCGTATGCAACAGCTCGACCGTCACGGCACCATGGTAGGTCTCCGCGATAATCCCACCGCATGCTTTTGCGGTCATCAGTACCAACAACGGTCGCAGCCTCTTTCCAGAGGTGTTGAAGAGATAGCCGACCATTTCGCTGATCAGCGGATTATCACTTTTCACCGATGCCTGCAAAAACTCCTCAAAACGGAGCATCTCTTCCCGAAGAAAATCTTTTATGAGCTGACCCTGATCCATCAAAACCCGAATTAACAGCTACAAAAGTAAAAATAATTCTCCGCTTCGCAACAAATATTTGTAACTTTACGCTTCCTTACTATTATTACAGGAGATTATGAACAAGAACAAACTCTTCCTACTCGACGCCTACGCACTCATATATCGTTCCTATTATGCTTTCATCCGTAATCCGAGGATCAACTCGAAAGGGCAGAACACCTCTGCCGTGTTCGGCTTTGTGAATACGCTGGAAGAGGTGCTGCGCAAGGAGGACCCCTCCCATATCGCGGTGGCATTTGACCCGCCGGGACCCACTTTCCGGCATCTGGAGTTCGAAGCATATAAAGCACAACGCGAGGCCACACCGGAAGATATCAAATGGTCGGTACCGGTGATCAAGGAGATCATCCGGGCCTACAACATTCCGGTTTTAGAGGTAGAGGGCTATGAAGCCGATGATGTGATCGGCACCCTGGCCAAGCGTGCCGACAAGAAGCGTTTCGATGTCTATATGATGACACCCGACAAGGATTACGGACAGCTGACCGAACCCCATATCTTTATCTACAAACCGCGCTACGGCAGCAATGACTTTGACCTGCTGGACGACCGTCGGGTGATGGAAAAGTATGGTCTCTCCCACCCGCATCAGATGATCGATCTGCTGGGGCTGATGGGGGATGCCTCCGACAACATCCCCGGCTGTCCGGGCGTTGGCGAAAAGACAGCCGTGAAGCTGCTGCAGGAGTTTGAATCGATCGAGCAGCTGCTGGAGCAGACCGGCAAGCTGAAAGGAGCGTTGAAAACGAAGATAGAAGCAAATTGTGATCAGATCCGCCTCTCCAGGATGCTGGCCACCATCATTACGGATGTACCCATCACCGTGGAAGAAGAGTCGTTGACTCGTGGGAAGAAGAACGAGGAAGCCATCCGGACGATCTTCGAGGAGCTTGAATTCCACACCCTGCTAAACCGCGTGTTGAAAGAGGATACTCCCCCACCCGTTTCAAAAGAGCCGGTACAGGGAGATCTTTTCTCGCTGTTCGAAGCAACGGAGACACAGGAGACAACCGTTCTGCCCGCAGGATTCACCGATATAGACAGCACGCCGCACCACTACCGGATGGCAGCGACCCCGCAGGAGAGAGAGGAGCTGGCAGCGCTGCTGACCACGCAGGAAGAGGTCTGCTTTGACACGGAGACCACCGGCATAGATCCGCTGCTGAGTGAACTGGTGGGTCTCTCCTTCGCGTTCCGTGAAGGAGAGGCATACTATGTGCCAGTCTCTGCGGACCGTGCTGCAGCGCAGAAAGAAGTGGCGCTTTTCAGATCCTTCTTCGAAAATGAACGCATCGGAAAGATCGGACAGAACATCAAGTATGATCTCCTGGAGCTACGGCAGTACGGCATCACCGTCAAGGGGAAGCTGTTTGACACCATGATCGCCCATTATCTGCTCAACCCCGAGCAGCGGCACGGGATGGACTACCTGGCAGAGAGCTATCTACAATACCGTACCATCCATATTGAAGAGCTGATCGGTCCCCGGGGAAAGAACCAGAAGAACATGCGGGAGGTGGATCCGGAGGTGGTGAAAGATTATGCCGCGGAAGATGCCGATATCACGCTGAAGCTGAAAAATATCCTGGAAAAAGAGATCCGGCAAAACGGGCTGGAGCATCTCTTCTATGAGATAGAAGCCCCCCTGGTGTATGTGCTGGCCGATATGGAGTGGACAGGGGTACGCCTCGACTTAGAGGCGCTGAACGAGCTCTCCCGGCAATATAGCGCCGAGCTGGAAGAGATTGAGCAGGAGATCGCCGCAATGGCCGGAACCCCGTTCAATGTCAACTCGCCCAAGCAGATCGGCGAGGTGCTGTTCGACCGGCTGCAAATCGCGGAGAAACCGAAGAAAACCAAAACAGGACAATATAAAACCAGCGAGGAGGAACTGGAGAAGCTGCGCCACCGACATCCGATCATCGAAAAGATCCTGGAACAGCGGAGTCTGAAGAAGCTGCTCAGCACCTATGTGGATGCCTTCCCGCTGCTGGTCAGCCCGCGTACCGGCAAGATCCACACCTCCTTCAACCAGACGGTTGCGGCCACCGGCAGGCTGAGCAGCACCAACCCCAACTTGCAGAACATCCCCATCCGCGACGAGCGGGGCAGGGAGATGCGCAAGGTGTTCATCCCCGACGAGGGATGCCTCTTTGTCTCATCCGACTATTCGCAAATCGAGCTGCGCATCATGGCGCATCTGAGCGGCGACGAGAACATGGTAGAGGCCTTTGCCAAAGGACAGGATATCCATGCCGCCACCGCTGCAAAGATTTATAAAATTCCTCTGGAAGAGGTGACCGGTGATATGCGGAGGAAAGCGAAGACAGCCAACTTCGGCATCATCTACGGCATCAGTCCCTTCGGGTTGTCGGAACGACTCAACATTCCCCGTGGGGAGGCGAAAGAGCTGATTGATGAGTACTTCTCCACCTTTCCCGGTGTCAGGCAATATATGGATACGTCGATCCTCCAGGCCCGTGAAAAGGGATATGTGGAAACGATCTTCGGCCGCAAACGTTTCCTGCCCGACATCAACTCGCGCAATGCCATCGTACGGGGTTATGCGGAACGCAATGCGATCAATGCGCCCATCCAGGGCAGTGCAGCAGACATCATCAAGGTAGCAATGATCCGCATCTTCACCCGTTTTGAAGAGGAGCAGCTGCGATCGAAGATGATCCTGCAGGTGCACGACGAACTCAACTTCAACGTCTTCCCCGATGAACTGGAGCAGGTGAGAATAATCGTGACGGAAGAAATGGAGAATGCCTGCAGCCTGAACGTTCCGCTCAAAACCGATCTGGGTGTAGGGGAAAACTGGCTGGTGGCACATTAGGACGATATGCTCGACGGACTGGCGGAATACGGATACTGGGGACTTCTGCTCGCCTCTCTCCTGGCAGCCACGGTGCTCCCCTTCAGCTCGGAGGTGGTCTTTGCCACACTGATTGCGGCTGGACTGGATATCTGGCAATGCATTTTCGTTGCCACATTGGGCAATGCCGCGGGCGGAGCCACCTGTTACTACCTGGGACAAATCGGCAAGACGGAATGGCTGGAGAAATGGTTCAGGATCAAACCTGAACGGATCGATCAGGTGATCCGGTGGCTACACGGAAAGGGCGGGGTGATGGGATTCTTCGGATTCCTCCCTGCTGTGGGCGACGCGATCCTGGTCGCGCTGGGATTTATGCGGGCCAACGTGCTACTGGTGATGAGCACCATGACACTGGGTAAGTTCCTCCGCTACCTGCTCATAGCTTTCGGAACAGAAGGGATGCTATCGCTGTTTTAGTGGTGGCTGCCTGGTTCTATGGTAACAGTTTAATTAGTTCATCTTTTATGGTTTATGGCTCTTAATTTTCGGCCATAACTGACAACTGACAACAATCAATTCAACATGACTATTCTTTTTCATGAAATCGTATATGGACCGGTGCAGAGCCGAAGGCTGGGTAGTTCACTGGGCGTAAACCTGCTACCCTACGACGGCAAGCTTTGCTCCTTCGACTGTATCTACTGCGAGTGCGGATTCAACAAAGATTTCCGAAGCCGCACGAAGCTGCCCGACCGGGAGAATGTGCGGGCAGCCATGGAAGATAAGCTGCAACAACTACAAGAAATGGGAGTCACCCTCGATGTGATCACCTTTGCGGGCAACGGCGAACCCACCATGCATCCTGAAATTGAAGGGATCATTGACGATACAAACCTGCTGCGGAATCAATATTTTCCCCACACCAAAATCAGTGTGCTCTCCAACGGGTTGCATCTCAACAGGAAAGAGGTGTTTGATGCGCTTCGGAAAGTGGATAATCCGATCCTGAAGCTCGACTCCGCCTTCGATGAAACAGCACGGCTGATCGACCGGCCCAACACTCCCACCTATTCCGTGGCCAGACAGGTAGCGCTCTACAAACTGTTTCAGGGGAACTTTATCCTGCAGTCGATGTTCCTTCGCGGCCGGTTTGAGGAGAAAATCGTTGACAACACCACGGAAGAAGAGGTTTCCGCCTGGTTAGCGGTCGTTAGCGAGCTCCGGCCGCGCGAGGTGATGATCTACACCATTGCCCGGGAAACACCCGCCAAAGAGCTTCAAAAAGCGCCAATCGAGGTGTTGCAAAAAATAGCCGATAAGGTAGAGGAACTGGGCATCCCCACCATCGTGGCGGGATAATCTATGCAGCTATATCACGCTCTCTTCTTCACAAAGAAGAGGTGATAGATCTGGATGAGACAGACCACTGAATTAGAGATGATCAGCGGCCATTTACAACCCAGCAGCACTCCGTATACAATAAACAACGCACAAGAAATCAGGTTGATCATCCGCACTTTCCTCACCTGTGTGGGCAGGAAGGAGACGACCAGGAAGGTCATGGCCAGATAGCCGAATAGTTCTGTGGTATCCATAATTGTATCTGTTATGTGTCAATAGATGCATCATTGCAAAAAACGAGCCAGGGACTTGTAACGGGCATAACGTGCATCATAGTGAAAACTAGGCCTGCATTCTGTGTTGATCTGTTTTACAACATTTTTCAATCAATAGGAGCCTATTATAAATGATTCTCAGTAATTAAAAATAAAGAACCTTTTACAGAAAAGAATCACAAGATTATCCGGCAGGTTTTGAAAGAGACATCTACGATCATACATTGAACCGGAAGTGCATGATATCCCCATCCTGCACCAGGTATTCCTTCCCTTCCACGCTCATCTTTCCGGCCTCTTTCACTGCACTCTCCGATCCGTAACGAATATAATCCGCATACTTGATCACCTCCGCACGGATAAAACCCTTCTCGAAATCGGTATGGATCACGCCGGCACACTGCGGTGCCTTCCATCCTTTGTGAAAGGTCCATGCCCGTACCTCCTGCGGACCGGCAGTAAGAAAAGTCTGCAGGTTAAGGAGGCTGTAGGCCGCCTTGATCAGCCGGTTCACACCCGACTCATCCAGGCCGATCTCATTGAGGAACATCTCTCTCTCATCGAAAGTCTCGAATTCAGCAATCTCCGATTCGATTTTAGCAGCAACGACCAGTATGCCGGCATTTTCGTTCTGAACCGCTTCACGGACCGCCTCCACATACCGGTTGCCGCTGACGGCACTGCCTTCATCCACATTACAGACATAAAGTACCGGTTTGGCCGTGAGCAGGAAGAGATCGTGTGCAGCTCTGATCTCATCTTTCGTGTCGAAAGTCACTGTACGGGCCGATTCGCCGCGCAGCAACGCCTCCCTGATCTGCGAATAAACCTTGAAAGCGAGGAGGGCATCCTTCTCACCGCCTGTTTTGGCCTGTTTCTCCACCTTGCCGATCCTTGCCTCGATGGTTTCAAGATCTTTCAGCTGGAGCTCCGCATCGATGATCTCCTTGTCCCTTACAGGATCTACGCTGCCGTCCACATGCGTCACATTGTCATCATCAAAGCATCGCAATACATGCAGGATCGCATCGGTCTCCCGGATGTTCGCCAGAAACTTGTTGCCCAATCCCTCTCCCTTGCTGGCCCCTTTCACCAACCCCGCAATATCAACAATCTCCACCGTGGTGGGAACGATCTTCTGCGGGTGCACCAGTTCCGCCAGCTTGTTGAGCCGTTCATCCGGTACGGTGATCACTCCCACATTGGGTTCAATCGTACAAAAAGGGAAATTAGCCGCCTGTGCCTTCGCATTCGACAGACAGTTGAAAAGGGTGGATTTTCCCACGTTGGGAAGTCCCACAATGCCACATTGTAGAGCCATTGATCGCTAATTTTGATCCGTTGATCAGAACCCGAAAGAGCTGTTACGGATGATTGCTGTTTTTTTATTTCGGAATGCAAAGGTACAAAAAAGAAATGAACCTTCCCTTTCCCTGCGGGGCAACTGTCGCGAAGGCTGTCAGAATAGGCTTACAGTCCGTATCTCTCCGATATTTCCAACATTCTTTCGATCGATTTCACCGCTTTGACCCTTATTTCTTCATCCACGAAAATCTCCGGCTGTTCGTTTTTCAGACACAGATACAGTTTCTCCAACGTATTCATCTTCATGTAGAAACATTCGTTGCAGGCACAGGTGGCATCCTCAGGTGGTGCGGGAATAAACAGCTTATCAGGATTCTCTTTTTGCATCTGATGCAGGATACCCGCTTCGGTAGCCACGATAAACTGTTTGAAGGGAGATTGGGTGGCATATTTCAGGATGGAAGAGGTGGAACCCACATGATCGGCCACCTCCAACAGGTATCCGGGACATTCCGGATGTGCCAGGATCAGTGCTTCAGGATACTCTTTCTTCAGATGCAGGATCTTCTCCAGCGAGAACTGGGCATGCACATGACATACTCCGTCCCACAGCAACATATTCCTGCCGGTAAGCTTGTTGATGTAGTCACCCAGATGCTTGTCCGGTCCGAAGATGATCTTCTCATTTTTCGGCAGCGATTCTACAACCTGACGGGCGTTGGTGGAAGTAACCACGATGTCGGTCAACGCCTTCACGGCTGCTGTGGTATTGACATAGGAGATCACCGTATGACCGGGATGCTCATCAATAAATTTTGCGAATGCATCGGCCGGACAGCTGTCGGCCAGTGAACAGCCGGCTTTCAGGTCGGGAATAAAAACACGCTTGCCGGGACTCAGTATCTTGGCCGTTTCTCCCATAAAATGGACACCACACAGGACAATGATATCGGCTGTGGTTTTTGTGGCCCATTGTGCCAACGCCAGACTGTCGCCCACAAAGTCGGCCACATCCTGTATCTCCGCTTCCTGGTAATAGTGCGCCAGAATAATGGCATTCTTCTCTTTCCGGAGCAGATTGATTTGTTCTATGATTGCTGTTTTCGTCATCTATTTATTATATATATTCTTTTACATTAAAAAATGAATGATGATGATGATGGCCTGTTGATACTGTTGATGAATTTATCTGCTTTTTTCTTTCTGTCCGGTTATGATCATTGCGGACCGGTTTATCATCAGATATCAACAGGAAGAAATTTTTTTTATATTTGATTTCTAATCGTTTGTGAATGTTATGCACATTGGCGGATAAAAAGCAAAGTTAATAATTATTTTTTTTGAACCGGTAATATGCCTGTTGAAAAAGAAGGGAAACAATCTTCAAAAAAATGCGAAATAAATTTGGTTATATGCGATCGATTTTTATGCCGGAATGAATTCCTTTTTTCCAATTCATTTTATCATTTTTCTTTTCACATGGTTTGCACAAGTTATCAACAGTTTTTTCCTTTCTTTTCTCTTTTTGTATAAACAGCTAACTGATAAACCATTAAAAAGAGGATCAATTCATTATAGTTTGTTAATCCCTTTTGCCGGGATAGATAGGTAAACAAAGTTTTTTGTACATTTGTTTGTTTATTCAGCAAAGAGTGAGACACCGAAGATACATATACCTTCTTATTTTACTGTCGATAGCGGGAAGTTCCTGTATGTCAACCGTAAAAATTACCTCTGTGGTGGAAAAAGACCCCGAAGGGGATTTTCTGCTCAAGTGGGAAGTGAGTCCCGACCAGGAAGGAAACATCGATATTTACTCCTCGCTCACCGATAGCTCGCTGACCAGCTTCACTCCTGTTACTTCCCGGAAGATCACTGATCAGGTCATGAAACTGAACCCTACCGGCTTCGGACTGCGGGAATACTTCATTCTGCGGACCGGTGGCGTCTACTCGGGAGTGGTGGCCAACCGGTCTATCGACATGAACCAAATCAAGAACTTCCGCGACATCGGCGGTTATTTCACAACGGATAACCGACAGATGAAATGGGGAGAGATTTACCGCTCGGGGAACCTGAGCAACGCCACACTCTACGACCAGGAGAAGATTCGGCGGCTCAAGATCCGAACGGTGATTGATTTTCGGTCCGAACGTACAGCCCGCAGGTATCCCATCCTGCTTCACCCCTCTATCCGCAAGATCGCGTTGCCCCTGAAACCGATGGATGCGGAGAAGCTCGACGAACAGCTCAAAGATGTGCATTTTGATCGCAGCGATGCGATTCGCTATGTACAGGAGGAGTATGTGAACATCGTAGAGAACCACAAAAAGCAGTTCGGTGAACTGTTTGATATCCTGACCAACTACAGCAACTACCCGATTCTGCTGAGCGGCTCGCTGGGCAAGGACGGGGTAGGGCTGGCTACCTATCTGATCCTCTATGCCATCGGTGTTCCGAAAAGTTCGCTCGAAGAGGATTATATGCTTTCCAACCAGCTCATCGATCCGGCAAAAGGGGAGATCGATGCCGGGAACCTCACCGAACCCCTGCAGGAGGCTGTGACAGCCATGCTGTCAGTCAATCCCGCTTACCTCAATTTTGCCATCGACCATATCCGACTGAAATATGGATCAGTGGACAATTACCTGGAGAAAGAGCTGCGGGTAACCCCCGGAAAAAGAAGTTTGCTGCGGAAATATCTTCTTTATCAGTTCTGATCATTCTTTATCCGATTTATTTTCATACCTTTGCAGCCGATTTAAAAAAAGGTGATTTTTATCCTGTTCAGCAAACAGCGGTTATCTTCATCCATAAAGATCACAGATTGTCATTGAATTTTCTCTCAGCTTTATCAGCATTTGCGTCGGGTGGCAGGGACAGCATGCAGGTTTGCCTGCAGCATGCCGTGCCGGTCGTGGGACCAGCTTTTGTAAATGGATGTGTGGAGTACGGGGAAAGCGCAATACTCACACATTAAACAGATTTACAAAATGAGTACATTTCAAGAGTTGGGAGTGATTCCCGAAATCCAGCGGGCTGTTACCGAGCTCGGCTTTGAACAACCCATGCCGGTGCAGACGGAGGTGATCCCCCGCCTGCTGGCCCACACCCGCGACATCATTGCACTGGCGCAGACCGGAACCGGCAAGACCGCCGCCTTCGGCATCCCGGTGATCCAGAAGATCAACGTGAAGCAGCTCTCCCCGCAGACGCTGATTCTTTGCCCCACGCGAGAGCTCTGCCTTCAGATTGCGGGCGACCTGACCGACTTCTCTGCCTACGTGGAGGATATCAAGATCTTGCCGGTCTACGGTGGCTCGAGCATCGACAGCCAGATCCGTACCCTCAGGAGAGGGGTCCATATCATCGTGGCCACTCCCGGGCGACTGATCGACCTGATCAAACGCAAGACGGTCTCTCTGGGCGATGTCCACACCATGGTCCTCGACGAGGCGGATGAGATGCTTAACATGGGTTTCTTGGAAGATATCGATGAGATCCTGTCGCACCTGCCCGACGACCGCAGCATGCTTCTTTTCTCGGCCACCATGCCGAAGGAGATTGAGAAGATCACCCGCAAGTACATGAATGATCCGTTGGAGATCACCATCGGCCGCAAGAACGAGGGGGCTGAGAATGTGCGCCACCTCTATTGCATGGTGCACGCCAAAGACAAGTACCTCGCTCTGAAGCGGATTGTGGATTATTACCCCAATATCTACGGCATTGTCTTCTGCCGCACCCGCAAGGAGACGCAGGAGATCGCCGACAAGCTGATGCAGGACGGCTACGATGCCGACGCGCTGCATGGCGACCTGTCGCAGGCACAGCGTGACTATGTGATGAGCAAGTACCGCAACCACAACCTGCAGCTGTTAGTGGCTACCGACGTGGCGGCACGCGGTCTCGACGTGGATGACGTGACGCACATCATCAATTTCGGCCTGCCCGACGACTACGAGGTTTATACCCACCGCAGCGGCCGCACCGGCAGAGCCGGCAAGACCGGCACCTCGATCGCCATCATCCATACCAAAGAGAAAGGGAAGGTGGTACAGATCGAGAAGCTGATCAATAAGCAGTTCGAGAAGCGGGAGGTTCCGAAGGGGGATGTGATCTGCGAGAAGCAGCTCTTCAACTTCGTGGACAAGATCGAGAAGGTGAAGGTGAACGAGGCGGAGATCGAGCGGTTGCTCCCCTCCATCTTCCGCAAGTTGGAGTGGCTGGAGAAAGAGGATATCATCAAGCGGATGGTGTCACTCGAGTTCAACCGGCTGATCGACTACTATCAGCAGGCGGAGGAGATCGATGAGCCGAAGGAGGGATCGTCGCGCGGACAGAAGGGAGATTACCTGGGCAAGAGGGGGAACCGACGTGAGAGCGGCAGCCGCCAGCCGGAGAAGGGCTATGCCCGCCTCTTCATCAACGTGGGAAAGATGGACGGCATCAACCCCGCCATGCTGATGGGCTTCATCAACGATCATGTGAAAGGGAAGGTTCCCATAGGCCGGATCGACCTGCTGAAGAGCTTCTCTTTCTTCGAGGTACCCGAGGAGCTGGCTGCGAAGGTAGTCAAGTCGTTCAAGGGGATGTATGTCGACGAGCGGAAGCTGCAGGTCCACCTGGCCCAGGAGGAGGATCAGGCCGCCAGGGGAAAGAAGAAGTTCTATGAGAAGGATTTCGGCGGCAAGGGGAAGAAACAGAAACCGAGATATTGAGCGGACAGAACCTACATTATTATCTGAGCGGGAGTAACATCCCGCTTTTTTTGTGCCCGTGAAAAACTTAACAATAACGTCACCGAACTGTAACCGCTCTGTAACATTAATGAAGGAACTTTGCCGCGAAATATGAATCGGATGAAAGGATATTTGTTACGGTTATCAATGGTCACCCTCTTCCTGGTGACAACGTTGTTGGCAACAGTGGCCCAGACGGGATCCATTAAAGGCAGCATCGTGGATGGTTCCACAGGTGAACCCCTGATTGGTGCATCCGTGCTGGTGGAGGGCACCACCACCGGGGCTGCTGCCGACCTGGATGGCAACTTTGTCATCAACGGCATGGCGGAAGGAATCTACTCGCTTCGTGCCACCTACATCGCCTATCGCCCCCTGGTAATCACAGAGGTTAAGGTGGAAGGAGGAAAGGAGACACTGTTAGAGATCGCCATGGAGACCGATGAGGTGAGCCTCGATGAAGTGGTGGTAGTGGCAACACCCCGCCTGGAATCGGAACGGATCCTGATGAGGGATCAGCAGAACGCTACGGTGATCCGTGAGAGCGTGGGAGCCCAGCAGCTCTCCATGCAGGGTGTCTCCGACATCGCCACGGCCACCAGCAAGATCACCGGCGTGGTGAAGAGCGAAGGGTCGGGAGAGGTCTATGTACGCGGGCTGGGCGACCGCTATGTCTCCACCACCATGAACGACCTGCCGATACCTTCCGACGACGTGGAACGGAAAAACATCGATCTCGCTCTTTTCAGCACCGGTGTGATCCAGAATGTGGGGATTACCAAGACCTACAGCACAGGTGGTTACGCCGATCAGACCGGCGGCAACATCAACATTGTCTCGAAAGAGTTTGTCGACCAGTTCACCCTGGAAATGCAGGGTGGGTTTAACTCCAGCCTGTTGATTAACAATCAGTTCAGTAAATTCCGCGTCACCCCCAACCTGCAGAACAGCTTGCTCACTTTTTACAGAAGGGAGTATAACCTCGTGGATGCCATCACCAAACAGTCGTGGGATCCCCGTGGGAAAAGCATCCCTCTCGATTTCGGGTTCACCTCCACCGGCGGGAAAGAGTTTATTCTCTGGAAGAGAGATCTGACACTTTTCTACACCCTCTCCTACAAAAGCGATCACTCATACACCACCGGCGTCTACCGGCGGTTCAATTCCAACACGGTGTACACCGACTTCTCAGATACCGAGACCTGGAGCAGCAGCGCCAACCTTACCGGGTTGATTAACCTGGCCTATCGCCTCAACAACAACGACAAGATCAACTACAATCTTCTCTTCATCAATAAGCTCACCGATCAGGTCTATGAACAGGGCCGCAATGGTAATGGCTATAAGTTCGACATGGATGAGATCTCTGACTCCTTCTTTACCCGCGACATGAACAGCCGCACCACGATGGTGTTGGTGAACCAGTTGCTGGGGGACCATCGTTTCTCAGACAGCAACCGCCTGGAGTGGGGCCTCGGCTACAACCTCATCGCTGCCGATGAACCCAACAGGATTAGGAACTACACCGGCTTCGACCAGGGCAGCCTCTACTTCTCTTACCGCATCGCCGACTTTGAGAATCGAAAATCAAGCCAGGAGATCGACGACCGGGAGCTTAACGGTTATATCCGTAACAAGCTCGACCTTGCTGTCGGCGGTCACCCCTGGAAGCTGGAATACGGCATCAACTACCGCAACAAGCAGCGTGATTTCAGCAACCAGTTTGTGGGAGTGCAGATGATGGGGGTTCGTAAGGGTGACGACAATGTGGATGACCTCTCCTCCCTCTTCAATGATCCCGGTTTCGCCTCCTCAAAGATCAAAACGCTTCCGCCGGATCTCTACAACGCTACGTTACAGGCGCTGGCTGGCTACGTCGGGTTGGGATTCAGTCACGGTAAACTGGAGGGAAACGCCGGCGTGCGTTACGAGTATGACCGGATGGATGTAGAGTGGGACATCAACAACGATGACCCCTTGCGGGAGCCCAGCATCCGGAAAGAATACAAGCAGTTTTACCCGGGTGTCAACCTTCGCTATCACATCTCGGAACAACAGGGATTGCGTCTGTCCGGCAGCAGGACCATTACCTTGCCTGAGTTCAAGGAGATCGCACCCTTTGCCTACACCTCACCCAACAGTACCCTGATACAGGGTAGCCCGGAGTTGAAGGCATCACGCAACTGGAATGCGGATCTCAAGTGGGAGTATTTCAAGTCGACCGATGAGCTGATCTCCCTGGGCACCTTCTACAAGAAGATTGAGGATCCGATCAACATCACATCGCTGACCGGCGGGGCGGGTTACCTGATCTATGCCAACACCGGCAAACAGGCGGGGGTGATGGGGCTGGAGGCGGAGGCCAGGTTCAACCTCTTCAAGAATGAGTTGCAGTCGTTGCGTATGATCCTGAACGGTACCCGCATGTGGGTCTCGCAGGACCTGCTGGAAGCGTATCAGTACAACAACAAAACCAGCTCGGGACTGCAGGGTGCCTCAGAGCTGATCACCAATCTCACCCTGAGTTATTCTCATCTGCCGGCAAACTGGCAGGTCTCTCTCTCGGGCAACTACTCTTCCGACAGGATCTATGCCATGGGCAGTCCCAAGGATGCAAACAACAGGGATTATCTCTACAACGATGAGATCATCGAGAAGGGGGTGATCACCCTCGATGCGGTGGTGAGCAAGGGACTTACTGATCACCTTACGGTGAAGCTGTTGGCTCGCAACCTGTTGAACCCGGAGATGCAGATGAAGCAGAACCTGTGCGACCTGAACAGTCGTGAGGTGGAAAACCTTGTGGTGGAGTCGTACCGTAAAGGAATGCGTATGCAACTGTCCGTCAACTATACATTCTAGTAAAAAAGGAATATAAACCAATCGTAAAATATGAGGATTATGAAAAAAAATGTGTTCTTTAAAGGATTTTCGTTGATGATGATGATTTTTGCATCGCTTTTCCTGTTCGTAAATTGTGACAGTGAAGATGCATTACCCGAAACCGATCCGGCAGTAGAACTGCTCGAGAGCGGCGAAATGAAGGGTGTGTTGAAAGAAAACTATACACTCGATGCCGGTATCAGCTACCGCCTCACAGGACAGTTCATCGTGGAGGGCGGTGCTACGCTCACCATACCGGCCGGTACCCGCATCCTGGCAGTTGCCTCTCAGGGAAAGGAGACCGAGACCTACATTGCCGTGATGATGGGCAGTAAGATCAATGTGAACGGTACCGCTGGCGCTCCGGTGGTGATGACTTCTCCCAATGCTCAGCCGCAGGACTGGGGTGGGTTGACCATCTGCGGACAGGCTACCACCACTGCCGGTGTCAATGCCACCGCCGAGGTGGGTAACTTCAAGTATGGCGGCTCCAAAGATGATGACAACTCGGGAAGCATCAGCTACCTGGTGATTAAGGGATCGGGTGCCAAGATCAACACCGAATCGGAATATAACGGCCTTACCCTCTATGCCGTGGGTAGCGCTACACAGATCAGCAATGTGGCCATCATCAACGGTGCGGATGATGGTGTGGAGTTCTTCGGCGGCACGGTATCGGCCCGGAACCTCTACCTGGAGAACAACGAGGATGATGCGATCGACTGGACCGAAGGGTGGAATGGCACGGTGACAAATGCTTACGTGAAGCACACCATCGATGGCTTCTCCACTGTGGTGGAAGCAGATGGAGTCAACAACAACCCGAAGATTGTCAACCTCACTGCAGTCAACAGCCATGCTTCGGCTCCATCCGGGACTGCTCTGCAGTTTAAGAAACAGTCAGGCGCTACCATGACCAATGTCTATCTGGAAGGATACAGCAAGCTGGTGGATATGTCGAACGATGGCCCGCTGACAAACGTGCTGATCGAAGGAGTAGCAGCCACACTCACAGGGACCTACCAGAAGGGCAAACTGGATATCTCAGCCTGGGTATGGTTTCAGTAAACAGACTACCTTTCATTTGATTTTCTCTGAATATCCCGCGGTGTATATGCAGCGGGATATTCCTCATTGATAACAAGACAGACATGCGAACAAAAACAACCCTTATCCTGCTTTTCCTCTTTGTTGTACTGACCGCACAGGATCAGAATCATTCCGACCCGGTCATCTACTACAGCAACGGTTATTATTATGCCGACAAGACACAGACCCGTTTCTATACTGGCGATTACAGGGAATACTACGAAAATGGCACGTTGAAGCTGGAGATACAGATCCGCGACGGCATGCCGGAGGGACCCTATATCGTCTACTTTGAAAACCGCAAACCGCAGGAGGTACGCTCCTACAAGGACGGGAAGATGCACGGATTGTGGAGGAGTTACGACCTCTCAGGACAAATACTATCTGAGGCGGAGTACAAGAACGGGCAGAAGCACGGTACCTGGCGCATCTGGGATGAGCTGGGAAAGCTACGTTACGAGATGAACTACCGGGAGGGCAAGAAAATCGGTCTCTGGCGTATGTGGGATGAAAAGGGTGAGCTTCTGGATGAGAAAAGTTATTGATCCGCATCGAGTTGAATCAAAAATGTAACAAAAACTTCATTGATTCGTAACCGCTTTATCGGTGACATCAATGTACTTTTGCATCAGTTAAAGAACTTTTAAAACAATGAATCGTATGAAATCACTGTTGTTGCTTGCATCCTCACTGCTGATCTCCCTGACGGCCATGGCCGGCACCGAGTCAAATGAGGTGAAGAAAGAAAAGGAATCGCAGCCGGTTGCTCCGGTTGAAATGGTGCAGTCGCTGCAACTGACCGGTTCGGTTGTAGACGAAAAGAATCATGAAGCGCTGGCAGGTGCTGCCATCGTGATGGATGGGAAAAAATATTATTCTGATCTGGACGGAAATTTTGCCATCAATGGTGTGAAACCGGGCAAATATTCGGTTGTGGTGGAGCTGATCTCCTATGAGCCGGCCACCATGGAGGTGAATCTCTCCGGTAGTCGCGAGTTGAAAATTGGCCTGCAGCAGAAATAATTTCTGCAGATTCACATTCTGATAAAAATTAAGTTTGCCCTCCAAAAGGGCAAACTTTTTTTATGTATCATCCGGTTCTTCACTTCTCTTCACTTGCACAATCCATCAAAGCGATAAGAATATTACCCTTGTACATCAATATACACACGAAGGTTGTTGAAGTGGATTTTCAACAACCTGCATGTGTATTCAGAGGTTCAGCGTGACCTGCCGGATCAGCGTCTTGGCATTCACATCGGGTCCCGCCTTGGCATAATTCTCCTTGAAGTTGCGGTGCGATTTGAGCAGGTTACCCGACTGCAGGGTGATGATCTTG